>RPRQ01000036.1 GCA_003818205.1 Bacteroidales bacterium
CACTTGAAGTACTTTAGGCACTCTAAGTACTTAGCGCTATTAATGCTCGCTGAAGCTCATAATAATCATCCATTATTTAGAAAAGAGCCACTATTATTTGATTATCATGATTTTAATGAATCTAAAAAATCAAAAACGGTTTCGCGTAAAGTTCGCTAAGGCAAACCGCCAACCTGCCGGCAGACAGGAATCGCAAATTGTCGATTTAGTGAATTTTATTCTTGGCGTACTTTGCGAAAATCTTGCCTACCTTTTCTACCGATAGGCAGGAGACAGTAAGACTTAGCGACTTTTGCGTTTACCGCACATGGCTCAACGAAGTTAAAAAGCTTAGCGAAAGCCTTCAACTAAACATTCCCCCTTTAAATTTGTTTATAATAAATCTAAATAAGACGAGCCGATTTAGTTAGGTATGTTTTTTGCTCTTAACTATTTGAGTAAGATTTTAAGGTGGGGTACATACAAATAGCTATCTTTTTTACCATCGTCCTATTTTTGTGGATGAAAACATATACATTAATGACTATTTGCATATATTGTTGTATCTTTGTAGATTATTGCTGCTCTCATTAATCTAATGCTGTAACTTCAATACCAATAAAAACGTAAAAACAGGAAAGTAAAATTATGGGTGCGAGCATTTTTAAGCAGGTACTTTAAATGTTAAAAATATGAAAAAAAATACTTTCTACTGCACAGCAATTATTGCATGCGCATTATTACTAAATCTGGCATCCAGCGCTCAGGTGGCAATAAATACCGATGGATCTGCTCCAAACAGCGCTTCAGCAATGCTAGATGTGAAAAGCACCGATAAAGGAATACTCATTCCAAGGGTTAACGGCACAGGTAGCATTACAACACCAGTACAAGGCTTACTCATTTACAATACTTATGATGATGCTTTTTACTACTACGCTGATGAAAATTGGATAAAAATAGCTTCAGGATCAGTAGGAACGTGGAACTCAACTAGCGGAGGAATATACTATAATTCAGGGAGTGTTGCTATTGGAGCCTCAAGTATAAACTCCAAAGCAATACTTGATATTGTTTCTACAACTAAAGGGATTCTAATACCAAGGATGACTTATGCTCAGAGAACAGCTATTTCAACTCCAACACAAGGGTTGATTGTATATCAAACTAATAGCTCTGGTTCATTTATAGCTGGTATCTATTTTTACAATAGCAGTTGGAATTATCTTACAAATACATCATCTGGTGTTTTAAATGTAGCTCAAGGTGGAACAGGAATGAACTTAGCAAATACTGGCGATGTAATATGTGGAGGAGGTGGTTCCAACGCATTTTCGAGTAGTTCCAGTTTTAATTATGATGGTGCTAAGCTCAATTTTTCAGGAACTTTTAACCTCGATGGAGGGCTAATAAATAAAATTAGCACCATAACCGAGGAGTCAACATTAGATGATACTTACAATATTGTATTATGTGACGGTACTTTTACAATTTACTTAAATGATGTATCAACAAACGCAGGCAGGGTATATACTATAAAAAATATAGGTTCGGGTACAATTACCATAAATCCTTACAATTCGGATATGATTGAAGGGGCGAGCACTTATACCCTTATTGCAAATAAAAGTGTGGTTATTGTTTGCAATGGCAGTGCATGGTATATAACTGCTGGTTTTTAATTTAATGTATCAATACAAATTTTAGAAACACAAGTAAGTAATATGAAGATAGGAAGATACATACTAATGGTTGCAGCAATGGCTAATAGTATTTTGCTATCTGCACAGGTACTCCGAAATGAGGGTAGAATGAATGTATCGGGTGGGTATTTAGTGGTAAGCGGTAACTATCAGAACGAATCTTCTGGAGATATTACTTTAGATGGTACAATTACCGTTTCGGGGAACTGGACCAATAACGGAACAAACAATATTATTGCAACTCCAGGAACAAATGGAGAGGTAATCTTCAACGGAGCAGGAGTCCAAATCATAGGAGGAAGCGGCAACGAATTTGATTTTGAAAATCTTACGATTAACAGCGGCTCCAAAACTCAGGTAACCGCAGGCAAAGGGGTAACTGTTTATGGTACAGCTACCTTCGCTGACACGCTGATACTGAAAAGTACAACAGATGTTTTTAAACCACTTATTGCCACCTTCATAAACAAAGGTACTGTAAGTGGGAATATAACCATGGAGCTTTTCTATAAAAGCACCGGAAGTTCAACAGCAGGTACAGGTAGGGGGTTTTATTTTTCTTCCCCTATCAGTAATGCAACCAGTACAATCCTAAATGTACCCACAAATGTGCTTTTCTACCAGAATGAGGTAGCCAGACAATATGTAAAAATTATTACTAGCGGAATAGACCTTACAGTAGCAAAAGGGTATATCTTTCGATCGGCAACCGATAGTCTTCTTAAATTTACTGGAACACCTAACGCTGCATCGTCCTACTCAACCCCAAGCATTCCTAGAAACGATAATGCGCATTACTACCTTTTAGGGAATCCCTACCCAGCAGTTATCAACTGGGATGATATTGATAAAACTGATAACATTTCAAGTACAATCTGGTATAGATCATGCGATATCAATGGTCATATGGTAACTGCTGATACATGGAACAGCGCCTTACAAGAAGGAACAAATAATAATGGAACAGCAGCGGTTGATGGCAAAATTCCTCCCATGCAATCAGTCTGGGTACAATGCTCAAGTGATGGTAGCGGTTCACTTAGTATTCCGAACACCTTAAGATCCCACTCATGGGGGAATGCTAACTTTTTTAAGAGCAAAGCAAAAAATAGTAAGAATATACTAAGACTTTACCTTTACTCAAACGATTACCGGGATGAAACAATAATCGCTCAATCTGAATCGGCTCTAAATGGTTTTGATGACTTAGATTCCAGAAAATTCTACCTTAGCGATCCAAATATTGCTGAGCTATACACCTTATCCTCCGAGAAGTATAACCTAGTAATACAATCCGTTAAACCGATTACAAACGACTCTATCGTTCATGTTGGGATTAAAGTAGGCACTGAAGGTAACTATAAGTTTTTGGCCAATCTTTCTCAAGCCTCAAGCGCTCACAATATCATTTTAGAGGATAAACTGCTCCATATAAAACAGGATCTATTCTCAAATCCTGAGTATGCTTTTCATTCTTTAATTATTAATGACACTACCCGCTTCGTCATTCACTTTTTAAAAGCACCAATCGTAAAAATAAATACCCCAAAAGCCGTTTGCACGCCATCGACTGTTGATTTAACCTCAAAAGCAATAACCGACGGCTCTGCTACAGGGTTAACATTCACCTATTGGTTAGATAATAAAGCAACTGTACCTTACACTTCTCCGGCTAATGCAGAGGCTGGCACTTACTATATTAAAGGGACTGCAACAAATGGCACCTACACCATTTCACCTATTGAAGCAACAATAAACCCTACACCTTCTGTAATTACAACAAACCCTACACCTGTAAATGCACCTGAAACAGTTGATTTAACTAAGCCTGAAATTACATTGGGTTCAACAGAGGGTTTATCCTTTAGCTATTGGCTAGATATTAATGCAACTCTACCGTATAGCACTCCTAATGAGGCTTTACAAGGAAATTACTATATAATGGGAATTGTTGAATCTTCGGGCTGCTTCTCAATAGCAGGTCCTGTATCAGTTATAATCAATGCAAACACAACCGATGTTACACCAAATATTTCGAACGAAACTAAAATATACTCGAACGAAAACAGGATTCATCTGTTAAACTTTGAACAAAATTCTTTAGTCTCAATATATGATATACTAGGTAATCTACAATACTCTGGCAAGGTTAAATCCAACAATGATATTATATATTGTAACTTTATATCAGGTTTATACATAGTTAAAATTTCAAATAGCAAAGAGGTTAAATCAAAGAAGGTATATATTCGATAATGGTTGAAAAACAAAATATAGGTTTAGAATCTAAGACAAAAAAAACTTGGAGTAAACCAAAACTATATTCAGGAAAAGGAATTGGATTTTTAGGATTAGGTCATGTTCAATATACTACTGGACCTACGGGTTCACCTAGCTAATAGTTAATCTACATTGAGTTATATTTATTCTTTGAATTAATGAACTGATTATGTGCTGTATATGGTTAAATGATCTTTTATCGCTATTTAATATTTTCTGATAGTTTTAGTTCGTTCATAAAATACTCTCACTAATATTTTTAAAGACCTTACTGATAGATTAATTTAGACATTAAAATAAGAAACCATGAAACGAGTAATATTTTTATTAATCGTAGTTATTGCATCATTCTCTATAAGCGCACAAAACACTGATTATGTTAATTATCAGGCAGTTATTCGTGATGGGAGTGGCAATGCAAGGGTTAGCGCAAGCGTTACCCTACTAATCGAAATAATTCAAGGTTCACCCAGTGGCAGTGTTTCCTTTAGCGAAACACAAACCACCATCACCAATACGTTTGGAATTGTTAACCTGAAAATTGGGTCTGAAAATCCAACTGGATTTGCATCAATCGATTGGTCAAATTCTCCTTATTTTATTCGTATCTCAGTTGACGGAACAGTGGTAGGTACCAATCAACTACTTAGCGTTCCCTATGCTTTGTATGCAAAAAAAACAGAATCATATACTGAAACAGACCCTATATTCCTGGTACATCCTTCCAATAGCATATCCGCTACGAATATATCTAATTGGAATCTCGCATATGGATGGGGAAATCATGCTACAGCAGGGTATCTAACCAATTTTACAGAGACCGATCCTGTTTTTGGTGCATCGGCGGCAAATAGTATTTTATCAACCAACATTTCTAATTGGAATACAGCTTATGGGTGGGGAAACCATACTGGTTTATATAAAGCAATCTCATATCTCCCCGATTGGAGCGAAGTAATAAATAACCCGATTAGCATCTCCTCGCCTTCAAACAATCAACTTCTTAAATATAGCTCCACTTCAAGCAAGTGGGAGAATTGGACACCGAATTACCTAACATCTGAAATTGATGGCTCTGTAACCAACGAAATACAAACACTTAGTCTCAATACTAACCAGCTCACCATATCAGAAACGGGTGGAAATACTGTAACCTTTACCAATTGGGATACTGATAACACCGATGATGTAACCCTGGCAGCACCAGCTACAGGGGATATGCTTTATTTTAATGGGACTAGCTGGACGGGTATCCCAAAAGGAATTACCGGGCAGGTTTTAACCATGGGTGCATCGGGTGCTCCCGAGTGGCAAAATTCCATTAAAATTCCTTCAGCACTAACGCTTGCTGCAACATTCAATGTATCAACTACACCTGTTACTGCCATTTTGAACGGAGTTGTTAATCCAAACAATCTTCCTACCACAGTAACCTTTGAATATGGCACAACAACTGGCTATGGAAGTTCAGCCACAGCTGCTCAAAGTCCCGTTACCGGAGTATCTGATGTGAATGTAACCTGCGATCTATCAAGTCTTACTCCAGGTACTTTATACCATTTCAGGGTAAAAGCAGTTAATGCACTTGGCACATCGTATGGTGATGATATGTCATTTACATTGCTAGGCATTGGGATTACCTGGGAAAACGGAATAATTTTCTATTTAGACAATACAGGGCTTCATGGGCTTGTTGCTGCTGCCGCCGATCAAGGTACTACTACATGGGGCTGCTTGAGTACTTTAATTTCAGGGGCTGATGGAATAGCAGTTGGGACAGGAAGCCAGAATACAACCGAAATTATCAATGGATGCGCTACAGCTGGTATTGCTGCAAGAATATGTAGATCATATTCTGGAGGAAGCTACAATGACTGGTT
This sequence comes from Bacteroidales bacterium, assembly GCA_003818205.1. Classification (GTDB taxonomy): domain Bacteria; phylum Bacteroidota; class Bacteroidia; order Bacteroidales; family Tenuifilaceae; genus UBA8529. The sequence continues at coordinate 5,843 of RPRQ01000036.1, forward strand.
TTTACCATCAAAGGACGAATTGGGATTAATGTTAACTAATTTACATAAAGAGGGTATAGGCGGATTTAGCGCTGCGAACTATTGGAGCTCATCGGAATCTAGTAATGACAATGCTTGGAAATATAACTTTAGTTTAGAAAGTACAGCCCCTAGCCCAAAGAATAATTCTTATATTGTTCGGGCTGCACGAGCATTTTAGGCCTAAACTTCTCACACATAAATATTTTTAAGAGGATTCATCCCCGAATCCTCTTTTCTTTTGTAATGATATTCGTTTGGCTTATTTTTACGCTTGAAAAAATACCCATATGAATATCCTTCTGCTTGGTTCTGGTGGTCGTGAGCATGCCATTGCATGGAAACTCGCACAAAGTCCTAAATTAAAGAAACTCTTCATTGCCCCTGGTAATCCGGGTACAGCCAGTGTCGGAACAAACCTAAACCTAAACATACTCGATTTTGAGGCGGTTAAGCGGGCGGTTATAGCTAACGCTATCGATTTAGTCTTTGTTGGACCCGAAGAGCCGTTGGTTAAGGGAATTCATGATAGCTTTCTTTCCGATCAACGAGTAAAGCAAATCCCTGTAATAGGGCCAAAAAAGGAGGGTGCGCAGCTAGAGGGTAGCAAGGATTTTGCTAAGGCATTCATGATTAGGCATTCAATTCCTACAGCAGCCTATAAATGTTTCGTATCAGGGCAAAATAGAGAAGCAAAACAATTTTTGACACAGCTTAAACCGCCCTACGTGCTTAAAGCCGATGGGTTAGCAGCAGGGAAAGGGGTCGTGATTAGCGAGGATATTAACGAAGCGAATATAACCATTGACGAGTTTTTTGATGGAAAGTTCGGTGAGGCTAGCAAAAAAATAGTTATTGAAGAGTTCCTAAAAGGAATTGAACTATCGGTTTTTGTATTAACCGATGGGAAATCATACGTAATTCTTCCCGAAGCAAAGGATTATAAGCGGATTGGAGACGGTGATACAGGGCTAAATACAGGAGGAATGGGCGCCGTCTCTCCTGTTCCATTCGCCGATAAAGACTTTTTACAAAAGGTTGAAGATAGAGTTATTATACCTACTATAAAGGGTCTATTAAAAGATGGTATTGACTATAAAGGGATTATTTTCATTGGCTTAATGAATGATAATGGAAATCCATTCGTAATTGAGTACAATGTTCGTATGGGCGATCCAGAAACGGAGGTTGTTATCCCTCGTATCGAGAATGACCTTGTTGAACTACTTGATCTAACAGGAAAAGGGAAACTCTCCGAATGTAAAATTAGCATTAGCGATCAGGTTGCGACAACAGTAATCCTTGTTTCGGGAGGATACCCTGATGTGTATGAGAAGGGAAAAGTAATTACAGGCTTGAATGAGATAGAAGAGGTTATTGCATTCCATGCAGGTACTAAATTGGTTGATGGGAGTATTGTTACTGCAGGAGGAAGGGTTTTAGCGTTAACTTGCATAAGCCATTCAGCCGATGAATCGCTTTTAAAATCCTACAAGGCCGCATCTATTATTGGCTATGAAGGGAAATACTATAGAACGGATATTGGGAAGGATCTTAAACAATACATCTAGATTATGCTTCTAAAATTTTTCAAACAGGCTCTTCCTCAGGTTATTATATCTATCATACTGTTCTCAATACTATTATGGGTTAAATCCTTCTGCTCCGATCAGGTACACCCATTCTATTTTGAGAGCATTACTATGCCATTCTATTCTATAGCTACGGGCTGGATATCGAGCAACATACTAATTGGCAGAATTATAGCATTTACAGTTTTACTCTTCATAGGCTTTTATCTTCTTCGAATAAACTCGAAGCATATTGTAATTAAGCAGCGAACATATCTGATTTCGTTTTTCTATATCATTCTTGTTTCAAGCTTAATAACACTTCAGCAATTTAATCCCTCTGTTTTTGCCGCATTCTTTTTAGTATTTGCCATTGATCATATCCTGTCCATTTATCATAAAGAAATGGTATTAGATAACCTTTTTAAGGCAGGATTCTATATTGCCATCGCCTCTCTTTTTTATGCACCAGCTATTTTCTACATTATTGCCGCATTACTATCTGTTATAACAATTCGTACATTTAATCCAAGGGAGTGGTTTGTCTTATTCTTCGGGTTAATCACACCATGGTTCTTCTACTTTTTCTATTTCTACATGGTCGGCAACGATCTGATAGCCGTTTTAAGTACATTGAAATTAAATCTATTCACTGAAGTTAATCACGAAATTATATCGCTTCACTATATCTTCTACTCCTACTGTTTGCTATTGTTTATTATTACAGGATTCTATTTAGTAAAAACCATTACAACCGAGAAGATTAGCGTTCGAAAATTTCATGGGGTATTCTTCTGGTTTAATTTAATAAACATTTCAATTATCACCTTAATACCAACCGTTTCCTTTGAGATTTTCTATTTATCATTAATCCCCATAGTTTTTCAATACACTCACTATTTTACAACCTCAAATCGCAGATTTTGGCCTAGTTTTCTATTCATTTTGCTGATTTTAATCTCTGCTTTAATGCAATTCTATTCAAGTGCAGGCTAAGCGTTGAGATGTTCAATTTTTTTATCAAAATAGCTGATACAATACCTAACATACTCTCCATTTTGTAAAAACCTATATCAGGTCAAGAAGTTGATTTATTGATACAATATATTCCTTTGTTCCTGTACCTTCTCATTTGAGATGTAGTCATCGTAATCCATACGCTTATCGATCATCCCATTTGGTGTTATCTCGATAATGCGGTTACATACGGTTTCGATAAACTCGTGGTCGTGCGAAGACATTAAGATTACCCCTTTAAAGTTCATGAGCGTATTGTTAAATGCTTGAATTGATTCCAGATCAAGATGGTTAGTTGGCGAATCGAGAATCATTGCATTGGCATTACGGAGCATCATCTTGGCAATCATGCAGCGCACTTTCTCACCTCCTGACAGAACGGTTGCTTTCTTATAGATATCTTCACCTGAGAAAAGCATTTTTCCAAGAAAACCTCTAAGGAACGATTCAAGCGTATCCGATGAATACTGAGCCAGCCAGTCGATAAGGGTAATATTCTTTTTAAAGAATTCCTCGTTATCCAATGGAAGATAAGCCGTAGTAACGGTTTGACCCCAATTGAATTTCCCCACATCAGGCATAGCGTGACCGCTTAGAATTTCGAATAGAGCGGTCATTGCTCTTGGGTTTCTTGATAGGAAAGCGATTTTATCGTCTTTTTCAAGCCTAAAGTTGAGATTTTTGAAAAGCGTAACCCCTTCAACCGATTTGGTTAAATTTTCAACCTCAAGGATTACATTTCCAACCTCTCTTTCAGGGGTAAAGATTATTCCCGGATATTTTCGAGTCGATGGTTGAATCTCCTCAATGTTAAGCTTTTCAATCATCTTTTTGCGGCTAGTAGTCTGTTTTGACTTAGCCACATTGGCGCTAAAGCGCTGAATAAACTCTTGAAGTTCCTTTTTCTTCTCCTCTGCCTTTTTATTCTGAGCCAATTGCTGTCTTAACGCTAATTGGCTTGATTCGTACCAAAAGCTATAATTGCCTGCAAAAAGCTGAACCTTATTAAAATCGATATCGACAATATGGGTACATATTGAATCCAAAAAATGCCTGTCGTGAGAAACAACTAATACGGTATTCTCGAAGTTTGAAAGATAGTTTTCAAGCCAGCTGACTGTTTCAAGGTCGAGGTCGTTGGTGGGCTCATCGAGTAGGAGATTATCGGGTTTGCCGAATAGCGCCTGCGCTAAAAGAACCTTAACCTTCTCTTTTCCGCTTAATTCGCGCATCAGCTTATTATGATGCTCCTCCTTTATTCCTAATCCGCTGAGTAGATTTGCTGCATCGCTGTGTGCATTCCAACCGTCCATCTCTTCGAATTTTCCCTCCAACTCGGATACTTTATGTCCATCCTCTTCGTTAAAGTCAGGCTTGGCGTATAGAGCATCCTTTTCGTGCATAATTTTCCATAGTTTGGAGTGACCCATCAGCACGGTATCAAGAACGATATAATCGTCAAACTCAAAGTGATTCTGCTTAAGAACTGATAATCTCTCGCGGGCTCCAAACGTTACCGATCCCCTCATATTATCAACCTCGCCGTAAAGCATTTTCAGAAAGGTTGATTTTCCTGCCCCGTTGGCTCCAATTATACCATAGCAGTTGCCAGGAGTGAATTTCATGTTGACCTCCTGAAACAAGGTGCGTTTGCCGAATTGAACGCCAAGATTTGAAACTGTAATCATCTAAATATTTGGTTTGTAAATTATTAACTTGAGAAAAGTTGATTTTTTAAAAGCCTGCAAAGATATTCAATTATTATTGGATGGAAAGGAAAAAGGAAATAATGTGATGATTAATTGATGAGTTAGTAGAAAATGTTTTTTATATTGGTTTGTTTATATTTACTTAAATTCATTTGAACAAGAGACAATTATCCTTACATTTGATAGAGTGTAAATAAATGCTTTAAAGGATAATAAGGAACTGTCTTTGCATACTATAGTTTGGTCTTGAAAATATGGAGCAAGAATATATTTATAGAAAAAGAGCTGTAGCATTTCTAGATGTTTTAGGTTTTCGTCAAAAATTAATTGATTTTGAGAAAGAAGCATTAGCTAATCATTTAACCCATTTTGATGATGCTAATAATGAAAATTTAAATAACGGACAATACATTTCATCTAAGGCAAATGATTTTATTAATACTTTTAAAAAAGCGATTACTAAGTTAGATGTCGAAAAATACAAATACTATCTATTCTCTGATAATATTTGTATCACTTCTATTAGAGAGACATCAACTGCTGATTTACAGGATTTACTTCTAGTTATTACTGAATTATATTTTGAATTTGCCCAAAAGGGATATTTTTTAAGAGGCGGCATTGATTATGGTTTATTCATTGATGAAAAGGAATTAGCGGTTGGTATTCCTCTTGCAAATGCTTATGAGTTAGAAACGAAGGTAGCAGTTTATCCAAGAATCATTTTATCCACAAATCTGGTAAATGAATTTCAAGCATTCAATAATAAAGGAGAAAAGGTTTTTGATTATTTATATTCAGATGTCTTGATTCTTGATAGTTGTGAAATCAAATACCTAAATGTTTTTCTTCAAGTTTTTCAATCAGATTATAGAGAAGATAGGGAGGCATTTTTTAAAAAATACAACAATGTAATTGTTAATAATTTGGAAGAGAATAAAACTAAAGAGATAGTTTATATAAAGTATAAATGGCTTGCAGAGCAATTCAATGATTTTATAGATTTGTTTATCATTAAACTAGCTTTCTTAGATTCAGACTTTAATCCAGAAGATGAAGTGGGATTTATAGAATTTGTTAAACATCAAAAAATTAAATATGGCAACTAATTTAATTTACATGCCAACCTTTAGGTCAAGGCAACAAGAAAACATTGTTTTGAGGTCATTTGATTTTGGTAATCATATGTATCCTCTAATAGAAATTATTAAGGAATTTGACAGGAAGAGAGAAGGTGAAAAGCAACAATCTTTTAAGGAGATTCATTTAGGTTTGATAAAAGATATTAATGCTCAAAAGGTGTTTGTTGATATGCCTGTCTATTTGAAAGAACGAGCTTCTATGAAAGACGAAGTACTCCTTTTTAGTAGAACTGTTATTACCAACAAAGAAAAGAGAACCGATTATTTATTGTCATTAGCTGAACAAAGTAACAGAATTATTCCAGTTATTTCTTCATTTTTGAATAGAACAGGAGAAACTGAAACGGTTTCTTTTCAAGAAAAAGAATTACGACCAAATTATAAATCAATCGCATATCGAGTGCTATTTAATCACTTTGAAGAGGATTGGGCTGAAATAATTAAGGTTGCTACAACTAATGACTATATTATCTTAGATTTAGATACTATGGCGCCTTATCCTAGCCCTCCCATAAAGCAGATAATTAGCAAATGGAGTGCTTTTTCTCGGTGTCCCAAGATTGTACTAAGAAGTGCAATAAACACAGATATTCAGAATGTCAATTTAACAAATAATGAAGTAGTATTTGATGCTGATAATGGACTTCTTGAGCAATATAAAATTTCATTTAAAGCGGATTCTTTTGGAGATTATGTAGGAATAAAAAAGGATGACCTCACTTCTGGTGGAACTATAAGTCCTGGAATGCTTTTATATGATGCAATAAATAATCAATTCATCGGTTTTAAAGGACTTGGTAATAAGGGTGAAAAAAAATCATTATCGGATTTTGAGATTATTATTGTTCCTGAAATACTTGCATCGGTTGCGGTTAAAGAAATGAAATTATGTGGATTAACTTATTTGAATGAAAATAATAAAGGTTGGGAAATATTAAATGAGATAAAACAAGGGGCTCAAAGTGGACAAAGCCAAGCAAAATTTAAGAGAATTGCTATGGAGCATTATTTACATTGTTTAAAAACAAAAATAGATGCAGGACAATTAGTCTAGGTATTATAGATTAATTCTGGAGAAACATTTGTATTAAAGAAAAATTGAAGGTCAATTGGCAATATACTTTCCCAATTTTCTTTAATAAAAGCCCATCTCTTTGTGTATCTAAGTTTTAAAGCATCTTTTAGTTTATTATTTATATCAAAATCATTATTAGATACAACTATTTCAAAAATATTTGAACTTCCAAAATGCTTCAAAAGTTCTTTTTTGGTTAGCAAACTTAATTGAGATGTTGGGTTTAAATTTGGACTATGTTGGGCTTCCCTCAGAATAATATTTTTTGTACCTGAAAAAGTCCATATACCATAATAATCGGGTATAATTTGTTGAACAATTCCCAAGTGCTTTTCATCAACCACAACAGTATTATATTCAAAAACATCACTATAATCTTGGGTTTGCTTTTTGAGTCTAAAAAGAGTATCAATCTTGGATTTTACTTCAAAGCATTTAGTATCTCCATTAATTACCAAAAAATCGGCTCGACTATTTAAAACCCTAACCTCAAAAGCAGCTATATAGTCTTTTTTAAGAAAAGTTTTAGCTAGTTTATATTTTAGTATTTCCTCTCCCTCGTAATTATTGAAAAGGGCACTATTAATTTTTTGATGTAATTCATATTTTGTTAACCCATCAAAAGAATTATACTTGAAAAAAGCGATTAATTTCTTTTTTAATAGCTCTGGATAGTCAAGTGTATTATAAGACCGTGCTAATACTCCGTAATCCATTTTGCTAACGCTTTGTTAATTAGGTTTATATGCAAATATAACTATAAAAACGATTGCTTACAACATACTGTTTGTTTGGATAGAAGCAAAAAGTTATTACAAGTAAAATTAGTGTGTTTATTCATGATTTTCAATCTTTTTATTATAAACTTGATTTTCAATAGAGTTGTTAAGAATAAATGAACATAATCTATTCTTTAAACCAATAGAATTAATTTGAGTCAGATTTAACAAACATTAAAATAGCTGTTTCAAAATAGATTCTACTTTTGTAGGTATAGAAAAAGCAATTAAAAATTATATGAAAGAATCAACAAAAAAACTACTTGTAGCCCAAGGCTATGAAGAACATGAGGTAGCCAACAATTCAAGAATTATTCCCCTTGCAAAATGGACACCAATTGCCTGCGCACTTCTTGGAGCAGTAGGAGTTGCTATGCAATCATCGGGATTTCTTATTGTTTTGGGTTTGTTTACATTCATAGGTGCATTAACCTCTAGAAGTCTGTACGATTATCTTTATAAATATATCTTTTCATCTTTTATCCGATTGGGTGAGGTGCCCAAGCATGGAATTCCACGTAGGATTGGATGCGGGATAGGTGCATGTATGTATATTATCAGCGGAATTGGTTTTTATTGGGGAAGCCCAATGCTTGCATATATTCCATCGCTTTTCATGATAACCTTTGCGCTTATTGCAGGTATCTTCAATTGGTGTTTCGTTTCAACCTTTTATGGATTGATCGTTGGGAAGAAGCAGGAGTGCTGTGGGTAATAAAACAACTGAACCTATGAGTTTAGTGTAGCTAGTTTTTAATTTGATTATTATAACAAAAAAGCGAAACCCACGAGTTTCGCTTTTTTCAAAATTTAGAACCCAATCTACTTATCAGGATAATTCTTTGGATCAAGCGCTTTAAAATTCCACTGTTTTAGAAAAGTGGCTACTTTCTTTGGGTCATAGTTTTTTTCTAGCTCCAATAAACCTGAATCCTGAGTATGAAGTAACTTTCCGTTACCATCAAGAATCACAAAGACAGGAAATCCAAATCGCTGTGGATTTTGCAATGTTTTTAAAACGTCAAAGTTCTTATTCTCCTTGCTGTAGTTTAAAAGGATAAAAACATAATCGACTTTAATAATAGAATCGACTTTAAAATCGGTAGTTGCCATTTTATGAAACTTGATACACCATGAGCACCAGTTGCCTCCAACCTGAATAAGTACATGCTTTCCTTCGGATTTTGCCTTAGCTATGGCAATTATTAAATCTGCCTTTGCATTTGCTGTAGGATTATAAGGTTTCTCTTGAGCAAAAACGATAATTGCTGCTAGAATAAAAATTGAGGTAATAATCGTTTTTTTCATCATCTTATAGTTAATATGAATATGTGTAATTGATAGATTTGTTCAATTGTTATAGACAAATATGATCAAAATTAGTTTAATTTCCATAACCCTTTAACGCAAAAAAACCCGTGATTTCTCACGGGTTCAATTTTGGCAAATAATAGCTACAATTTTATAAACTTCTTAACTTCAGGCTTATTAACACCATCGATACTGATTAAGTAAGTACCTTTTGCTAATTCAGATACATCAACATCATTACTTGGTTCGCTAATGATCATCTTTTTCAACAACGCACCACGAATATCGAATATCTTCAATGTAGCATTCCCTTCAACCTGTTTTAGCTGAACGGTTAGCCTTTCGGATACTGGATTGGGGAAGAAAGTAAATACCTCAACATTCTCAGTAATTGAACTCTCTATACCACTTGAAGGAGAAGCCGCAGTAATATTCACTGTATAATCCTCAACCTCACCATACGAGAAGGTTTCGCAGGCTGTTGGAGCAGCGCTATACTTCATGCTTACGCGCATACGAGTATTTCCGAGTAGGGCTGTTGTAGGAATAGCAATATTCGCTGAAAGGGTTGCAGTGCTTGATGAAGATGTTGTAACCACCTTTTCGTTTGTATCAAAAGTACCATTCTGGTTATAGTCAATCCAAATAGCCCAATACTCACTATAGGCTGAACTCATACCAGCACTAAAATAAATTGGAACAGTAGTGCCACGAGTAACAGTACCTACCATGCTAGTATTATCCTTGTATCCACCATCGGAAGTAGATGTTCTGTTGATACCAGCAAATTGAACCAAATCAATCCACTCATAGGTTGAGTTACTACCCTTTGATGTACAATAGGTCAACCCTCCGGGTAAAGTGGTGAACGATTGCTGTGCACCGTAAGCGGTTCCGTTTGAATTGATTGCATAAGCTCTAACATAGTAGGTAGTACTAGGTGCTAAACCACTCATATTTGCAATGTATGTACCAGTTCCTGTTCCACTTGTAACCTTTGAACTAGCGGTTGTTGGTGTTTGTGTAGTTGCATAGCAAATACCTCTTTCGGTAACCGTTGCACCGCCATCGGCAGTTACATTACCTCCGCTTGAAGCAGTACTCGAAGTTATACTCGATACTGCAGTTGTTGATACAGTAGGAATTGTAGTTGTTGAACCGCTTGTAATCGAAATATTATCGATATACCAATAGTCAATCTGATACAGGTTACCATCAACAACAAGCGCAAAATAGGTAGTTGCTGAGTTGAGATTCGTTGTTACCGTAACGTTAACAGTTGCTGCTGCAATGTTTGTGCTTGATATTGCAACCGACCATGTTGTATTGGTCCAAGTACTTTTATCGTTCGAGGTCTGAACTCTTAAAGTTGCACCAGCAGCATAAGCATCAAGCATATGCTTGAACGAGAATGTAACTTGACTTACGCCAACCGTATTAATAGCAGGAGTTATAACCCTTGTAGTAGCTGGATTTAAATTTTGATAGGAGCATTTTAACTCGTATGCAGCACCTCCAGCATTAGCGGTATTTGACATGCCCCAACGCTCGGTAATACCAGTTCCTACATTCTGAGTTGTCCATCCTATAGGTAACGATGAGGTTGCAAAATTCTCAGTAACCGGAAGTTCCAATGATGTTTGGTTTGCTGTAGTTTTAAATGTCATATTGCTTCCATAGGTTGTGCCAACCGAGTTTACGGCTTTTACTCTATAGTTATAGGTTGTATTTGCGGTTAAACCTGTTAAAGCAGCAGTAATATTTGTTGCAGTTGCACCGGTTATTGAATTAGGTGTTCCATTAATTGTGCTACCATAGCTGGTTGTTGTTCCGTACTCAAATGTAACGGTTGTTGTTGCATTATTCGCAGTAACAGTTGCATTAAGAGTCGCTGTAGTTGTTAAAATACTAGAGGCTGCAACAGTTGTAGCAGTTGGTGCGGTTGGATCAACTGGTACACCGCCCATAAAACTAAAAGTAATGGTCTTTGTTGATGTGTTCTCAACAATATTGGTTATAGGTTTTGCTGTATTTGCTCCTGCCCAAGATTTCATGTTTGGAGTAGTTGCATCAGTAAATGATGTCTTTGCACCTGAACCAGGGAATGGGCAACCAGCTCCATTAATAGTACCATAAGTGGCTGCAGTTGTACCGGGGTTTGAAGTAGCATTTGCGCATACAGGATACATCTTTTGTGGATAGGTTGCATTAATCGCATTTCCTGCAGTTCCAATGTCCTTATGAACATGATATATCATTAAACCATGACCAGGAATATTCGTATCAAATCCTACTTGCTGACGATTCTCAATAAGCCAATATTCGTTAGCTGTTGTAGAGTTAATCTGATAGAAACTTTTGTTCGCTTGCGCTGAGGTAACAGTAACAGCTGCCGCTGATGAAAGAACTGTAGCGGTAGCCCATCCATAAACTTTAACTTTTGTATAAACGTTATGTTGCGCAGGGGTAATACCATTATTATTCCATGACCCAGAAGCCATCATATCCCACTTACCTGTCCCATCAAACTGACCACCAGTTGCATAGTTTGTGTCATAGTAATCTGGAGCTCCAAGCACATGTCCAAACTCATGGCAAATAACACCAATAGCAGTCAAAGTAGTACCTGAACTTCCACTTAATTCAGCAGAACAAGAGTATTTACTAATTGATTTTCCATCTTTTGTAACAGAGGTAGCAAGACTCCATGCATGTGCCCAAATACAATTTACGCCGCCACCAGCTTCTTCACCGTAACCAGCATAGATTATGTAAACACCGTCCACTGCTCCATCATTATCATTATCAAAATTAGCAAAGTTAACAGATGCATCAGCAGCATTAATTGCTTCGGATACTAATGCTCGGGGATTGCTATCGTTTCCAGAGGCATCGTTTCCACCATAATAGCTCATATTGTTTGCAGCGGTATATGGACCAGCAACCGTTACAGATAAATCGAACTGACCATAAGAACTTTCAAGATAGAAATCCTTAACGCTTCCTGTTGCTCCACCTGCGCTATAGCCTACTTGGTTATATAGATTATTAAAATCAGCTTGGGTTTTAGTAAAGGCTTTATCCTTATATCCCATTAAAATACAAACAAGTTTTCTTGAACCAGTTGTTGGAAAAGCCTTTTGCACTTCATTTTCTCTAATTGCATAAATACTTTTCATCATTGAAACTTGGCTAGCGCTATACAACAAGCCCTTTGAAGTTTTTGCAAGGAAGTTAAGCTCATTACTCTTTCTAGCTGAAATGTCGCTAACAGCAATTCCTGAAAGGGCAAGATCGCCTTTACTATCTTGTGTTGCGTACTCGAAAATGCCTTTGGCATTGTACATAATGGTGTACCCATCAGTAGTTTTAGCCCATTTAACTCTTTCATCACCCTGCATAACTACAGTAATAGTGGTTCCATCGGGTTGTTTTACTTGAACTGGGTACGGGTATGCCGTCACAGCCAACGCTTGGTTTGCCATTTGCCCAGCAAAAATCAGGCAAAGTAGAAAAACAGTTTGTAAAGTTCTTTTCATAATATAATTTAGTTTAGGTTTTAAAATCCTTCAAAGTTGGAGAAATAAACTTTCCATTCCTTTTAAGTAATTCCTATTTTACTATGTAGAATTTACTATTTTTCCATAATGAAAACTCAATCGTAGAATTTATATCTTCTTTATTATCTAATTTTTACGCCCGAATAAGTTCTAGATGTTAATTAATTCTACTTTGACAGATTAAGAGCATGCTTAAATAGCTGAATATTAATAAGGTTTTGATTTTGATATCCGATTTGGCTACTAAGGTTTGTGAGATTAAAGTAAGGTTCAATGAGCAAAAACCATTACTCTTAAGCGCTAAGGCTAAAGGTCAAAACCTTATTCGTATGTTTTAATCTCTTTAGGTTAATTCCTCGAAGCTTTGCTTCAATAAATGGTTTTCAAATAATGAGGGTGTCTAAAAACTTCCCAAATTTGCGGCAGTCCTTAATCGTCAGAATTATTATGAACTGGAGCTTGCTTACCCTGCCAGGCGGCAGGTAGGTTTAGCACAAAGTTTATTGATTTATATATCAATATTCTGCAATCCCCGCCTACCTTAGTACGGCAGGCAGGGTAGCGCTTTACCTTTGTGCGCTTTGAGTGAACCCCGTAGAGCTCAACGAAGTTAAACTTTTTTGACTTACTAGTCTCTTTTGAAATACAAAATTAGAAAGATGCTAAATCGCTCCTAGCTTTTTCCCAACCTTTGTGAACTTATCTATGGCAAACTCAACGTGCTCTTTAGTGTGTGCCGCGCTGATTTGCACCCTAATTCTCGCTTTACCCTTTGGTACAACGGGGAAGTAAAATCCAATGACGTAGATTCCCTCCTCAAGAAGCGCATTGGCAAACGCCTGTGATAGCTTTGCATCGTTCGGAAGATGCCCGAAGAGAACAGGTACGATTGAATGAACACCTGGTACGATTTTAAACCCTGCCTCAGTCATCCCTTTTCTGAAAATTTGTGTATTCTCATACAGCTTATCGCGCAGCTCGGTGGTTTCTGAAAGCATGTTCAAAACCTCAAGGGTTGCTCCCGCTATCGCAGGGGCAACTGAGTTTGAGAATAGGTATGGGCGCGAACGCTGACGCAGCATATCAACAATCTCGGAACGACCCGAAATACAACCTCCCGATGCTCCACCTAACGCTTTCCCGAATGTTGTTGAAATAACATCCACTCTGCCTATGGCATTGCAATACTCTGCGGTTCCCCTACCCGTTTTACCAATAAAACCGGTTGCATGAGAATCATCAACCATAACTAAGGCATCATACTTATCGGCTAAATCGCAAATCTTATCAACCTGAGCTATAATTCCGTCCATTGAGAATACCCCATCGGTAACAATCATTTTATACCTGCAATCGCTTGCCTCTTTCAATACATTCTCAAGGTCGACCATGTCATTATTCTTATAGCGAAAACGCTTGGCTTTACATAGCCTTACGCCATCGATAATTGACGCATGGTTGAGCTCATCGGAGATTAACGCATCATTTTCACCAAGAATTGGTTCAAAAATACCCCCATTGGCATCGAAAGCAGAAGAGTAAAGGATTGTATCCTCAGTACCCAAAAAAGCGCTAAGCTTTTTCTCTAGGTCTTTATGAATTTTCTGTGTACCGCAGATAAACCGAACGGATGACATCCCAAAACCATACTCTCCCATAGCCCTAGTTGCGGCAGCAATTACTCGTGGATGAGACGAAAGACCAAGGTAATTATTTGCACAAAAATTCAATACTTTTTTACCATTAGCCTCAATCTCAACCCTTTGAGGGGTAGTAATTATCCGCTCTGTTTTATAAAGGCCATCGTTGCGAATAGCTTCGAGCTGATGCTGTAAATCTGTTTTAATTTTATTGTACATAGCTATATTTTTAATGATGATTTTTCAAAGAATTTCTCAAAGGTAAATTTTTTCTTTATCAAAAATTTAAAACTGCTTACAAGCAGATAAAATGAGAAGGCATAGGCATTTTAGAGTATTGTTTATTGTTCGCAAGACAACTCGCTAAGGATCAATAGAGAAAATCTATATTATTAGCGTACGAAGAGTGTTGTTTTTTTAAAATCAATTGCTATATTCGCATGTTATCAACAACTAGTTAACAACCAAAACCCATCACCATGCCCTACCGCCGACTACCAAACACCGATGTTGCAAGGATTAAAGCGCTTAAAGTCGCCTACAAGAAGGGGAAGGAGTTGCCCCCATTCAAGCTAGCATTCTCACAAAGCACCTATGCTAAAATTGAACTATTTATCAACTCGTTCGAGAAAGCGATGATTAACTATAAGGCTGCCTATAACAATCAGATTGAAAGAAGTAAGGAATACATGGTTTTGATGAAAAAAGCGAAGCTATACCTTTCACACTTCATACAAGTAGTAAATATGGCCATTACAAGGGGTGAACTGCCTGAGAAAACCAGAAACTTGTATGGCATGGATATCGATGAGCAAAAAGTCCCTTCGCTGAATACCGAGAAGGACATGATTGATTGGGGAAAGAAGATCATTGAGGGCGAGGCAAAACGAATAATGAGCGGTCAACAACCCATTACCAATCCAACAATAGCTGTAGTAAAGGTTCGATTCGAAAATTTTGTAGAATCATATAATCACCAAAAAATTCTTCAGCAGAACACGCAGCGAATGCTAAATGAGCTCGATGCGCTCAGAACCAAGGCCGATGAGATTATCCTCAATATTTGGAACGAGGTTGAAGCTTCCTACAAAGATTTACCCGATGACCTTAAAAGGGAGAAATCGACCGAATATGGTTTAGTTTATGTTTACAGGAAGAATGAGCTAAAAGGGCTGCAACTTCTTGAGCGCAATCTATTCGATTTTGCCAATTCTTAGCCCTTCTCGCTTTATTTTCAATAGTAGGATTAGAACTAAGCCTAAACTCATAAGGCCTAATGGCCACATAACCCCAAACCCGCCAACATTCTCTGCTTCGGCAGGAAGATTCCCTTTGTAAATCAAAGTATAACCAATGATTGCGATTGAATTATTAATAAAATGTGCAATTATAGGCAACCAAAGTGAACCCGACCAAATGTAAAAGTAGCTGAATAGGACTCCTAGAGCAAAGCGTGGTAAAAAACCTTGAAATTGAAGGTGCATTGCACTAAATAATACTGCTGATATTATAACACCCCAAACAATTTTTCCTGATAAATCAGCAAATATCTTTTGTATTATACCCCTAAATATTAATTCCTCCCCAATTGCGGGTAGCACGGCAATCATAAAAATATTTAATAGTAATCCACCGAGACTATCCACATTCATAAACGCTTTAGTAAGCACCTGAGCCTTTTGCTCCATATCAAGCATCCATTGAGGCATGCTCAACTGCTCATTGAGCGATGCAAGTAAATTTATTGCAGGAAATGCAATTATTATTGTTAATGCTGCAAGAGCTCCGAGATTAAAATTTATCCGATTAAAGCCAAGATAACGTAACGGATTGGAAGAAAAATATATTGCAAGAATAAACCCCGGCACAATAAACATCCCTATTCCTTGACAAATTTGTAAAATCTTTAGAACCGTCAACGCTTCGGGAACCGATGGATTGGGATTTGAAAGATATGATAATGCTGCTGAGCCAAATACTGAGAAAACGACAATTGAGCCAATTAGCATGAAAAGGAGCATCCCCGTCAAACAGAACAGAAGGGTAAGCACTATTTTCATTGTAGGCGATGATTCCCGGAAGTAGGTTGATATCATAAAGAAGTACTTAAAGTGCGCTAAAGTTCGAAGTGCCTAAAGTTAAAAAAACTTTAACTTGAAGTACTCTAGGCACTCGAAGTACTCTAGGCACTTATTTATTTGCAAATATAATCAAAGGGTTCTTATAGATTTATCAAGAGTGTGTATTTTTGAATGCCATTTAAAACGTGAAATATTGAAAATCGGAAATGTAGATTTGGGTTATAGGCCTTTACTTTTAGCGCCGATGGAGGATGTTACGGACCCTTCGTTCAGATTATTGTGCAAAAAGTTTGGGGCGGATATGATGTACACCGAGTTCATCAATGCCGATGGGTTAATCCGTGATGCCAAATCGAGCGTTGCCAAGCTCGACATTTTCGACTACGAGCGGCCAATTGGAATTCAACTATACGGTCATGAAATTGATAGCATGGTAGAAGCAACACGTGTTGCTACCGCTGCAAAGCCTGATGTTATTGATATCAATTTTGGTTGTCCTGTAAAAAAAATTGCGAATCGCGGTGCAGGTTCAGGTATGATGAGAGATGTTCCTAAGATGGTCGAAATGACCCGTCAGGTTGTAAACGCAACAAATATTCCTGTAACCATTAAAACTCGTTTGGGGTGGGACGATAACAGTAAAAATATTATAGAGATAGCCGAACGATTGCAGGATGTTGGCATCACTGCACTATCCATTCATGGAAGAACCAGAGCCCAACTCTACAAAGGAGAGGCTGATTGGACTTTAATTGGAGAGGTAAAGAATAACCCAAGAATGACAATTCCCATCATTGGCAATGGCGATATCGACAGCCCCGAAAAGGCAAAACTTGCCTTTGATACCTATGGAGTAGATGGAATAATGATTGGTCGTGCAACCTACGGAAGACCTTGGATTTTTAAAGAGATAAAACATTTCCTCGAAACAGGAGAACACCTAAAACCCTTTTCAATCCCTGAAAAGGTTGAACTTGCCAAATTTCATCTTTCAAAATCGCTTGAGATAAAAGGGAATAAAACTGGGATTTTCGAGCTAAGACGACATCTAACTTCCTACTTCAAAGGGCTACCACACTTCAAAGAGATGCGTCTAAAATTGGTCACCTCGATGGAGCCTGATGAATTACTATCACTACTTGACCAAGTTGCTGAAAAGTATGCCGATTTTGTTCCTGATGTGAGTATAAATCCTTCTCCTTGGAGCAGAGAGTGATTGATAATCTTGTCTTTTAATGTAATGATACCAAAAATGGTTGGTGTGCTAAATTGCTTCAAAATGTTTTGGAATCAGAAAACGACAAAACAAGATAATAATGTAAACTCTAAAGGTTGGAACCAAGACCCAAAAAGACGAAATAATGTTTATTTAAAAAGCAAAAACAAACAATCAACATTTGTTTCCCCATTAGATCTTGGACCGATATAATAGCTAGAAATATCTTCAAGATAAAACCGATATTCATCAACCTTTATGAATGAACCTTCTATTTTAAAAGATGGTGAAAAGAAATAATCATACGTATTAGCTGAGTAATACTGACGCACTTCAACATATCTTATGTTATTATCGCTAATAAATGTCTTTAATTCTTCGCCAATTTTCTCAGCATTGGTAAGATTATCATCTTCTTTTTTACAAGAATAAAGTAATGGGATTGCAACCAAAGTAAAAAGTAAAATGAATTTTGTTGTTTTCATATTGAATTTGAGTTTAGGGTTAAGACTTCACTCCCTAAATCAAATACTATGCCAAATCTGCACTAAAAAAAGTATAGACTCAAACTTAAAAAACAAAGCGCAGCCCCGCATTACCAGCCAACCCATTAGCATAAGGATAAACTGCAACCTTACCGCTTTTGAATGGTTTCCAATTCTGAAGTGGATTGATATACCAAACTAATCTTGCTGAAAAAATTCCAATACCTGCCCCGACAAGCACATCGGAAAGCCAATGCTTATTATTGGTTACTCGGAGAATTCCTGTGGCGGTAGAGAATCCATAGCCCGAAAGTGCATATAGCTTATTTGAATCCTTATACTCCAGATATAATGCCGTTGCACTAGTAAACGATTGTGATGTATGACCCGAAAAGAAAGAATAATCATGCCCATTAGGACGTTGAATATTGACGGTATGCTTTATCGATTGAACGATAATTGCTGTAAATATTTCGGCAATAGCTAGGTTTTTGGTTTGCTGAAAAACTTCGCTTTTGGACTTTGATGAATAGATATCGGCAACATACATCTGTGCAATTGGTGCATACTGCAGATAGTCATCAATTTTTGTATTAGTGCGAAATTTTGAACTCTGAACTTTCTCCTGAAAATATTCCCTGAAATTTGTCTCTTTCACAATTATTCCGGTAACTCCAAGTGAAACGGGTAAAATCATCGATTTAACAAAGCGATGCTTTGGAACAAATTCCTTTTTTACAGAGTCAACCTGAGCCAAAAGTGTAGTTTGAACTAACAAAATCAGTGATATAGTAATCTTTACCATCAAGGGTTTTTATCTATAATATGATTGAAAGATAATACCATTTTATTAAAAAACGGCTTTGGTATTCAAAGCCGTTTAGAAAAAATGTATCAGAATGCAATTTAGTGTTTGTCTATAAAGCGACATTGTTTTGATTTAAGAACAAGCCTGCCTGCCGGCGAGGCAGGGAACAACGATTTATGATTTCTGATATTTGCGTAATCAGCTTGTTTTAGCAATCTTCTAAAATCTAAAATCGTTAATCCTTGTTCATTATTCAATTTGATTTAGAATTTCTAACTTTATGGACATACTCTATTTAACCTCATCTAATTTATGTCGAGCACGCATCTTCATATTGATTACCTCTACGATTACCGAGAAGAATAAAGCAAAATAGATATAGCCCTTTGGTATCTCATAGTGAAAAGCTTCGAGGGTTAGCATAAAACCAATAAGTATTAGGAAAGAAAGGGCTAAAACCTGTAATGTTGGATGTCTATTGATAAAAGTGCTAATAAATCCAGAGAAGTAAATCATTACAATCATCGATATTACAACAGCAGCAATCATTATGGGAAGTTGATTTGAAAGTCCTATCGCAGTAAGAATAGAATCGAATGAGAAGATAATATCCAAGATAACAATCTGCAAAATCACATAAAAGAATGAAGCGGCTTTTCCATACTTAGAATTATGCTCCGCCCCTTCAATTTTATCGTGCATTTCAGTAATGCTCTTTGCAATTAAGAAAACACCACCAAGCAGCAGAATCAAATCGCGGATTGAGAAGCTAAAACTCTCGATTGTAAACAATGGGTTAGTGAGTCGAATAATATACATGATACACGACAAAAGGATAATTCTAAATAATAACGCAAACAAAAGCCCAATAGTTCTAGTTTTTTTGCGGTCTTCTTGAGGGAGCTTATTGGTAACAATCGATATGAAAATAATATTGTCGATACCTAGCACAATCTCTAGTAGAGTGAGGGTAAACAGTGAGATGTACGTTTCGGGTTGAAAAAGAAAATCCATGCTTAATTTGTTGTTTTATGAATAAATTATTTACTGAAAAAGAGCCACAAAAATAGCTAATTGTACAACGATACAATAACTTTTCAGCAATCCTAGTGATAAAAAACCACGAAGACACAAATCTGCCTGCCTCCTGCCGGTAGGCAAGGAAGCCGCCAAGACACTAAGGTATTCTATGAACACAAAGAAAATATAGCCGAAAGTCCATTGGGAAAATGTTTTTTTGTTGGAATTAGCCTAAAAAATGGAATTACTCGAATTACAATCAATTAGCTCGCAAAGGGAAAAAACGAATACGTTTTTTCTTTCTTTGCGGTCCCGCTTGCCTTAGTACCTAAGTACGGCGGGCAGGTTTGCGAGAGACGAAAGCGAGTAACAGTCTTTATCGCTGTAGTTTACATTTGCCTATGAAAAAAAAAAGGTTATCTGAAAATGTACCTGAGTAGTTACAAACGTTTAAGATTTTGTGTAACTATTCAGCAGTAATCGAATTGAACAAAAACCACGGAGACACAGCCTGTCCCGATGTATCGGGATGGGCTGTGTCTCCGTGGTGAATAGTTACGATTTTGTTAATAGCAACTATATTTATAAACATTTCTGTGTTCTCCGTGTCTCCGTGGTTTATATTTCATAGTATTGCTGAGTAGTTACAAATATTTAATTTTCAAATATCTGGCTCAGTATTGGTAACGACTTTATCCCAGAAACGCTTTCGAAATGCATTTGGTAGAACCTTAAAAAGTTTTCGACTACCTGTGCCCTTGCTTTATGGTTTAGCTTAATTATTTCAATATCGTGGAATGGGGTTGAAAGTATTAACCCAAACAGTTTGCTCTTCTCCTCATTGAAATAGAGGGGGTGTGATGGTGTTGCATGAACGAATAAACCATTCTTATAGTCGAAAACAGGGGTTGAATCATTCCATTGATTTCCAGGAAAGAATCCAAGGTAACGGGTTAGCTGAGCGAGGAATATTAAGTGAAAGTTCGATACTCCGCTGTGCATTACATCGAGCAGCTGTATTGAATTTACGAGGAAGTTGAACATTGCGGGGTTCGATTCCTCCTCACGAATGGTGCGGTAAATCACCTCGCCGATGAATAGGGCTATCGCTCTTTTTACAGGATCGAAGGGGATTGTGCTATAGATTACATCCGACGAAACCTCTTTCAATTTGCAAAGGGTCTGTTGCCCTCGATGGTAATAAACAAGATTTATGATGCTGAGGGGTTGGAAAAAAACTGCTTTGCCCGATGATTTTTGTTTTCCATAGGCGCTATGCACCATCATCGACAAACGACCATGCGATTCCGAATATACATATGCAATAAGGCTATTATCGCCGTACCTTATGGTGTGAAGCGCAATTGCTCTTGTTTTGTGAATCATAGTCGCTACCTAATAAATAGCAGTTTGCTTACAGCGGTTTGCTCACCCTTGCTATCAGAGCAAAATATAAGGTAAACACCTGTTGATACCCTATTGCCATTGATGTTCTTTCCATCCCAGGTGGCCTGCCCTCCTTGCGACTTTGTTTCAAAAACAAGGTTGCCGCTTATATCAGTTATTTTCACGGTAGTATTCTCAACAAGCCCAACAATAGATATTACCCCATCAAAACTAGGTTTTACGGGGTTGGGGTAAGCATAAACGTTACCAAAGCTATCGCCTGGTTTGGTTGCATCGCCATGATAGGCTACAACGCCCTTCTCTGTTGCAATAAATACTTCACCGGTAGCAGGGTGAACCTTAATATCGATAATGCTATTTGACGGCAATGGGCTGTTCTGGGTATTAAAGTGGAGTAATTGTTTCGAGCCATCGGACGATTGCATAAACACCCCCGATCTGCTTGTGCCAAACCACTTCCGATTACCCCCATCAACGGTTATCGATGTAACGGTTTCGGTTTGTAAAAGGTAAGCGGCAAGCCCTTGAACCACATCGGGTATTTTTACCCTTTGAATCTCAAATTTTGAGGCATCTAACACTTCTTCAGGGTTATAGCTGATAAGTACCCCTTCGCTTGTTCCAATCCATAAGTACCCATCGCTATCGAATTCAATGGAGTAAATATCGCTAGGAAGGCTATTCCCATTTCTATCGGTTGGTTTAAATTTACGGTATAAATCGTCGGATGTTGATTCAATATTTGTACCCGGATCGAGCACAAAAAATCCTCCACCACCAGGTAGAACTAGCCAAAGTTGACCCGATGGAGAGTAGAAAAGATTCGAAAATCGATCGGCGTTAATGATGCTGGCGTATGGGAAGGAGGACCATGTCCCATCTGCTTTTCGAACCGAAATGGGTTTTGCAACCCCTGCATTGGTTGCCCATAGGTTGCCCCCTTTATCTAAAGCAATCCCGCTAATTCTACAGTACGGCTCATTGGGGTATATGGATTCAAGTGTGCTGTTGCTAGGGGTATAATGATTAATCATTCGGTTATCCTTAAACCGAAAGATGCCCCTGCCCCAGCTGGCAATATAGAACTCGTTTGCGTTCTGTGGGTTAAACAGGATTCGGGTAGCATCGTTATTATCGCCATCCTCGTATGAGCCCCATTGCTGATTTTCGAAGGTATAAAAGGTAAATGGGTACCACATGCTCCCGTATGCTCCATCGTAGCCACCTGCTGAGATAATAACTTTATCACTGCTCGCCGCAATGGAAAAGGCTCGATTACTGATTGGTCCATTGGGGTAAATTGGAGTAAACCCTCCCGCATCGCCCAAAACTATGCCTAAATAGTGGTCGGCTATTGCAATTTTACCCGACTCGAGGGGGATTGCCATATCAGGCCTAAACTGCCAATACCCATCCCCATAGGTTGAATAGATTACTGGTATCGACCCCAAAAAAGCATAGACCGAGATGCCCTCTTGGGATGTTACGATAAGATTATTTGGTTCTGCTCTTACATGCGATACTGTATTATATGGACTTCCAACCTCAACCCAAGCAGCACCGTTTATAGCCCACACAATATCTTTTTGGATTTCAGTATTGGCCTCAGCGGCAATAATACTCTGCCCAAACACGGCAACATCCTTACATTCGGCCAAGGGATCGCTGAATCCAACCTGCTTAACCCATTGTTGGGGCTGAATGAGCAACGGATCGTATAAACCTGCTTTTAACAACCCTCTTTCGGTTGCAGCAAAAATATCGTTGCCAAGAATTACCGTTCGGTTAACTCGAATAGATGCGCCAAACTCCCCAATAAAATAGGTATCCTTTATTTCCTCTCTGGTAAGATCGATTGCTACAATTCCGAAATCGGTGGATACAAGTATAAGATTATCATTAAACGTAAAACCATTGATTCTTTTGCTCCCAGGCATAGCTTTCTCCTTGATCTGGGGCATGTTTAAAATTCTGTCCTTGAAAACAAAATCGATATTCCCATTTTCGTAGCCAATAGCAAGAACGCTATTGGTTTCGGAATACTCAATGTTGCTTATATCGATATCGCTTAGACCATGAATACGGCTAATTTTACCAATTTCTCCATTACTTAGATTATACCAGAAAACCCCAGCTGATGTTGCTCCGTAAATTTTTTCATTGCCCTCGCATACGGCAAGGCAATCATTGTATGAAAAATGGTCACGCCATTTTCCCACTTTTACCTGAGATAGCGAAATTTGGGTAAGCAGAATAAATAGAAAAAAAATGCTCTTCTTCATCAATAATAGCTTTAAGGTGCAACCATTTAACTAGCAAAGAGACCTAATTATTATGAAGTGAATGGAATAATTTATTGCTTCATTAAAAAATCAGCAAGATGATTCACCGCTCTTGCTCTATGGCTTATGTCATTCTTTTGATCAAGGGGCATCTGGGCAAAGGTCAATGAAAAACCATCAGGCTGAAAAATTGGATCGTAGCCGAAACCATCTTCTCCTCGCTCATAATCTATTATTAGCCCATTAACAATGCCTTCGAATAGATGCTCATTCCCATCGACTATTAGAGCAATTACCGTTCTAAAACGAGCTTTTCTATTTTTAACCCCTTGAAGCTCCTTCAGTAGCTTTTTGATATTATCCTTGGAGTTCTTCCCTTCGCCAGCATAGCGAGCCGAGTAAACACCAGGTTTACCATCAAGCGCATCAACCTCAAGCCCTGTATCATCAGCAAAACAGCTAACCGCCGATTTATTATAAATATACCATGCTTTTTGCAAGGCATTCTTTTCAAGGGTGTCGTGGTCCTCTGGTATCTCCTCGGTTAGGTTTATATCTTGTAACGAAAGTAGCTTGAAACTTTCGCCAAGGATATGCTGAACTTCCAATAGCTTATGGGGGTTATTAGTGGCGAACACCAATTCCCGAGCGGATTTTGACATTGATACGAATTAAAGAGGGTTTATGCTCATTACTGGAATATAGCTAGCATTGGAGATGATATACTGCTCATGGGGTTCCACGATGAAGGCTGACTTATCGTCAACTTTTGTTGTCATAATAACGATTAAATCGGCTCTGATGTTCGCTGCAATTTCAAGTACTTCCTCGGCGAAGGTTTTTTTCCCATCCACGGTATATACATAGTACCTAGCTCCCTTCTCGTCGAGGTAACGCCGAGCCGAAGCCATATTCATATCCACCTTGGCTAACAGTTTAGGATCCGTAACGTTGGGTTTAATGAGGTGAAAACGCGAAACGTAGTAGTCGCAGAAATATGAAATCCAGCTATGCTTTTCGATATTCTCAGCAGTATAGTCAACTGGGAATACGATTTCATCGTAACGTCGATTGATGGGCGGCTCCTGTATGGTGATAAAGGGAACCTTGGAACTGGCAATCACCTTTAGCGCAATGGAATCGTTAAGGGTTGACTCGCTTTTTATACGATGTGACCCCATGATTACCATGCTTGAATTCAGTTCCTCTGCCGCTTTGGCTATATCTACAAAAATATTCCCCTGACGAACAATGGTTGAGGGAAGAACATTGTACTTGCTGTAGGTATCCTGTGCAAGCTTTGCCATTTTTTCCTTTGCTTCGGCAAGCTTGTCGGGGTTATCAACTATATGTATAAGGGTAATCTCCTCGCGAACCACCGATGAAACACGTACTGCATGTTGTAGTGCAAAATCTGCAACTTCAGTAAAATCGGTAGGAACTAGTATCGTTTTATTCGGTTTATTCATTGCTGAACTGCTATTTTTCAAGAACAATCTTTACTAATACTTGTTTATCTCTATTACCTAAACATAAATAACTGTTATTCAGAGGATAGAGAATTTAGATTCAATTATGGTGCTATAAAATGTTTTCTTTCAACCTTTTTTTCTGATATTTAGATTTTTCGTTGTAACATCGTTGAATAGAAAATCGGTCTAATGTATGACTTTTTCGAGATTTTTTAATCATTCACTCCCCTTTTTTTTGCTATATTTAATAGCAAATACTGCTAAACCGATTGGGTTAAAGGATTCTGCCTTTCACTTTGGACAACCCTTGTTTTTTGAGATTCAACGAACCACCCAGTCATACCCTTATTCATCAATTCTTTGCGATAAAGATAATCGTCTTTTTGTTACAAATGATCATGGGGTATTCATTTACGATGGAGTAAATTATCAACAGATTGAGGTAGGCAGCAAACCAGCTATTGCCTACGATGGGAGTGATAGGGTGATAGTAGCTGGGTATAACTATTTAACCCTGTTAACCCGAAATTATTCAGGGGGATACACTCCCAATCAGCTGATTGGCTCATCGGAAAATGTATTTAAGCATCAGATTACGAGTATAGGCTTTGATGAATCCCAAAGCATCTACTTTTCGACGGGATCAACGCTTTGGAGATACGCTGAGAAACCTATTGCGGTTGATTCATCTAATCAAACAATTACAATCTACTCAACCCCCAAGGGCTTGGTATTTCATAGCAGCGAAAAGGGGTACTACTGTAGAAATGGAAAAAGCGTAAACGCTTTTAATACTATAAATCAGTACATTCTCCCCGATGAAAA
This sequence comes from Bacteroidales bacterium, assembly GCA_003818205.1. Lineage (GTDB taxonomy): Bacteria > Bacteroidota > Bacteroidia > Bacteroidales > Tenuifilaceae > UBA8529. The sequence goes on from RPRQ01000036.1 coordinate 31,261, forward strand.
AGCGTTGAGGGTAATAGCTGCAAGCTCATACCTATTTGTAACCACATCAAGCAATCGTATTTTGATGCTTGATAGTCAGGGACAGCTAATCAAAATCATGTCTGATTTTGGCAAAAATTATTCCAATATACCCTTTGATATATGCTCATTCGATAATATCAATTTTTTTGCAATAACCCCTACTCAGCTATTCCGATTCATTAACCCGGTATTGGTTGAAGTTTTTAACACCTCAAATAACCTTAAAGGCGAAGTGAGGTCGGCAAGAAGAATTGAAAAAATACTATACGTAGCAACCTCATATGGGCTATACGCTGCTAATGAATTGAACAACGGGAATTCTTTTACTCTTATTCAACATGGAGACTTTAATGAGCTAACCATTCAAAATAATCATCTATTTGCCATTGGTATTGATGGTCTATTCCTTATTAATAGCTCCCGAGCAGAAAAAGTTAAGCATGAATTTGGGACGCTTCTAAAAACATGCTTCGTTCATTCAAAGCAGCCTAAAGCTTTTTTTCTGAATATGTATGGGGTATTTTATGCAAACCTCCATCAACCCTATTCGTTAATTAAACTCGATACCGATAAAAATCAAACCTACACCAATCTCTACACTATTGATAGTTCGATAATCATATCATCCTCGGAAGGGAAATGGTATAAATACAATTCGAAAAACAATAATTTGATTGCGCTAGAGTCAACTGCAAACTCACGTTTTGTAATAAATAGTGACACCCTGTGCATAATCAACGGTAAAATTGCTAAAAAAGATTTGTCGTTTTACAAGTCAATTATCGGAAGCACTTATGCTCATCAAATCATTTCAGCTTCAAACAATGAGATTCATCCTTACTACCAATCATTCTTTATTGAAAAAAAACTTGGTACAACCCAATCGGCCTACTTTGCCATTGAGAATACCATTGAAGTAAACGAGGTTTATCTTGATTCCGATTCAACTACTTGGCTTTCGGTCAATGGTGGGCTGATCCGAATATCAGCCGATTACACAAAACGAATGAAGGAACTTCGGCCAACCCTTATGGTTTTTTCAACATCAGCCAATCGGAATGGCTTTGTTCAGCAAACCAATTCATCAATAATCGATTATAGGTTAAAACAGGGTACTCCATTCGAGATAACGCTAAGCGGAGCTGGTTCAATAACTTGGAATAATCTATTATACTCTTATAAGCTTACTAGAGAACATTCAAATTGGTCAGATTGGTCAACCGATTCAAAGTTTGTATTCACCGATATTGAACCTGGAAATCATATCTGTATCTTCAAAGCACGTGATGCCTTTGGACCAGAGTCGGCGGAATTAAAGCTAAGCCTTACAATAATTCCCAATTTCTTTCGCACCCAATTTACCCTTATAGCGCTTATCATTCTTGTTCTATTGGTTATTTACACCATTAGCCGTTGGCGAACTTTTTACTTTGCCCTTGAGCGCTTTAAACTGGAAAGCATTATCAATAGGCGCACCGAGGAGCTGGTTAAGGAGAAGGAGAAAACTGATAACCTGCTTGCTCGAGTCTTGCCCCGTGAAACAGCTGCAGAGCTGAAAGAAACGGGAAAGGTGAACACGCAGAAATTCAACATGGCAACCGTTCTTTTTTCTGATATACAGGGATTTACAAAAATTACCGATGAACTTAATCCGGAGAACCTAATCGATCAACTCGACAAGTTCTTCCTTTACTTCGACTCCGTTGTTGATAAATACAGGATTGAAAAGATAAAAACCATTGGAGATGCCTACATGTGCGCAGGGGGAATTCCTCATAAAAATAGAACCAACCCCGTTGAGGTTGTGCTTGCTGCGCTAGAAATGCTTTCCTACATGCGTGAAATAAACCTTGAGCATAACCCTGGTCAGGATATTTGGGACTTACGCATTGGTATCGATACAGGTCCTATAATTGCTGGGGTTGTTGGTAGAAATAAGCTATCGTATGATATATGGGGAACAACTGTGAATACGGCAAGCCGTATGGAATCATCAGGAGAGGTAGGGAGAATAAATATCTCAGGGAATACCCATATTTTCGTTCAGGACTACTTCCTTTGCACTTACCGTGGCAAAATGCCGATCAAGAATAAAGGGGACATTGAGATGTACTTTGTTGATGGGATCAAGCCAGTACTATCCAATAATCTTGACCTATATAGGCCAAATATTGAGTTCCAAACCCAGCTTCAATTTCTACGTTTTGGCGATTTGGAGGAGTTTATCCTTGAAAAGTTGGAAAAAGGCCTGCCAAAAAATTTATACTACCACAATTTAAAGCATACCGTTGACGTTTACACTCAGGTTGAGCTAATCGGGCGTTCGGAAGATGTAAACCTTGAGGAGCAATTAATGCTGCAAACAGCCGCTCTTTTTCATGATGCTGGCCATCTGATCGACTACGATACCCACGAGGAGATGGGCGTAAAACTTGCAAGGGAAATACTCCCGGGGTATCAATACTCCGAAAGGCAGATTGAAATCATATCGGATTTAATAATGGTAACTAAACTTCCACCCAAGCCAAAAAATTTATTGGAAGCTATAATGTGCGATGCTGATTTAGATTACCTCGGACGAACCGATTTTATTCCGGTATCGAATATGCTCTACAAAGAGCTCCATGAGCATGGACGGATTGGAACAATTCAGGAGTGGAATGAGCTCCAAATCAAATTTATTGAAAAACATCAGTATTTTACCAATACTGCTCGAAAGCTCAGAAATGTCAATAAAAACAGCCAGTTAGAGAATATTAAGGAATGGATTGAAAAAAATAAATTATAATTTTTCCTAGTTGTTTCTCGGTTTTCAATTAAATTTGTTACATTTAACACTAATTTTTTAAGTGCAGTATCCCTAAAAAAAAAATTCCTTATGGATAGTGTTAAGAAGGTAGTGCTTGTTCCATGGGACTTCACAGAGGGCTCTAATAATGCGTTGCTTCATGCAATTCAGTTAGCGGCTACTGCTGAAAACGAAATCATGCTTTTGCATATCCTACCCCGTACGCTCATATACCAATATCTCAACCAAAAGGGTAGTCAAAAGGAGATTCACGATGCAAGAAAGAGGCTTGAAGCGGTAGTTGAAGAGATTTATTCTAAATACAATTTTAGGCCTCAAACCCTAGTTCTTGAAGGGCATCCCCGAAAACTTGTTAAAGATCTTATAACTACCGGCGATTTAGATATCAACCTTATCGTATCATCGAAAATATACAACTACGGGAAAAAAGCTTACCAAGCACCAAATTTCCTGAAGAATATGGTGATTAAAAACTTTAACGTACCGTTCATTATCATCGATGGCCCTCCTGCGCATAGCCATTACATCGAAATTGTAGTTCCGCTCGATCATGACAGGAAATATAAAGAGACCGTACACTGGATTATTTACCTTTCGAAATACTATAAATGTAATATCAACCTCATCAAACCATTTATCTACGATGAGGGGAAAAAGAAGCATATGGCCAACAACATCTATTTTACCAAAAAGATGCTTGATGGCAATAAGATCATATACGGGATAAAAACAGCGAAGAAGAAAAGCGATTTCCGCGATGAGGTGTTTAGGTTTGCCCAGAATATTGATTCCGACCTTATCCTCATAATGGCCGATAAGTATGATGTATATGTTCAGAATAGTAAACCTGGAACAACAACTGTACCTATAATGTGTGTTAACCCAAGAACCCGTAAGTATCAGAGTTTCAATTAGGATTACTGGGATTAATACCTCTTTTTTTGGGATAAGGTTTTATCCGACAGCATCCTCCAAGATGCTTTTTTTTTAACTTCTAATGACATTTAGTATGAAGATTAAACTTTTCGAACAACTATCGCTTCAGCAAAAAATACTATCGATGGTTATCGGAGCATCCACTATTGTTTTCGTTTTTGCAGTTGGTAACATCACCCTAAAAAGTAAAAGAGACTCAGTTAACGATGCCATCAAGCATATCGATGCCGTGGCTGAATTTCATGTAACCGAAGTTAAAAATATATTGGAGAAAGACCTATCGATAGCTCGAACCCTGTCAAATGCTGTAAAAATTCATAAGTATTTACCCGAGGCCAAATGGAAAGAGCTATTCGCAAAGATTTACGAAGAAACACTCACAAACAACTCCGATATTCTATCCATTTGGGATAGCTGGGAGCTCAGCTACATCGACCCCAACCACAAAAAAGACCATGGTCGATACGAATGTTTCTATTGGAGGGAGAATGGTCAAATTAAAAATAATACTGAAATTGGAAGTGTTGAAGGAGACCCCGCTGATTATGCCCGAATAAAGAGAGAAAAAACCGAAAGCATAGAAGATCCCTACTTCTACAGCTATACCAATGATGCCCGAAATCAATTTTTGATGACTAGCGTAATCGTTTCAAACCTTGTTGAAAATAGATTTATCGGGGTTATTGGCATTGATATCCCCTTATCAAGGTATTACGATGACATTAAACGAATTAAACCATACAATAACAGCTACGCATTACTGATATCAAACAACATTAAATACGTTGCCCACCCCGATAAGGATAGGATTGGTCAAAGTGCCCTTGACGATTACGAAAGCGTATTCAACAAATTTGGTGTGATTGATAAAATCAAGAATGGAGAATCAACCTTTTTTACCACTAAAGATATAAACGGGGTTACATCGTACTTTTCGGTAAAGCCAATTATTGTTGGGAAGAACAAAATGCATTGGTCGTTAATTACAGTTGTTCCAAAAGATGAAGTAACAAGGGCCTCAACGTATAATTTTTGGGAGTCTATCTTAATCGGTTTAGCAGGGATTGCAATTCTTCTATACATCACCTACATATTTTCAAAAAGGTTTATTGTTGCCCCAATCAAACGAATTACAAGCATTTTACAAAGAATTTCGTATGGACATGTTGATTTAGACATGCTTTCGCCCGATGATCAGCGGGATGAAATGGGTGAAATGTTCAGCTACTTAAATAGCAATATCAAAGGGCTCTTCAAGAAAACCGATTTTGCCCACAGCATTGGTGATGGTAATCTCGATACCTCCTTAACCCTTTTAAGCGATGAGGATTTATTAGGCGAATCGCTTATACACATGCAGCAAAGTCTCAAAGTTGCGCACGAAGCAGAAAGTTTACGAAAAATTGAGGATGAGAAAAGGCAATGGACCAATGCCGGGCTTGCAAAATTTAGCGAAATACTTCGCCTGAATAACGATAAGCTGGATATGCTGTCGGCTGAAATTATCAAGAATGTGGTGCAATACATCAATGCCAATCAGGGAGGGCTATTCATATACAACGATGATGAAGCTGAAAATATCCACTTTGAGTTGCTAGCCACATACGCATTCAACCGGCAAAAATTTATTAAGAAGCAAATCATGCTTGGTGAAGGGTTGGTAGGTACTTGCGCCCTTGAAAAGCAAACCATTTACCTATCCGAAATACCCGACAGTTACATTGAAATCACATCGGGGCTAGGCGAAGCGAAGCCCCGTTGCCTACTAATTGTTCCTTTGCTCATCGAAGAAAAAGTACTTGGAATTATTGAACTAGCCTCGTTTAAGGAAATTGAGCAGTACCAAATCGATTTTATCGAAAAATTAGCGCAGAGCATTGCTTCAACCTTAACATCGGTTCGTACAAATATTAGGACATCGCAACTTCTTGCAAAAACTCAGCAACAATCGGAGGAGATGTCGGCACAGGAGGAGGAAATGCGCCAAAACATGGAGGAGTTGCAAGCAACCCAAGAGGAAGCCGCTCGAAAAACCTCCGAAATGCAGAACTATATCGATGCTATCAATAACTCATCGTTCCTTATCGAGTATGATATAAAAGGTTACATCACCTATATTAATGATGCGTACATCAACCTTTTGCAAGTACCCCGCGAGAAGCTTGTTGGAACGCACCATTCCTATAAAATGGAATTTGATGTTGACCAACAGAAGGAATACGATAAATTCTGGAACGATCTCCGTAGCGGTGTTGTAAAGCGGGTTACCAATAAGTTTACCATTGAAGGTATATCATACTCCTTTGAGGAGACTTACACCCCATTGGTTGATGAACAGGGGCAAGTTTATAAAATAGTTAAGATTGCCAATAATATTAGTAAGTAAAACATTCTTACCAAAATGCACAGCTAGGCTCAGGGTTTATCTGAGCCTAGCTTTTTTAAGGATAAACTTATGCACAGGATGAATTGGGATAACTTGCTATGCCCGATAAGGCTAGGCGCTGAAAGTGAAGAAATACTTGATTCAAGCTATACGCGTACGCAATTTCAGCGCGATTACGATAGGATTATCTTTTCGTCACCGTTCCGAAGGCTACAGAATAAAACTCAGGTTTTCCCGCTACCCGGAAGCGTATTCGTTCACAATAGGCTTACTCATAGCCTAGAGGTTGCCAGCGTTGGCCGTTCACTAGGGAATATGCTTGTAAATTCGATTCAGCAGAAAGAGGAAGGTATAAACTTCAATCTGATTGCCGAAATACCAACTATCGTATCAACGGCTTGTTTAGCCCACGATTTAGGTAACCCTCCATTCGGGCATAGCGGCGAGGAAGCAATTCGAAAATATTTTACCGATAATGCTGAAATGCTGAAACCGCTTGTAAGCGAACAGGAGTGGATTGATTTAATTCGATACGAGGGGAATGCTAATGCATTCAGGCTTTTAACTCAGCAGCTTGAAGGGAGGCGAAGCGGAGGCTACAGGCTAAGCTATGCTGTTCTTGCATCGCTGGTTAAATACCCTTACCCATCGTCGTTAAGCGGAAAAAAATTTGGTTTTTTTCAATCTGAAAGAAATGACTTCTTAAAAATTGCCAATAGGTTAGGTTTAGTAGAGAAACAGCAGGATATTTTCGAACGCCACCCCCTTGTATATCTTGTAGAAGCGGCGGATGACATCTGCTATCAGATAATGGATATTGAGGATGCGCATAAGCTTGGAATCCTATCAACGGATTACGTAAAAGAGCTTTACCTTAACTTTTTTCATAAGGAGTTGAATGCTTCTGAATTCAATCGAATTAACAAAACGTTGGTTGAGGTAACCGATACCAACGAGCAGATTTCATTCCTAAGAGCTATCGTAATCAGTAAACTGGTTAACGAATGTTCAATGGCATTCCTGAATAATTACGACTCCATAATGAATGGAGAAAAGGTAAAATCGTTAATCGATTTGATCGACAGTACCTCATTATCGGCAATGAGAATTGTAAAAGAAATCTCCGTTGAGCAGATATATAACCATAAAGCGGTTATCGAAATTGAACTTAGCGGTTATCGAATTATTGGTAGTTTGCTCAACATTTACTGTAAGGCAATTATTAATCCAACAAGTGCTTACAATGCAAAGATTTTACGATTACTCCCAAAACAGTTCCGTTGTAAAAATGGAAGTAATTACGAAAAGCTGATGGCAATGCTCGACTATATTTCGGGTATGACTGATTTATTCGCCCTAGAGCAGTTTAGCGTATTACAGGGGATTAATCTTCCGGGGATTCGGCATTGAGGTAAATGACACTTCCCGGTTTCGCTTTGATTAAAAACGATTTTATTATCTGATGGGCATCGCGATTGTTGGAGCAGGGTATCAATATATCATCAAGCAGCGATATATTTCCATCAATACTGTTGGGATCGAAAAAGCCATAACCAATCAGCTTCCCATTGACCACCTTAACAACCGATTTTTCTGTATTATTCCGACCTTTATCGAAAAGCAGAAAATTTTTTGTTGATAATCCAATGCTATCTATTGCCTTTTGAACCCTTATATTATATTTATCAGCAGATTCCTCTCCGATACAAGCACCAAAGCACCTCTTAATTTCGTAGTGAAAGCAGGCCTCTCCTGATGTATAAAGATTGCATAGCGTTTGGCAAAGATTATACTTCTCCATCAACCTATCGAGAAAAATTCTTGATTCATCAGCATTCGCGAAAGTTGTTAAAGGTACACCATCGATAGGTGTCATTCTCTTAATATTCAAGCAGATATACCCATGTTCATTTTCGTAATGGTACATTCCTAGCTGATTGCCACTCCTTCTGCCCGCTCGGTTAAATAAGGGTTTACTTTTTTTTATTTCCTCAGTCTCAACGAGTAAGGCAATTAACTCGCTTCCGGTAACTTCGTAGCTGATATCGGCAATACGTGAACGCATCTCCCCTGCACGAATCGTTTTAGCAGCTCCAAGATGCTGCTGAACCCGATGACGGATATTAACGCTTTTCCCCACATAGATAAGTACTCCTCTATCATCGTAAAGGTAATAAACGCCTGTATCCTCGGGGATTTTTAAGATAAGAGGTAAATTTAAATCGGGGTGAAGCCCTTTTCTATCAGGGATTGGGCTTAGGGCGTCAAAGTCCGATTGTCTATTTATAGAGAGTAAAAGTTCAAGTAGCTTTACGGTTGCTAAGGCATCGCCTGCTGCCCGATGCCTATCGGTAATTCTAATACCCAAATCATTGCATAAATTGCCGAGGCTATATGATGATTTCCCCGGGATCAGCTTTCTGCTCAATCGAACGGTGCAGATAGTTTCTCGCTCAAACTCATAGCCAAGCTGCTTAAATTCGCTTTGTATAAAACGATAATCGAAGGGTGCGTTGTGTGCTACGAATACCTTTCCCACAGTCAGTTCTACTATTTTACGAGCAATCTCAAAGAATCGGGGTGCATTGGCCACCATATCATCGGTTATCCCCGTCATTTGGGTTATGTAGTAAGGTATTGACCTTTCAGGGTTAATTAGCGTGGTGAATTCATCGATGACTTTCGAACCATCGTGCACATATACAGCAATTTCAGTAATCTTATCGCGCTGATGATTCCCTCCTGTAGTTTCAATGTCGATAATGGCGTACATATAACTCAAATCAATTGCTAACCCATTTTATTGATGCGGTTAAATTAGTAAGTTTAGAATAAAAGGGGCGTATATCATTGATGGTATTTTTTATTTATGTATTTTTCATGATGCCTTTTTTATATCTTTATATGGTATTTCAACCAATTTGACTTGTAACTGTTAATTGTATTAAGTCTAAAAAAGAAGAATGCTACCCGACTACCATATGCACACTTTCTTATCCGATGGAAAAGACACCCATGAGGATATGGTTGTATCAGCAGCGTATAAGAGCATCCCCGAAATTGGCTTTACGGATCATATCAGCGTTAAACCTGTTGGTTGGGCAATGGATATTTCGAATATCCCATTAATGGTTGAAAAGGTTAATGCATTGAAGCAAGATGAAAAAAGCCCTATTTTGGTTAAACTTGGCGGCGAAATCGACTATTTCCCTGACCGGGAGAAAGAGATTGCAGCATTGATTAATTCAATTCCTTTCGATTACACCATAGGTTCTGTTCACTTCATCGACGATTGGAATTTCGATACGGATATAAGACCCTACGATCAGATAAGTATCGATAAGTTCTATACCAATTATTTTAAGCTTGTACAACAATCAGCAAAATCAGGGCTTTTCGATGCTATTGGGCATTGCGATTTGGCAAAGAAATTTTGTTACTACCCCTCGTTTCGGCTTGAGAGGCTGTACGAGGAGACAGCAAAAGTTTTCCGAAAATCGGGAGTTGTTGTTGAATTGAATACGAGCGGACGGATAAAGCCATGTGCAGAGTTCTACCCTTCGGCAGTTTTCCTCGAAAAGTTGGCTAAGTATAAAGTACCTATCTGCCTTGGCTCCGATGCCCATGTTGAGCAGAATATCGGACAATTTTTCGATGAGGCAATTTCTGAATTAAAAGCCTTAGGCTACAAAGAGGTTGTGAAGTTTACAAAACGTAAAAGGGAGGCGCAGCGTATTTAACTTCAAATTTTTAGGTACAAAAAAGCTATCCTTACCAATCCTTGCTTAACGTAAGTTCGATGTTAATAATTAGCTAATTACATGTTATTTAGAATTTTGCATAACAAGAAAGATTGGTTTACAAACAGTTAGCACTTTAGCACATTTATTCTTTCGAATACACGTTTCTTAGTATCGCATAAATCAAATCATCTAACCATTCTCCATCTTGAAAAATGCTTTCTTTAAAGTGTGCTTCTTTCCTAAATCCTAACTTTTCAAATAGTTTTATTGAGCCCACATTTCTTGGGTCAATTGATGCGATTATACGGTGCTTATCAAGTGTTCTAAAAAGATATTGTATAATCTCCGAAAGAGCTTCCGAAGCATAGCCATGGTTATGGTAACTTTTATCGATGGTGCAACCTATCTCAACTTGTTTGTTATCTGGGTCAAAGAAATGGAGCCCGACGTCTCCAATCAACTCATTACCCTCTTTTTTAATTATGACAAACTGAAACCAAGTTCCATTAATATCGATTATTGAAGAAACCCTATTCTCGATAAAACTAACAACATCATCAATGGTTTTAGGGATCCAACCCTGATACTTATTAGTTAATACATCTGAACGATAGCGAAATACGGATTCTGCATCGCTTTTTTGAAGAGATCGTAAAAATAACCTCTCTGTACTTATGGTAATTTGAGTCATTGCATTAATCAAAAAATGAGGTTCCGCTATACTCTAAACCCCAAAACCAGAATATCGTCAACCTGCTTTTGATTTCCCATATAAGTATCGAGGGTTTGCGATAGCACCTTCTTTTGCTCGGCGAGGGTCATGTGCTGTAGATTGATTAACAGTTTCTTAAAGTTTGCAAGCAGAAATTTATAGTTCTTCTCTCCCCCAAACTGATCGCAGTACCCATCGGTCATCATATAGATGGTATCAGAGTCCACCAGCGTTACTCGATGGGTTGTAAAAGGCTTTTCGCCTATCACGTAGTAACCGATTGGCATTTTATCGGCCTTGATTTCATAGAGTTCAAAGCTGTCGGAATCAACCCTATCATCGGAATACTCCAAGGAATTATTCCCCTTTCTTCTGCAAATCATAATCGGCATAAAAGCCCCTGCGTACTCTAAAGTGTTTGTCTTTTTATCGATTATTGCTAAGGAGAGATCTAGCCCATCTACTGAGTCGCCCTCATTACCCGTTTGGTTCAGCGAGGCGATAATTAAGCTTCGAAGTTTAAAGAGGATATCCCCAGCAGCAACATCATGCGCTGTGGCAGTAAGCTCTTTCAGAAGGGTCATGCTGAGCATGCTCATGAAAGCGCCTGGAACGCCATGGCCCGTACAATCGGCAGTGGCAACAACAAGCCGGCCATCATGCAACTCCGATACCCAATAAAAATCGCCACTTACTATGTTTTTAGGTTTATAAAAGATGAAATGCTCCTTTAGAAGCCTCCCCAAAACCTGTTCGCGGGGGAAAACAGCCGATTGAATTCGGCTAGCATATCGAATGCTGTCGGTAATCTGCTTCTGCTGGTCAGCGATCTGATCGCGCTGGCGGGTTGCAATATCGCGCTGACTTTCAATCTCGTGCTTTTGCTTCTCTATCTCATTTTTCTGAATGGTTAGAACCTGATTGGTTTTCTTCTTCTCTTTGTAGAAATAAAAAATAACCGATGCGAGCAGAAGAGTTAGAAACAAAGCAATTGCGGTGAAGATGGTAAACATCTGCTGGCGTTCAAGCTTTGCTTGCTGAACCGCATCGCGCTGCTTGGTTATGAGTTCCTGCTCCTTTTCGCGCTTATCGAAATCGTACTGCATCTCAAGTCGAGCAATTTCGCTTGAATTTATGCTATCCTTCAGCGCGGAGAATAAGGTTTGATATTCTAAGGCTTTGGGGTAATTCCTTTTCTTTATCTGCGCTTTCGATAGGCTCAGGTACGAATCTTTAATATCCATTAAAAGTTGATGCTTTTGGGCAATGCTCAACCCCTTTTCAATATAACCAATCCCAAGCTGTAGATTATTTCGAAGAATCATGGTTTCGCCCAGATAACGGTAAAGCTTCGATAAATCTAAACTATCGTTAACCTGGCGTTTAAGGTCAAGCGCTCGATTCAAATCCTTTTCAGCGTTCGTTATATCGCCCTTTTCGAAACAAATTATTCCTAACGATAGATGATTTGCTGCTTGCCCTTGGATATTATGGTTTCGGATGTTGATGTCGAGCACCGTTTGTATGTTCTCAATGGCCTTATCGAAAAGACCTAGATGATGGTATATGCTACCCAATTCGGAAAGAGAAAGCGTGACGCCATTCGTACTTCCAGTTTTGTCTTGAAGTTCTCTGTATTTTTGTAGTGCAGGTTCAGCGTATTGTATCGCCTTTTCGTATAAACCAAGCCGCTTAAAGAGCCGTGCAATGCTTAACGAGGTCCATGCAATACCCTCCTGCTCGCTCAACTTCTCGTAAATAGCAAGGGCCTCAAGGAAATACTCAATGGATTTAGGGTAGCTACCAAAAAGATTATAGATAGACCCAAGGTTTCCCAAGGAGCGAGCTATTTCGAGCCTATTTTCAAGTTTCTGATTTATTTGTAATGCCTCCTTGTAAGCATCAAAGGCTTGTAAATTATTACTTTTCAGTTGATAAACGTTCCCGATTCGGTTTAATCCTAATGCAATCCAATCATCGAGCTGATTCTGGCGTGCGATCTGAAGCGATTTATTGAGGTGGGCGATAGCCAAATCGAAATCGTTTCTACCATAGTAGCAATACCCTAAAAGATGTTCCGCTTTAGCAATGCTATAATCTTTATTCATTGCTACGGCTATATCAAGCGCTTGCAACGCAATAGTTATCGCAGAATCGGGATTTGTGACCCGAAGTTTTTCGCATTTATCAAAAAGCAATAATAGCTTTTCTTCGCCTTTTACGTCTTCCAATTCATCGGGAAAGAGGTTGGATGAAAAGAAAAATAGCAAGGTGAAAAGAAAAAAACTATAAGCTCTCATCTTCGAGTTATTATTAATTATAAAACAAATTAACAAAAATCACACCTGTTAAAGTTATGCTATTAAGGCTATATTTCAGAATTTAAAATAGAAAAGTTATCAAAAAGTAATTATTAAGCTTAGCCGATTAGAAATGAGTTTCATCCTATTAAAACATTTCGTATTTTTAACCGAATTAATGGGAATTGAATCTGTTTTCATAATTCTTATCAAAGAAAAAATATGCTACTATGAAAATTGCGTTTAAGAATATGATCAGAACGAAGATGCTGGTTTACGTTATGATAACCACCATATCGGTTCTTACTGTAGTTGGAGCATTTGTGGCTTATCGTTTAAATAAGATGGCTTTAAACAATGCCATTGCCATTGCTAAAGGAGAGGCTGAAAAAACAGCAAATTATGTGAAAGCCGATCTGCAACTCGACTTGGGTTTTGCCCGTGCCTTGGCAAATTCTTTGAACTCCTATTGCAGATACGATACTGAAAAATTAGATTCCATTTTCATCACTATTCTTAAATATCAGGCAAAAGAAAACCCAAGGTACATGTCTGTTTGGTGTACCCTTGAGTATTCTCTAATAACAAAAGGCTATACTAAAAACTATGGGAGAAGATCTTTTACAGCATTCCTTAAAGATGGTACGCCATTCATTGAGGTCGAACAAAAAAACGTAAATGGAGATATTAACCCCAGTCCGTATTGGGCTTCAAAATCGACTAACGTTGAATTAGTACTTGATCCATATGTCTTTCAGCTTGAAGGAAAGGATAGATTAGCAACCACTGTTAGCGTTCCTGTTCGGCGAAACGGAACTTTTCAAGGGCTAGGTGGTGTAGATCTCGAGCTGAGTAAATTCCAAAAAATTATTGATCAAACAAAGCCATTTCCTAATACCATTGTTTCGATTCTCTCAAACAATGGAACCATAATAGCTCATACCAACACCGACTTGGTTAAGAAAACTTTTAAGGAAATATCGCCCGAAGAGGATATTGAAAATCAAATATCAGAACGGATAAAGAAAGGGAAAGGCATTATATACTACACAAATAATAGCGGGGAAAAGCGTCTTGTGATTTTTGCCCCCATTCAGGTTGGCGAAACGCCTACCCCATGGTCGGTTGGGCTATCGATCCCTGTTAGCGTTATAATGAGTGAGGCACGCTCTTCACTATATAGCGTTTTAATCGTTACTATTCTTGGGCTTATCGTTTTGGGCTTTGTAATATGGCTGATTGCTCGTTCCATCACAGAGCCCATCCAAAGAACCACCGATCTTTTACAAAACCTCGCTCAGGGCGATATTGATAAAACCAAGAAGGTATTCGTAACCAGCGGCGATGAGATTGAAGCGGTGGCCAAGTCGGTAAGTAAGGTGATTGATGGGCTTAATATTACCGAAAATTTTGCTCGTGAAATCGGGAAAGGTAATCTTGATGCCCAGTTTGAACTGCTCGGAGAAAAGGATACGTTAGGGAAATCGCTCCTTGAGATGCAGAAAAGTTTAAAGCATGCCCGTGAAATTGAAATAGAACGAAAGAACGAGGAGGAGAAGCAGAACTGGACAACCAAAGGTATTGCCATGTTTGGTGATATTCTTCGTCAAAATAACGACAACCTGATTGAACTTTCGTACAATATCATCAAAAACTTGGTAAGCTACACTTCATCCATTCAGGGCGGGATATTTGTTTTAAACGATAACGATAAGGAAAACCCCATAATCGATATGGCCGGTTGTTACGCCTACGATAGGCGTAAGTATCTTCAAAAAAGTGTTGTAATCGGGGAGGGTTTGGTTGGACGATGTTTTACCGAGGGAAAATCGATATTCATGGTGGATATTCCTAAGGATTATATAAGCATTACATCGGGGCTTGGGAAAGAGAATCCACGCTGTCTTCTATTAGTACCTTTAAAAATAAACGATGAAGTGCTAGGTGTTATCGAAATGGCAACTTTCAAGATTTACGAAAAGTACCACATTGATTTCATCGAAAAGGTAGCCACGAGCATAGCTGCCACCATATCTAGCGTTCGAATCAATATCCGTACTGCTGAACTTCTTGCCAAATCGCAACAGCAAGCCGAGGAGATGGCGGCACAGGAGGAAGAAATGCGCCAAAACATGGAGGAGCTACAAGCTACTCAGGAGGAGATGGAACGCCTAAGGCAGGAGGATGCTAGAAATAATCAGGCGATAATAAAGAAAGGGGAGGATAACTTCAAGCTAATCATTGATTTGCTAAACAATATTCCAGCAAAGATTTTTCTTAAAGATGAGAATGGCTCTTTTGTCCTTGTTAACTCACAGGTTGCGGATGTTTACAATAAAACCCCAGAGGAGATTATCGGAACAAGCGATTACGAGAACCATCCCGATGAGGATGTTGATAGCTGGCGTAAGCAGGAGCTGGATATAATGAGAATGGGAAAACAGGAATATACATTTGAGGAAACTATCGGTGGAAAGAAACGATTACTGAGAACCATTAAAATGCCTTTCGTTCTACCAACTTCAGGGGAGACTGGGTTGCTAGGGATTCAATTTGATATCACCAACTATAAACAGATGGCTGAGGAAATAAAAAAGCAGGGCTAACTGAGAGGTAAAAACTAATGCTTTTTGATTGCTATCATATTTATCGAACTAACGATAAAAGGCGCGATATTACCAACGTATAGCAATTAAAAGGTTATTCGACAAAAGGTGTGGAAGATAATTTGGTTTTGCTCCAATATTGACCCCAGAGGGGTCGGATGTTTATAGGAAAAATGCCCATTTATGGTGCGACCCCAGCTGGGGTCGAATGTTCC
>RPRQ01000037.1 GCA_003818205.1 Bacteroidales bacterium
AAAAATGCAGAAAAATCAAGTGTAAATCGAATCCTGTTAAAGTAGAATTAATGATAAATGATTTGTGCTTAACATGTCCATGCTAAAAGTCATAAAGGGGGAGTAAGACATTTGGTGCAATCAGAGGTTCTAATAGATATATTCATAGTTAGTGTCTATCGGTATAGTAAAAATTGCTATAGACTTATAGATTTCCTCATGGCTGTGGTTTGGAATTTCTCACAATTCCAAACCACAGCCTTTCTAATTAGGGTCTGCTGATTAAGTCAAACAACCTATTTATCGATTTGAAAAAAGAATTATAGCTTCAGGATTCATGGTTGTAGCAGGTGCGGTGGGATGGCAACCGAAGCCCGAAGGGCGAGCTCAGCGAAGCTAAAACTGCGAGCCAGACAGGTCGTGAACCGAACGAAGAGAGCTCGGCGGAGCCAATACTGCGAGGCAAAGAATTACGCAAAAGGGGCTTGCCTACTTTTGCAGTAATTCTTGCCTTGCAGTAGAGCGGGAGGAACGGCGAAGCCCTCATGAGCCCGAGAGGGCGAATAACCATAGTTTTGCCTTGATTTTTTGTTACCCTGCCTACCCTGCCTACCCTGCCTACCGACAGGCAGGTTTTTCATCAAGGAAAAAGTAAAAGATGCAAGGAAATCAAGTAGTACATGAGAAAAACCTTGCATCCAAAATGAACTTAACTGTATTTATATGGCAGATAATCTATTCGTTAAGACTTATTCAGCAAGCCCTAATTATAGTGTTTTATTAATTCGCTTATTTATTTTAGAAAGGTTAGGATTGGTATTGAAAAGCAACCTCCAATAAAAAACATATATAAATTCACACAAGTTTAAAACTACACAAGTGTAATACTCCTGTTCAACAAAATATCAGCATAATAATTATCCTAAGTCGTATAGCTGAAAATCCTATAAAAAGATTCTTGCCGTAAAACGAAAATGTATCTATCTGCATATTAGCAACATGTAATGACTTGGACGTTTGTTATACTATTCAGGTAAAATATTATAGCCCGACGATTAAAATTCATTGTTATTTGAGAATGGAATACATGAAAAATAATTTATGATTCTTTAAAGAAAACAGATAAACGGGAAATATTTCTGAGTTCTTGCAAATTTTTATAAACACATTAATAGATACTAATAGCTTATTAAGTGTAATGTTTAACCCTAAAAACCTAACTATTTATGAAAAGAAAAAAAATGCTTAAACAGTTAAGATGTAAGCGTAAGTCTACGTCAACAACCATCGTTTACGCTTTTCAAGAGTCTAAATTTAAAAGTATTTGATTATGAGAAGAATATTGTATTTGCTAATTATCTCTCTTTTCGTGTCGTTTCATGCAAATGGACAAGGAAAAATGATTCAAGGAAAGGTAGTCGATGAACAAGGGTTACCTTTGCCAGGGGTATCAGTTATTATTGTTGGGACGAATCAAGGTGTTTCAACAGATATTGATGGGAAATTCTCTATTGAAGCTGCAAAAGGTAGCCTTCTGCGATTGTCCTTCATTGGGTATAATACTCAGGAAGTAACTATTGGCGATCTATTGGAGGTTAATATTGCAATGGTGGCTGCAAGTCAACAAATTGATGAGGTTGTGGTTACTGCGTTAGGAATAAAACGAGAAAAAAAATCGTTAGGATATGCTGTTCAGGATGTTAAGTCTGAAGACTTAACCACAGCTGGTGATGCTAACATTTCCACTGCACTACAAGGAAAAGTTGCGGGTGTGATAATTAGTGAATCAGGATCCGGTGCAGGTGGTTCTTCCAGAATTGAGATTAGGGGTGCTAGCTCTCTAACAGACAATAATAAACCGATGATTGTTGTTGATGGTGTACCTTTTAATAGCTCAAGTACTTTTATTGATCGTAATACAAACCAAAGCGATAATCAGGCTGGTGTTTGGGGAGGAACTGAAATTGCAGGTGGTATAGCAGACATCAATCCAGAGGATATTGAGTCAGTATCAGTGTTGAAAGGTGCAAATGCTGCAGCATTATATGGTTCAAGGGCAGGTAACGGTGTAATACTTATTACCACAAAGAAAGGGACTAGAAAGGGATTGAATATTAACTATAGTACAAACTTTACTGTCTCAAAATTGGCATATTTTCATGAACTGCAAAATAAATATGGTCAAGGAAGTAACGGTGTTTACGATAGGTTTGGAACATCCTCTTGGGGGCCTCTTATGGAAGGTCAAATGCTGCAATCTTGGACTGGGGAGTTAATACCTTATTCTGCACAAACCGATAGGATAAAGGATTTTACTCGTGATGGTACAAGCCAAAACCATAATCTTTCGGTTTCTGCTGGTAACGAGAACGGTTCGATTAGGGTTTCTGCTTCAAAAGGTAATGAAACGGGTATTTTAAAAGGCAATAAAATAAACAAATCCAATTTCGATTTAAGCACTATCTACAATATCTCAAAGTGGTTAAATATTGATGCTAAAGCATCCTATTTCCTTACAAAAGGTAGCAATAGGCCGGAAATGGGATACTATGGTATTATAACCTATTTCGATGCCATGCCAATGAACATTAGAAATAGAGACCTAAAAGCAGGTGTCGTTATTGGTTCTGATGGTAGGCATATTGAAAAACTTTACACAACAACAAATGCAAATTACCGAAATCCATATTTTCTGCAAGAGCAAACCTATAATAACGATGAAAGAAACCGTGGATTTGGGTATTTTGCTACTACTTTTACAATTATTCCAGAGTTGAAGTTGAAGTTAAAATATGGACTAGATTTTTATCGTGAGGGAACAACCAATGGGTACTATTTTGCAGACAATGTAAATTCTCAAAGACCTGATTATAATACAGGGCAAAAATTCTTTAAGGAGGAAAACTCAGAGTTTTTATTAAGTTATAACAAAGACTTTAAGGATTTCTCATTAAGTGTAAATGCTGGTGGAAATAGAATGTATTCATATTCTCAGAAACTTACCAGCAAGTCGGGACTTTTACCTTCAGAAGGAAACTATTTCTTAGGCTATGGAACAAACATCACATCTTCGGAGGATTTCAGAGAGCAAGAAGTTCAATCGATTTATGGATTTGCTCAGTTTGGATACAAAAAACTTGTTTTCTTGGATATTACAGCCAGAAACGACTGGCCTTCAACTCTTCCAGTTGATAATAATTCTTATTTTTATCCATCTGTAAGTTTGAGTGGGATTGTCTCTGAAATGGTAAAACTACCCGATTGGTTTTCTTATGCAAAAGTAAGATCCTCATGGGCTCAGGTGGGGAAAGGTACCGAACCTTATTGGATAGATGAGAATTACTTTATAACTACTTGGAATTTTAACCTTTTAAATGGAAATGTACCTGGAGTTTTGGTAAACAAAAACCTGAAGCCAGAGATCTCTTCTTCTGTTGAGTTTGGTGCCGATCTAAGATTTTTAAATAATCGAATTGGTCTTGATTTTACCTACTATGATGAGGAAACAAAGAATCAAATATTGCCATTAGAAATGGATCAAAGCACTGGTTATTCAAAGAAACTTATTAATGCTGGCTTAATTACCAATAAAGGTGTTGAAATATTATTAAATACTACACCCGTTAAGTCCAAAGATTTTCAACTTGAAGTAGGGTTTAATTTTGCTAAAAACACGACTATACTTAAAAAGTTAGATCCAGATGTGAAAGTATATCCTTTTGGAAGCGGTATTATAGGTATTGAGGGTGAAAAGATGGGTGATATCAGCGGTTCAGTTTATTCAAAGGATGTTAATGGTAAAATTATTGCTGGTGCTGATGGATTACCAATGATTCAGGATAGCTTAGTTACAATAGGCAATATGCAACCTGATTGGACCGGCTCTGTTTCATTAAAAGCGAATTATAAGGGGTTGTATCTTTCTGCGCTTATTTCTATTCAACAAGGTGGTGATATCTTATCAATTTCTGAACAAGCTGCAACTGCTAATGGTAACGCTCAAAGAACGGTAACAAATGACCGAATGTCATTTTTCTTTGATGGGCCAACGGAAAGCGGTGGCGTAAATAATACGTTAATCTCAGCGCAGCAGTATTGGGGTAGAGTTTCTTCAGTTAGTGAGGAGTTTATTTACGATGCATCAAATATGAAAATGAGAGAATTAGCTATAGGGTATGAACTACCTAAAAATTTGCTAGATAAAATTCCATTTGCAGCAGTTAAAAGTGCAAGGATTGCTTTGGTTGGCCGTAACTTGTTCTATTTCTACAAGCATACACCTGGAACAGCCCCTGATGCAAGTTCTTACAGTAATGGATACGCTGCTCAGGCACTTGACTTTGGAGGTATTCCTGCCGCTAGGACATACGGTTTCTCGATAAACATTGGATTTTAACCATTAAATATTACTAATATGAAGAATATAATAGTATACATATTTTCACTTCTCTTAATCTTTTCTGTGAGCAGCTGTACTAAAGATTTTGAGGAGATGAATACAATTCCTAACGCAGTAACCGAGGTCAACCCTGCTTATTTCCTTTCAGGTATCGAACAGGCCGTATTTGCCAATTACCAGAGGAACATTAATCTTTATCCAGATCTGTATAGTCAGTATTTCGCAAATACCGTTCGAGGATTTGGTTCGCCTAGGTATGAATATAATGATGGATGGATTGGAAATCAGTGGAAGGAGTTTTATTCGGAGCATTTACGAAAATCCATTGCAATTAATAAGCAGTATAAGGATAATCCTATCTATGCAGAAGAACTTGCAATCAACGAAATTTTGATTTGCTACTGGTGGTCAAGAATGACAGATACATATGGCGATATCCCATATTTTGGAGCCGGTGAAGGGGTAACTGTTCCATACAATACACAACAGGAGATATACACCGATCTATTTGCGCGATTAGAAAGTGCGGTTAATAGCTTACCTGGATCTGGAACACAAGTAAACTATGGTGAATACGACCTGATTTACAAAGGCGATGTTCAGAAATGGAAAAAATTTGGTAATTCTCTTCGTTTACGTTTGGCAATGAGGATATCAAAAGCAGACCCTACAAAAGCAGCAGCTGTAGCTTCATCAGCTATTTTAGCGGGAGTGATGACAAGCAACGATGATGTGGCAAAAGTTCCCATGTGGAAATCAGGATGGTACGATTATTTACATCAAACGGCATGGTTTTGGGGTAACGTTAGAGTGTCAAAAACTTTCACAAATTATCTATACAGCGAATCATCGGTTGGAGAAGATCCTCGTACACCTCTATGGCTTACCTATCAAAGGGATGATGAAGCAGTAACAAGAGAGTCCTTGGGTCTTGCTACCTATAATGGTCTAGAAAATGGTTATGGAATTAATATGCCTACTGATAAATACGATCGCGCCACAATTAATTTGTTTGGCGGCTATAAAGATTTTTCTGGTGAAGGTGTTAACGCTATGTACTGCCCAATCATGTTCTACTCCGAGGTTCTTTTCTTGCAAGCCGAAGCAGCTTTAAGAGGTTGGGGCGGTGATGCTAATGCATTATACAAGCAGGGAATACAGGCTTCGATGAATTATGTTGGGGTTGATGCTACCGCTGCTCAGAGCTATATTGCTGGTGTAGCTGATTTGAGTGGTTCAAACGAAGCTAAACTTAAGAAAATCATTACCCAGAAATGGATTTCAAACTTCCCCAACGGGGTTGAAGGATGGGCCGATTTCAGAAGAACTGATTACCCTGATCTTACCTTACCTATTGATGGAATAAGTAGTAATGCAACTGTTGCGCCTAATACATATGTCAAGCGTATCAGATACCCTAATAACCAGCATGATTTGAATAGCAAATCAATTCCTGCTGCTTTTAATACACTTGATAAGGATCGTATGGACATAAGGCTATGGTGGGATGTTGCTGGTACTGAAACCAAGGTTGCTGGACTAATGAATAGTAACTTTTAATTTACTATAATGCTCATTATATCGAATGCTAAAATTTAAAGAGATGAATGGATTAAATATAAATAGAAACTTCCTTTCCCGAATTACGATCATCTTGTTATTGCTTATGGCAGTGTCGTGTAAAAAGGATGAAACCAATAAGATATTTACTAATGCTTCGCTGGATGCCGTTATTACTGAGGCCGAAACCCTTTTAACCAATAGCAATGAGGGTACTCTACCTGGCCAATATAAACCTGGTTCTAAAAAAGAACTGCAGGAGGTTGTTGTTTGGGCCGAATGGAAAAAGGAAAATTCCAAAGCAGAAGCAGAACTTGATGATGCTGCTAATAAAGTAACTATTTACATTAATAAGTTCAAAGCAAACGTTGTTACTCTGGCTATTCCTTGGATACATCAGGACGTAGGAACCTGCATAAAAGTATCTGAAAAAACAGGAACCTCAGTACAATCTCTTACAAACCAAAGTTTCACTATTGAAGCCAAGTTCTATTTTCTCGACTTAGCTCAAAGAGGATGGTGCAATGAACTTTTTTGCAAAGTAACAGATGGTAAAGGGTTTGAGGTGAGATGTTTTGGTGACGGTTCTTTTAACTTTGCAGTCGGTATTGGTAGTGATTGGGCTCAACAAACCACAGCAAAAAATCTTGTAAAGTCAGGGGAGTGGGTACATGTTGCCTTCGTGAATGAAATTACAAAACAAACATTATACGTTAACGGTGTTGAAGTCGGGTCGCAAACAGCAACCTATGTCAACTCTCGTAATGAAGACCCCTTTACAGTTGGAAATGTACTAATGTGGGGAAGCGATAGGGTTATGAATGGTATGGTGAAGGATTTAAGGTTTTGGTCTACAGCGCGAAGTGGATCGGAAATAAGCACCAATAAGGATGCTATACTTATGGGTAGCGAACAAAACCTTGCCATGTTTTTCCCTTTCAATGCGGATTTAGGAACAGAAGTAATTGATAATTCGGGCAACTATAAAGCCTCTTTTATTGGCAATGTTACATGGGTGCCAAATGGAATTCCTCCTGTAATTGAAATTGACTATAGTGCACTTAATGCTGCAATTACCGCAATTACTACATTAAAAGAGAGTATTACTACGGAAGGAACTAATAATGGGGATTACCCAGTAGGAACGAAAGCATATTTACAAAGTTTGATCGAAGTTGGTAATGCTTTAAAGACTTCTTCACCAAAGCAATATCAGGTTGATGCTTTGGTTACTAATATCAATGCAAATTTAGGCTTGGTTAATGCCTACCTAGTTGCAGATGCCAATGGAATTTATGTAGATCGAGAAGACCCCAAATCTGTTGGATTAAGGATTACACCTAACTACACCCCTCAAGGGGACTATACCGTTGAGTTTGATGTTAATCTTAAAACTCTTAAAATGGATGGTACGGGGGAAATGTTTAACAATGGTGAGTTTGGAATTTGGGTTTATGGATACAAAGAGATAACAGAAGAAGCAATAACTAAGTCAGGGGGCCTATACAACTTTACAAGTTCAAGTACTGGATGGACAGGGCCAAAAACAGGTTCGCTTGTAATGAAACCAGGAAACTGGCAACACATTGCTATTGTTCATGACAATACTGCTCGAACAACAGCAATCTATGTTGATGGTATTCAATATGCTAAACAAACCAACATCGGTGTTCCCAATGTTTCCGGCTGGGGTGAAATATGGCTAGGTAATGGTTGGGGAAAGATGAATGGTACCATTAAGGATTTTCGTCTTTGGGATGAAGTAAGAGCTGTTGGCGATTTAGATGCCACAATTACTGGTACTGAGCCAAATCTTAAAATTTATTTCCCATTAAATAAAGTTGCTGGGATCAATTTTAAGGATGTTACCGGTAATTTTAGCGCAGAGCTTAAAGGTGTAGTTTGGCAAAAATAGATTTTATCGATTTTTTTTAGTTGTTAGTGTAATCTTAGGTTTATTGATTTAGGTAATAAGCAATCCGGTAAATCCGGATTGCTTTATCTAATGCTCTTATTCTTGATAAAACATTCAGTCATGGGGTCGAAATGGCTGATGATTAGAATAAAACCTTATTAGGATTTCAAACCCTGACATGGTTATCAACCGATTTGACCCAACACCAAACATTCTAACATATAATTCTTATGTATAAAATTTCCATTATTACCCTCCTTATAAGCACTTTACTTATTTCGGGTTGTAATTCCTTTAAGAAGAATAAGCCCTCTTCTGTCAATAAAGAGGAGATGGCCAGTAAGGTGATCGATGAGTTTAAGCATGCCTGGAATGGGTATAAAAAGTACGCTTGGGGGCATGATGCTTTGAATCCTCTTTCAGGTGGCTTTCACGATTGGTATAAAGAATCTCTACTCATGACTCCAGTTGATGCCTTCTCCACAATGTGCACGATGGGGCTCGAAGAGGAAAAGAAAGAGGCGAAGGAGATAATCTTCTCAAAACTATCGTTCGATAAGGATATGTACGTTCAGCATTTCGAAATTTCTATCAGATTGCTGGGGGGGTTGCTTTCAGCCTATCAGATGGATGGCGATGAACGGTTTTTAAAGCTAGCCGAGGATTTAGCTACCAGAATGCTGCCCGTTTGGAGCTCACCAACTGGTTTACCCTACCGATACGTAAACCTAAAAACGGGAGCGGTTCGCGATTCCATCTCGAACCCTGCTGAGCTGGGCACTTACGTTTTAGAGTATGCAACCCTATCGAGTATCACAAAAAAACCTATCTTTAAAGAGAAGGCCGAGAAGGCTTTACTATACCTAAGCGAAAAACGATCGAGCATTGACCTGATTGGCTCCTCAATCAACATAAATACCGGGGAATGGGTTGATAAAATGTCCCATATCCGTGGTGGAATCGACTCTTACCTCGAATACCTAATTAAATACTACCTTTTTACGGGCGATAAAAAATATAAAGTTCTATGGGATAAGCATAAGCAAGCATTGGACAAATATGCAGCCCAAACGGTTGAATCAGGGCTTTGGTACAGCGTTGTTGATATGAATACGGGCGAGAGAAAAGCAACAGTATACGGAGCTCTTGATGCTTTTTATCCAGGTACTTTGTGTCTTGGTGGCGATTTGGAGCAAGCCAAGAAACTTCAGGAATCAAATTTTAAGCTTTGGACTCTTCACGGGGTTGAACCAGAGGCTATTGATTATACTACAATGCAGATTCCCGAAGGGAATAGCTTCTATATACTAAGACCCGAGAATATTGAATCGGCCTTTTACCTTTACCGGTTTACCAAGGACGAAAAATACCTGAAAATGGGCGTTGAGTACTACGAAAGCTTAAAAAAGTATTGTCGTACTGATATAGCCTATGCTCATATAAAGGATGTAGCAACCAAGGAAAAGGAGGATGTTATGGAAAGCTTTTTCCTGGCAGAAACCCTTAGTTACCTATATCTGATTTTTGCCCCAGAAGAAAAATTCAGCTTCGAAACGCATGTTTTTAACACAGAGGCACATCCCTTGAAAAAGTTAAACTAGGTATTTTATTAAGAACCACCCACTTATATTCCTATTATCAATGAAACAGAACATTATCCTTACCTCAGCAGCCCTGCTGCTTTTGGCATTTTCATGCAAATCGCCAGAGCCATTCGATCTTGTCGATCCAATGATTGGCACAGGAGGGCATGGGCATACATTCCCCGGGGCAACGCTTCCTTTTGGTATGGTACAGGTTAGCCCATCGAACGATTTTAAGAGTTGGGATTGGTGCTCGGGCTACCATTATAGCGATTCTATTATTAAAGGATTTGCTCATACCCATATTAGCGGACCAGGGCTTGC
Organism: Bacteroidales bacterium; assembly: GCA_003818205.1. GTDB lineage: Bacteria > Bacteroidota > Bacteroidia > Bacteroidales > Tenuifilaceae > UBA8529. The sequence goes on from RPRQ01000037.1 coordinate 9,761, forward strand.
CGGATTAGGTGACATTCTCCTAATGCCCACATCGGGTACGGTACAGGTAAAGCCTGGAACCGAAAAAAATCCCGAAGAAGGTTATCGATCACGTTTTTCGCATAAAAACGAAAAAGCATTCCCTGGCTACTATTCTGTTTTACTGGATGATTATAATATAAATGTTGAACTCTCGTGCTCCGAAAGGGTTGGATTCCATAAATATACATTTAACAGCGGTGGCTCAAGCAATATTATTATCGACCCTACTCATAACATTATTGAAAGCGTATTCGATACACAGGTTGAACTCTTATCGGATTCAACCGTTCGCGGTTACAAAACTAGCAATGGCGAAGCGGGCAAAAGAACAGTTTACTTTGTTGCTAACTTCTCAAAACCATTTACCAGCTATGGAATTGCAAACAACGACACTATAGCGGAAAATGGCAAAAAGGCTACAGGTAAAAACTCTAAAGCCTACATCTCCTATAACCTTAAAAAAGGTGAGTCTATCGAGGTAAAAGTAGCGTTATCATTTGTAGGCTATGAGGGAGCAATGGCTAATCTTGAAAAAGAAGCATCAGGGAGAAATTTCAATTCCACATTGAACGAGGCAAAAAATAAATGGAAGGATAAGTTGAACCGAATTAGGGTTGAAGGCGGATCGGTTGATCAAAGAAAGACATTCTATACTGCGCTATACCACTCCTTTATTTCTCCGAATTTAATTTCCGATGTTGATGGGTGCTATGTAGTGGAAGGTAAAAAATTTCATTCCGAAGTACCCCAATTTAGCAACTACTCAACATGGGATACATACAGAGCGCTACATCCGCTTTTCACCATAATCGATCAGAAGAAAACGAGCGAATTTGTAAACTCGCTTGTCTCTAGGTTTACCGATTCAAAAGTAGAGCTACCCAGCTGGGAGCTACTTGGGCACGATAACATTTGCATGATCGGCTATCCTACCGTTTCGCTAATTGCAGATGCTGTATTAAAAGATATTTCCGGAGTAAACCCAGAGGAAGCCTTTCAGGCTATCAAAGCGGCAGCAAATGATTTAACCAAAAACTCACCAAACTATGATGTGAGCGGGATGGAGGATTATATATCAACAGGATTTGTATCGGGTGATATTAACTGTTCTGTTTCAAAGACCACCGAATACAATTACTACGATTGGTGCATTTCGTGCGTGGCCAAGAAATTGAATGATTCTACCGAATCTGAATACTACCTGAAACGCTCCATCGGCTATAGATACCTCTACAACCCTGAATACGAATACCTTTTCCCTCGCCTGTACACCGGGAATTGGCGTAAAATGGATGTGTCAAGCTGGAACGATCTAAAAAGCAATTATATTTCTGGTAACATATGGGGCTACACCTCTTATGTACCCCACGATGTAAACGGATTAATAAGTTTAATTGGAGGAAATGAGAAGTTCAACGTATGGCTTGATAAGATATTCTCCGACACTTCCAATATAACAGGAGATGCTCACGTAGATATTTCAGGCTTTATCGGAAAATACGGACATGGTGATGAGCCGTCACACCACCTACCCTACCTGTATAGCTATAGCGGTCAACCTTGGAAAACACAGTACCTAGTTCATAAGATTATGAACGACTTCTACAGCGCAAAGGTTGATGGACTTATCAACAACGAGGATTTGGGGCAGATGTCGGCCTGGTATATACTCAGCAGCCTAGGATTTTATTCTGTTTGTCCCGGAGATTTAACGTACATTATCGGCTCACCTGTTTATCCAAAAGCGCAAATTAATCTGGAAAACGGTAAGTCGTTCACGATTATTGCCAAAAATATTTCCTCCGATAATATTTATATTCAATCGGCTCTATTGAATGGAAAGGAATATACCAAATCCTATATCACTCACCAGAATATAATGGATGGAGGAGAACTAACTCTTATTATGGGTAGTAAACCGAATATGCAATGGGGGGCAGGGGTTAATGACCTACCAATTTCTAAAGTAGTAGAACCCCAAAACCAATCAAGTTCAAGTTTAGGATTTGTATTAATGCCTTTTGACACCAATCCTGCTTTGGTTTTTGAGGATTCCAGAAAAGTTGATCTAAAATGTAATACCGAAGGTGCTGAAATAAGATTTACACTTGATGGTACAGAACCCAATGTGAATTCAACTCTTTATCGAAATCCACTAACAATCAATAGGTCGATGACCCTAAGAGCGAAAGCTTGGCATAAAGGTTTATCCCCATCAAAGGTTTTCAAACAGGACTACTATAATGGATTTACATATGCTGAAAATGGGATTGTTCCAAAGTACTATCTGAAAAGCAAACTCTCTCAATTCGGTAAGGAAGACGGACGGATACTGTTTGATAAATTATGCGGAAAATCTTTTTTTGGTGATGGGAATTGGAATGGATTTAATGGGATTGATTGCGATATTACTATTGAATTTCCTTGCGAGACCAGTATTAACCAAATAGTAATTGGCTATCTAACAAGCACCCATAATTGGATTTTTCCTCCAAAATCTATATCGGTTTATCTCTCAGATGATAATACAAATTTCAATTTAGCTAATAAATTGATGGTAAACCCTATGAATAGTCCAGAAGCAAACGCTTTTGTTACCAGACCAATAATTAATTTAAATGGTAAAAAAGGTAAATATTTGAAGATTATGATTGAGAATAATGGACCAATTCCTGACTGGCATCGAGCTGCTGGAAATAAGCCATGGTTGTTAATCGATGAGATAATAATTAGCTAATGACTCTAATTCATCAATAATAATGCGCAATTTATCTCAGATTACAAATCCTGCTCGTTGGGTTCCATCACTCTACTTTGCAATGGGGCTACCCTTTGTAATACTAGCTACAACGTCCGCTATAATGTTTAAAAATTTTGGAATCTCTGATTCACAAATAGCTTTCTGGACTTCGCTCGTTATGCTACCTTGGACGCTTAAGCCACTTTGGAGCCCATTGCTTGAAATGTTTAAAACAAGAAAACATTTTGTTGTTGCAACACAGTTTCTTACTGGGATTACCTTTTGTTTAGTCGCATTAACATTGCAATTACCTGATTTTTTCAAATATACCATCGCTCTTTTTGCAGTTGTGGCTTTCAGCGGATCGACACACGACATTGCAGCTGATGGCGTTTATTTGAATGTGTTGAATCCTGAATTGCAAGCGAAATATATAGGTTGGCAAGGGGCTTTTTACAATATTGCAAAGATTTTGGCTGGAGGTGCTTTTGTTTATTTTGCGGGGCAGTTGGAAATAAGTTTCGGTATTTTAAATGCTTGGGTTATTGTAATGACCTGTTTTGGGGTAGTGTTAATAACGGCGGCAATTTATCATTTGAAATACCTCCCATCCGGTGGGAGTGCTAATCAGGTTCACTCAATGAAGGATGGAATGGCTACACTATGGGATGTGATAAAAACTTTTTTCCAGAAAAAAAATATCATTTGGTTTATACTGTTTATCATTTTCTACAGATTTGCCGAGGGTCATGCCATAAAAATAGCCCCATTGTTTTTTAAAGCCACGCGCGAACAAGGTGGCTTAGGGCTTACAACCTCACAGATTGGTATTGTATATGGCATCTTTGGTGCAATTGCTTTTGTTTTAGGGTCAATTTTGGCTGGCGTTTTTGTTTCAAGACGTGGATTGAAAAGGTCGATTTTTATCCTTTGCGCTTTTTTTAATATTCCTTTCGCAGTTTATGCCCTTTTAGCATTAACTCAGCCTCAGAATTTATATGTAATCGGAACCGCTGTATTTTTTGAATACTTTGGATACGGTTTTGGATTTGTAGGGCTTATGCTATTCATGATGCAGCAGGTTGCACCAGGTAAGTACAAAACAGCCCATTATGCATTTGCAACAGGAATAATGAACCTTGGATTTATGATTCCATCGATGATGAGCGGTTTTATTAGCGATTGGATTGGTTATAAACTGTTCTTTTTTTGGGTGTTAGTGGCTACCATTCCATCTTTTTTAGTCACTTTTCTGGTACCCTTTAACAACCCCGATTCTATTACAGAATGATAAAGATATTATGATAATCATATACCTAATACACTTGTAATTGTTTTTTTATGATACAGACAAAAGTCAATATTCCCTGGGAGGATAGGCCTAAAGGTCTAACGGATGTTATATGGAGGTATTCAAATAACCCGGTTATAAACCGTTACCAAATACCTACTTCGAATAGCATATTCAATAGTGCAGTAGTCCCATTCAAAGATGGTTTTGCAGGTGTTTTTAGGTGCGATAACAAAGCCGTGCAGATGAACATTTTTGCAGGCTTTAGTAAGGATGGTCTAAATTGGGAAATCGATCATGACCCAATTCAAATGAAGGCGGGGAATACTCAACTTCTGCATTCTGACTACAAGTACGACCCTCGGGTAACATTCATTGAGGATCGGTATTGGGTTACCTGGTGCAACGGGTATCATGGGCCTACCATTGGCATTGCATACACTTTCGATTTCAAGGAGTTTCACCAGTGTGAGAATGCATTCTTACCCTTTAACCGGAACGGGGTTCTTTTTCCGCAAAAAATTAACGGCAAGTATGCCATGCTGAGCCGCCCTAGCGACAATGGGCATACACCTTTTGGTGATATTTACATCAGCTACAGCCCCGATATGAAGTACTGGGGTGAGCACCGTTTGGTAATGAAGGTTACCCCTTTTGTCGATAGCGCTTGGCAGTGTACAAAGATTGGTGCTGGACCTGTTCCCATTCTCACCAAAGAGGGGTGGTTACTTTTCTATCATGGCGTGATTACTACGTGTAACGGCTTTAGGTATTCAATGGGTGCTGCGTTATTGGATATTAATGAGCCAAGCAAAGTGCTTTATAGAACTAAACCTTACTTATTGGCTCCTGCTGCTTCTTATGAGCTTACAGGCGATGTTCCAAATGTTGTTTTCCCGTGTGCTGCGGTTCATGATGAGCTTGGGAAAATTGCAATTTATTATGGAGCAGCAGATACTGTAACTGCTATTTCTTTTGGATATATTGATGAGATAATCGAATTCATCAAAAGGAACTCTTTGTAGATCGTTTAAGCAATAAAATATGGATTATATGCAACGAGATATCATTTTCCAGTCCGACTGTTAATCTGTTTAAATAGTTATTACAGCATTATTTTATGTTCAGGAATTTTGTATTTATACATGAATTATTTAACAATTAATTAACTATTATGATGAAACACCCATGAAATAGCTAACGCGAATACCCATGAACAAACCCATGGGTGTTCTCCCGCAAAACGGGACAGGCTATCCGCTCAAGAAAGTGTGTTAAAATCATAATCGTAACATATTAATTATTAATAAACTAAAAAAATGTACGGATGAAAAAAACCTACAAGTTGTTAATTGCCTTAGTTTTAACAATGATGTTTGTTAATATTATAGGTAAGGTTGTTAAAGCCCAATCAGGTTCAGCACTTTACGCTGGAGGGCCTATGTACTATAACCGTGATTATTCTATTAACGAAGTCCGGAATTCTGGATTTACATGTTTAGTTGTATGGACAATTCACATTGATGCAAGTGGAAATCTTAATTTCAATGCAGAGTTTCCGCTTGTAACAAATGGCTCTTATGTTGGTGCCAGCACACACCCTAATTTTGCCTCCGATATGGCGTTATTAAAAACTGCTCCAACTTCAGTTACAAGGCTTGAATTTGGTTTGGCAGCTTGGGGATCAAGTACTTTTGCAAATATCAAAGCATTGGTAAATTCTGAAGGGACAGGCTCAACCAGTAAACTTTATAAAAACTTTCAAACCTTGAAAAGTGCAATTCCTTCTATCGATGCTATTAATTTTGATGATGAAAACACCTATGATGCTGCTTCAGCAACTGCATTTGCGGTAATGTTGGCCGATTTGGGATATAAAATTACTTTGTGCCCCTACACAAGTTCATCGTACTGGCAAAGTGTAGCAGCTAACACCAATAACCAGCGCGCTGGTGCTGTTGACCTAATCATGCTACAATGTTATGATGGTGGTGCAGGTAACAATCCATGCACTTGGGATGATTACTTTCCATGTATCCCTGTTTGGCCTGGCCTTTGGGATAGGGATAATACTCCTAGTCAGGTTCAGACCCATATGGATAGTTGGCAAACATCATGTAACATAAAGGGTGGCTTTATGTGGCTGTACGACGATTTTAAGAATACTGCAAAGACAGCCCAATATGCCAATGCGATAAACACTGCTCTTGATATTGTACAAACCGTTCCAGGTGCAGCCGTTAACCCCAATCCAACAAACAATGCAACAAGTATAAGCACCACAGCAGCATTAAGTTGGAGTGCAGGATCAGGAGAAACATCTCATAATGTATATTTTGGTACTGCCAATCCACCAGCATCAATTGGTAATTAGGCAGGAACAACCTACAATCCAGGCACAATGACGGCAAATACTGCTTATTACTGGCGTATTGATGAAAAGAATGCAGTGGGTACGACTACGGGTACAGTAGGAAGTTTATAACAGGCCCGGGAAGTATGACACGTATTGTCCGAACCTATGCTGGAGGCATTATTACTGCCCGAAGTGCAGGTGAGGGGAAAGATAAAGCATTTGATAATAGTTCAAGCACCAAGTGGCTCGATTTTTCAGCAACTGCGCAGCGCTACATGATGAGTTAGGTAGAATAGCGATCTACTATGGTGCTGCTGACACGGTAACTGCCATAGCTTTTGGGTATATCGATGAGATTATTGAATTTATTAAAAAAACACTTTATAGATTTCAAAATCAATAAAACCTAGCATAATAGTTTATTAAATTTCTTCCAATAGCATAAACCTATTTTCCTGCTTATACAGTAATTATTACAACAATTATTCATGATTATTTTTATACTAAAACTCTTTGAATAGAATAGAAAACAGTATATCTTTATATGTTCAAACATATGAACATATTACTATGAAATTATACATTGATCATTCAAGTCCATTGCCTTTGCACGCTCAGGTTGAGAAACTTTTAAGAGAACTGGTTGAGCAACCTGAGTATCAGCAAGGAGAGTTTCTTCCTAAGGAGGTAGATATGGCTAAGATGTTAGGTGTGAGCCGGAATACTATCCGTCAGGCAACAAATAAGCTAGAGTATGAAGGATTGCTTATTAGAAAAAAAGGTGTTGGGACTATAGTTACACATAAAACCATAACAACTCAGCTGGAAAGTTGGCATAGTTTCACTCAGGAGATGAACGATAAGGGGATTAGTTTTATAAACTACCAGGTTTCAGCATCATTGGAGGCAATGAGCGAAAAAATTGCTCAGTTTATGGGGCTTGAACCTGGGGCTGAAATAATTAAAATTATTAGGCTAAGGGGCGATAGCGACGGCCCATTTGTTTACTTTGAAAGCTATATACATCCTAGGGTTGGGCTAACTTTGGAAGAGGATTACACTCAACCTTTGTATGAGCTAATGGAAAAAAAGTACTCTACCTTTCCTACGCTTTCATGTGAGCATATTTCAGCAAAGCCAGCAACAAGGTCAACTGCTGAAAAACTAAACATTGATTTAGGAGCACCAGTTCTTAAAAGGGAGCGATTTGTATATGATCCCGGAAATAGACCCATTGAGTATAATATTGGATTATATAAAGCGGATAAGTTCACGTACTCTATAAACATTAAACGATAACATTATGGCTAGCCCTATAGTAATTAGTGCTGATATCGGAGGCACGCATATAACCACATCAGCAATTGACTTAAAATTAGCGCAAGTGATACCCGATACAAGGATTGAAATGCCTGTTGATAATCTTGGGACTGCAACTCAAATTGTTGATTCTTGGGCGAATGCGTTAAAACAAACATTAAAAAAGGTCGGTTTTTCCAGACTAGCGGGAATTAGCTTTGCAATGCCTGGCCCGTTCGATTATGTAAACGGTATCTCGTTAATAAAAGGGGTTCAAAAATTTGAAAGCCTTTACGGGCTGAACGTGCAACAGGCCATAAGATCAGAATTGTTACTCAATAATACTATTCCCATTAGGTTTATTAATGATGCTACCGCATTTGCATTGGGAGAAACCTGGGGTGGTTCTGGAAAACCTTTTAAAAGAATAATTGCAATTACCCTTGGTACTGGGTTTGGATCTGCCTATGTTGAGGATGGGCTTCCCGTTATTGAAGATTATAGAGTCCCCCGTTGGGGGTGTCTGTATCATATTCCCTTAAACAACGGAATTGCTGACGATAATTTCTCAACGCGTTGGTTTGTTAATGAGTATAAGATTCGAAGTGGAAAAATCGTTGATGGCGTCAGAGATATTGCTATTGATGCAAAAACAAATCCCATTGCACAGCAACTTTTTAATGATTTTGGGAGGAACCTTGGTCAATTTCTTGGTCCATGGCTTAAACTCTTTGATGCAGATGGGTTGGTCATTGGTGGTAACGTATCAAAAGCCTATAATCTATTTGAATTCTCTTTGAATGAGAAACTAAGAAAATCAAATACCGATACAAAGGTTGTACTATCGAAATTGAAAGAAGATGCAGCGCTGATTGGATGCGCACATTTGATTCAGCATGATTACTATAACAGGTTAGAACCTCTTCTTGCAAAGATGTAGTTGATGTTTTGTAAGGAGAGATAAAAGTTAAAACCAATTGTTTGCAGAGATATAAGTATGTATTTTATTACTCATTTAACATATTAGCCATGAATGTGAAATCTTTAAAATTATCCTATGCCATTCCAGTCCTCATGTCATTTTTTGTGATGAGTTTTTGTGATCTTGTTGGAATTGGTGTAGATCGTATTAAACTAGAATTTAACCTTAGCAATACTTTATCACAATTAATCCCATCTGTCGTTTTTGTCTGGTTTTTTATTCTTTCAGTTCCTGTTGGTGTTTTACAGGATCGACTTGGGAAAAGAAATGTATTGAATCTGGGGATGGTAATTACGGCTATTGGCCTGTTGCTCCCATTCTTTTTTTACTCCTATCTTTCTGTGCTAATTGGTTTTGCATTGCTCGGAATTGGGAATACAATAGTTCAGGTTTCAGCGAATCCGCTTCTAGTTGATGTAGTTCCCTCTGGTAAAGCATCAAGTTTTTTAAGTTTCTCACAATTTATAAAAGCTTTAGGATCCATGGTTGCCCCTTTCGTTGCAGTCTGGTTCGCATCCAGATTTGGCGATTGGAAATTGATGTTCCTCGCATTTGGAGTAGTTTCGGTAATCGCCGTTTTCTGGCTAGGTTTAGTTAGAATAGAGGAAACTAAGAGCACAGAAAAGAGGGCGACTATGACCTCATCTTTTAAACTATTAGGAAATGGATATATAGTTCTTATGGTATTGGGGATTTTTTTTGTTGTGGGTATTGATGTTGGAATAAATGCTATTTCAGGGCAGTTTCTTATTAACAAGTTCAATGCAGTTCAGGAATTCGCAGAGAAAGGGAGAAGCGTATATTTCTTTGGAAAAATGCTTGGAACCTTTGTTGGTGCATTGATGCTAACTCTTCTCCCTTCGCGCAAGTTTCTGTTTGGGACATCAATTCTTGGGCTATTAGCAATCCTAGCAATTACCTTTGCTCCAACGGCATTAAGTGCAATGATAATTATTTTTATTATAGGTTTAGGTATTGCGAATGTTTTCCCGCTGATATTTTCCATAACCGTTGAAAAATATCCATTGCGTTCAAACGAAATCTCGGGTTTAATGATAATGGCTGTTTCTGGCGGAGCATTAATACCTCCAGTAATAGGTTTTCTTACAGATAGCATTGGAATAGTTGCAGGCATGTATGTGCTTATTGTATGTGCAGTTTATATTGTATTCGCTTCGAGGTTGAACCCTAAGGTAAACAGTTAAATAATAAAGTGACTATGAAAAAAGTTTGTTTTTTGTTTTGGCTTTTTATAGCCTTCGCATGTTCATCGAATAAGAAATCAGATAGAGAACTTGCTGAAAGAATAGCCAATGATCAATATTTCCCTTTTGTGAAAGAAAAAGCAAAAGAGGTTATGAAAGCTGGATTCAATGCAGGTGAAGGTTACCGCGAAGTATGGATTCGCGATTACAACACGTTTATTGAACTTGCCGCTCAGGTTAATACTAAAGAAGTTTTGAAAGAAAACCTGTTGGTTTTTTTCCGGATGCAGGGTGATGATGGAAACATTATCGATGGGTTTACTCCTATTGAAAAAATAGGTAAAAAGGAAACAGATTTCGCCTACTCAAAGTTGGAAACTCGATACGCTGCTCATAAAAATACGGTTGAAACCGATCAAGAATCATCCTTGGTGCAAGCAGTTTACAAGTACATTAAATTAACGAAAGATAGAACAATCCTTGATGAAAAAATCGGCGAAAAAAGTGTATGTGAAAGGCTTGAATGGGCTATGAACTTTTTAATGAGTAATCGATTTAATCCTCAGTATGGGCTAATAATTGGTGCTACTACTGCCGACTGGGGCGATGTACAACCAGAGCATGGTTGGGGGGTCGATCTCGATAACAATACTCATCCCGCCATTGATATATACGATAATGCAATGTTTATAATTGCTTTAAACAATATGATGGAATTACTTCCGCAAACAAGAAGTAAATGGGAGAAAATTAAAAACGGCATTGCCGAAAACTGCCGAAAGAATTTGTGGGATGAACAGAATAAAAAATTCATTCCTCATCTATACCTAGAGAAAGGATCTCCATTTTCTCCTGATTTCGATGAAAACCAAATTTTCTACTTTGGTGGAACTACCGTTGCCATTGAAGCTGGGCTGCTTAGCAAGGGCGAAGTAAAAGCATCCTTGGACGAAATGGTTAAACGTGTAAAACTTGCAGGTGCTGCCTCCATTGGACTTACGCTTTACCCGCCTTACCCTGAAGGATATTTTGCCAATAAAATTATGAACCCTATTTATAGCTATCAGAATGGTGGCGATTGGACATGGTTTGGCGGAAGAATGGTTCAGCAACTTGTAAAATACGGTTTTGTTCAAGAGGCATATGAACAGGTGCAGCCCATGGTGAAGCGGGTTAAGGACAATAACGGTTTTTATGAGTGGTATTCTGTTGATAATAAACCACGTGGATCGGGCACTTTTCGAGGAGAAGCAGGGGTTTTATACACGGCAATTCTAATGTTTGAGGAGTGGACGGTGAAAAATAATTGAAGATGAACAAAAATAATTGGCGTAATACAAAGCAATCCTTACTACCAGTAAATATTCAAAAAACGGAAAAGGGTAAGTATGATATTTATCCAACTCACCAGATAATTGGTGATCAGTTTTTTTCGGGTTATGATACTCTTGCCAATAGACTGAAAGACTCAAAAATAGTTACTGTTGATGGGTATCAGGGCGTTTCCTTTAATTTAGTTAGGGAGAGGTTGGCGGCTGAGTTTCAGCGTCTAGGACTTCGTGTTTTCTGGTGGGAATTTTCATCGACTTTTAAGGCTGAAAGTGAGGTGAGAAAAATGGTAGAGCCATATTTAGGCGGAGATGATCCTCTTTTTGGTTCACGTACAACGCTCTCTTTACCAGATTTTTTTGATGCAACTAAGATAAACTCAATAAAACCTGATGGTAGTGCTGATATAAATATTATCATGGGGTTAGGAGCATCACTTGCAGGGTGGGAGGGAACGCTTGTGTATATTGATCTCCCAAAAAACGAACTGCAATTCCGTGCCCGGGCAAAAACAGTATTAAACATTGGAGCATCTGAACCCGATGAAAATAAGCCTATGTACAAGCGATTCTACTTTGTGGATTGGGTTGTTCTGAATCGGCATAAAAAGGAAATCCTTAGCAAGGTTGATATCATGGTTGATGGTCAACGTCCCGATGAACCCACATGGATGGCGGGTGAATATCTTCGCGAGGCATTGCATCAAATGGGGAATAATGTATTTCGGGTTCGACCATGGTTTGAGCCTGGAACATGGGGCGGTAGTTGGATTAAAAAAAATATACAGGGTATTAATCCAGATGTGCCAAACTACGCCTGGTCATTTGAACTTATTGTCCCAGAGAATGGTCTTTTGCTCGAGAATAATGGTAAAACCCTTGAAGTATCTTTCGATAGTTTGATGTTTCAGGAGGCTGAGGCTGTTCTGGGCGATTGTTTTAATCGATTTGGGGTAGAGTTTCCCATTCGATTCGATTTTCTCGACACTTTCGATGGTGGAAACCTTTCTGTACAATGCCATCCCCGACCAGAATATACAAAGAAGCACTTCAACGAGGATTTCACACAGGAGGAAACGTATTATATCCTAGATACAAAAGACAATGCTCAGGTTTATTTGGGATTTCAAGAATCGATTGATTCCAATAAGTTCAAGGAGGTACTAGAAGAGAGCTTCGAGAAAAGCATACCTGTGGATATTGATAGGTATGTACAAAAACATCCTGCATCAAAGCACGATCTTTTTCTAATCCCATACGGGACTATTCATGGATCGGGAATCAATAACCTTGTCCTTGAGATCAGCTCAACGCCCTATATTTTCACCTTTAAAATGTACGATTGGTTGCGCCCCGATTTGGATGGCAAACCCCGCCCGTTGAACATCAAGAGAGGTATGGAAAATCTTTACTTTGAAAGAAAAGGCGAATATGTTAAGCAAAAACTAATATCTAAGCCTTATCTTATCGATCAGGGTGAGGATTGGGAACTTTTTCATCTTCCCACCCATGAAAATCATCTATATGATGTTCATCGGTATCATTTAAAAACCTCGATTGCGGTTGAAACTAAGAATAAGTGTCATGTGTTGAGTTTAGTTGAGGGGGAAAGGATAAGGATTGAAACGGCAAAGGGAGTGGTTCAGTACTTTAACTATGCCGAAACATTTGTAATACCTGCTGCCGCAAGAAGTTACCGAATAGTTAATGAGTCAGATAGGCCTATTATGGTTGTGAAGGCTTTCGTAAAGGAGATGATTTAAACGCTAAGGCGGAAAGACGCTAAGAGAAGATAATAAACACAGAGACACGGAGGCGCAGAGAATAGATGAGGTTAAAGTTGTCTTTCTCCGTGTTACTCTGTGTGAAACTCTGTGAACTCTGTGTTAAAATTATTGTGAAGACTTATGTAAAATAGATAATTAGAACACAAAGTCGGAAAGACGCTAAGAGATAATTATTAAGTATTCAAATTTAGCGTCTTCGCGACTTAGCGTTTAAAAATATCGAGATATAAATATTCCTGCTATGAAAAAGTACTCACTTGCATTTTTGGCTACTGTAATAACTTTTATCGATTTAATTGCACAACAACCCAAGTTTGCCAAGGATGAATTGCTACTACAGGGCTATGAGAAAACCCTGTCAGGTGTCGATTTTGTGTATCATTCCCCTATAAATGCAGCAACAAAATCGCTACTAGTTCGTGCAACCGATGGAATCCAAAGTATGGAATGGCAAACTGAAGTTGTACCGGTTAAATTCGATAAAAAGTTTGCAACTTTTGTATGGATGGCTGGAATGGGGAGCAATGTGGCACGGGTTCGAATGGATTTGTTTATTAATGGGGATAAAAAATTTGAGTTTTATACCGAACGATCACCTTTCTGGTCGCTAAGCAATGCTGATGGTACAATCCTGTCGTTTTATTCCGATTTTATCGATAAGCATGGTGATAGGATGGGCTTTATGTTCCTTAAGGTTCCAACTTCACTTCTGAAGAAAGGAGGGTCTTTAGTTTTAAAAGTGGTTGGAAGTGCAGCCAATACATCTGCTTGGTATATGACTTTTTGTGAACAGATAAAACCTAAGGTTGAGATATCATCGTTCCCAGCAATCCTAAAAGGCAAAGGGCAATCTCAGCAAATGCTTGGCTTCAATATCTACTATTTTGGAAACCCAGCAAAAGCAGACCTTTACAGAGATGGTCGAAAAATTAGCTCCGTAAACCTTAAATTCGGATATAGTTTCCAGTCCATTGGTATTCCTAAAATTGAAAGTAATAGTAAGTCCGTCTTTCGATTAGTAGCAAACGGCTACGATCAATCAACCGAAGTGGAACTAAAACCCGTTAAGGAATGGCGTGTTAACTTCGTTCAGCATTCACATACCGATATTGGCTATACACGTTCCCAAACCGAGATTCTTGGAGAGCATCTACGTTACATCGATTATGCGCTTGACTACTGCGATGCAACCGATTCTTACCCCGATGATTCCAAGTTCCGTTGGACATGCGAAGCATCGTATGCTGTTGATGAATACCTGCGAAGCAGACCCCATGAACAGGTTGAAAGACTTAAGAAGCGTATTAAGGAGGGACGGATTGAGGTCACGGGTATGTACTTCAACTTTGATGATATGCCCGATGAACAATCGCTTGTTGCATCATTAAAACCTTTTGAACGATTTCGCAAGGAAGGAATCGATGTGAAGGTTGCCATGCAAAACGATGTTAATGGTATAGCATGGTGTCTTAACGACTACTATAATACGCTTGGAGTAAAGTACTTGAATATGGGTACCCATGGCCACAGGGCTTTAATTTGCTTCGATAAGCCTACTGCATTCTGGTGGGAATCGCCATCGGGTAAACGTATGCTGGCATTTAGGGCAGAGCATTATATGATAGGGAATACTGTTTTTGGAGTCCATACCGATAATCTTGAAGATTTTGAGAAGAAGTTAATGCAATACCTAGTGGATTTGGACTCGAAGGGCTATCAGTTTAATATAATTCCCATTCAGTACTCGGGTTACCTTACCGATAACTCACCACCATCAACTCTAGGTAATGAAATGATTAAAAAATGGAACGAAAAGTACGAGTGGCCTAAACTTCGTCAAGCAATTGCCAGTGAGTTCTTCTCCGAAATTGAGGCAAATCATTCCAGTGAAATTCAGGTTATTCGAGGTGCTTGGCCCGATTGGTGGACAGATGGTTTTGCCTCAGCAGCCCGCGAAGCTTCTGTTTCAAGAATTACTCATGCCGAGGTTATCGCCAACCAAGGGGCATTATCCTTGGCTAAAACCCTTGGAGCAAAGCTGCCAGATGGAATTCTGGACAGAATTTATGAGGTGAATAAAGCCTTGCTTTACTATGACGAGCATACTTTTGGTGCCGATGAGAGTGTTTCTAACCCATACTCTAAAATGTCGATGGAGCAACGCGAGATTAAAGAATCATACGTATGGGAGGCTTTCCGAAGGAATAGAATGGTAAGAGAAGAGGTGCTTGGATTACTTCAATCGTACTATAGTAAGCAGGATGTTCCATCAATATTGGTCTTTAATACCCTTAATTGGCGGCGTAGTGGGATGGTAGAGGTTTATATCGACCACCAGATACTTCCTAGGGGTATGAAGTTTAAAATTGAGGATAATCAGGGGAAGGAGATACTTGCACAGGAGGTTGGTCATCGAAGCGATGGTACCTACTGGGCTTTATGGGTTGAGGATATCCCAGCAATGGGTGCTAAGCAGCTAAAGATAAAAGTCCTTGGTATAGAGAACCCTTTAGAAAAGACAAATCAATCTCAGCCATTGAAACTGGAGAATCAATGGTATAAAATTGAAATTGATGAAAAGAGAGGAACCATCTCCTCGTGGTTTGATAAAGATCAGGGCATTGAGATGGTTGATAAAGACGCTGAGTGGGGGATGGGAGAGTTTATCTACGAAACGCTTGGTAATCGCTCCCAAATGGAATCGAAGATGTTAAATAATTTTAAGCGCACCCCACTGCAATCGGTCAAGATAAAGGAGGTGAAAGATGGAAATATATGGACTTCAATTGTTTTAGAGGGAGAATCGGAGGCGGCCTTTGGAAGCGATGGGGTTCAGTACGAGATACGCCTTCTTAAGCCAGTAAAACAGGTTGATATTAAATATCTTATCGTGAAGAAACCGATTATTGACCCTGAAGGGTTTTATATAGCATTCCCTTTCAACCTTAAGGATGGCAAGCATTACTTCGATGTTCAGGGAGGAGTTGTTCAGGCAGGAATCGATCAAATTCCAGATTCATCAAATGATTGGAATACGGTACAGAATTTTTCCGCTTTAAGGAATCAAACCTCACAAATTTTGATGGTTAGCCCCGAAATTCCACTAGTACAGTTTGGCAATATCAATACAGGACGGTATAAGGCTGGTGCAACTCCTGAGTCAACACATCTTTACTCGTGGCCGATGAATAACTACTGGGTAACCAATTTTAATTCGTATCAGCAAGGTGGATTCGAATTTTCCTACAGCATAACAAGTTTAAATAACATAGACAATATTGCCTCAACTCAGTTTGGGTGGAACAGAAGAATACCCTTTATGACAAGAATTATTCCTGCGGGAGTACAATCCGTTAATAGTTCTACTGAGGAGAATATCATTAATATTTTATCCAATAATATCTTACTTGTTAATGCACAACCATTAGAAAACGAGAATGGAATTTTACTTCATGTAAGGGAGATAGGGAATAAAGCCTCAGAAATTAAAGTATCACTGAAAGGAATAGATTTTTTAAGGTTGATTGAGACGGATGTGCTAGGGAATAAGCTAAGCGAATCAGATAAGCCTATTACCATTCAACCTTTAGAGAGCAAGTTCGTGAAGGTGGTTTGGTAGGATTGTTTTGAATTCGATTTTAAAGATTTCACGCAAAGGGCGCAAAGAATGCACAAAGAACAATTTTAAACTCATTGCGATCTTTGCGTGAAAGTTTGAATATTACTTGGTTACACTTATTATCCCACGCAAACGAATATCCTTTGATGAGGCGCCAATCATTATCCTGAAATCGCCGGGTTCAACAATTCTTTTAAGATCCTTATCCAGCATCGAAAGTTTTTCAGGATTAATCATGAACGTGAGCTCTTTCGTCTCCCCCGGTTTTAAGAATACTCGTTGAAACCCTTTCAGTTCAGAAACAGGACGTGAAACCGATGATAGCTCATCCCTAATGTAGAGTTGAACAACCTCATCACCGGCGAGTTTACCTGTATTCGTTACTTTTAGATGAACAAGAGTTGAATCGTTAGATTGAATGGTGTTTTTATCAATTTGCAAATTGCTATAATCAAACGATGTATAGCTCATCCCATAGCCAAAGGGAAATAGCGGTTGACCTGTGAGGTTGATATAATCATCGCCTCTGCCTGTAGGTTTGTGGTTATACACCAATGGTAGTTGACCCTCGAAAATGGGGAAAGTAATTGGTAGCCGTCCTGCTGGATTATAATCACCAAATAGAATATCCGCAACAGCATTCCCACCTACCTCTCCGGGATACCATACATCAAGCACCGCTTCAACATTGCTTAACCAGCTATTCATCGTAATAGCACTACCTCCAACTAGTAAGACTATAACTGGCTTGCCAGTTTCTGCCACTTTATTAATTAGCTCCTCTTGTCGACTAGGGAGATTTAGGTAAGCCCTATCCTGAAATTCACCCTCCTCGATGCCTACAACTACTAAGGCAATATCGCTTTGCGAAGCAAGTTTTACGGCCTTATTAATCTCATCGGAATCCTTATCGTCCATGCCAACATTCCAGACTAAGCTGAAAAATGCATTCCCAACGGGTTCGTAGAATTCAATTCGAATGTCGTACTCTTTCCCTTTCTCAAAATCGTAATCGGCTAAAAGGGTTTGTTTCGATAGTTTTTTCCAGTTATCCAGAATCAACTTACTATTAAGGTATAACCTATACCCATCGTTGCCATCGATTCCAATCCTGAATTTCCCTGTTTGAGGTGCAAGCAATTTCCCTGTCCACCTTACCGAATAAAAATCGTACGTTAGTTTTTCGGGGTTAGGAGAGAATAGTGTCCATTGAAATTGTAGTTGATTATCGATTCTTGTAAAAGAGGGCGAACCCGTTAGGGTTACATTATTAAAATACTCTCCTGATAAACCTTTTTCAGGCTTTGTGTTAAATGTGCATGATAGAAAATCGGAGGGTATGGTAGGATACTTTAAATCTGTACGCTTGCAGCCTAATGTGTAATTGACTTTGATTTTATCTCCAACTTTAGCTTTAATTCCATCCAAAATACTAATATTATTAATCCCTGGACCGCTATAACCTCCCAAACGAACCTCACCTGCATCGGGGCCAATTACAGCAATTGAACGGATACTCTTGCCCATTGGTAGCGTGTTGTTGATATTCTTTAAAAGTACTATTGATTTAAGCGCAGCCTCTTTTGCAAGTTCCCGGTGTAAAGGGCTACCATTCCACTCAGAGGCTAGTTTTGGATCAACGTAAGGGTTCTCGAAAAGGCCAAGTTGAAATTTAATTCTTAGGATACGTGCAACAGCATCATCAATAATTTTAGGGCTAATGCTCCCATCTAAAAATGGAGGGATAAAAAGTTTGTAGTGTTCATAGCTGGTTTGAAAGATTACATCTAGGCCATTGGCTATTGACTTTGCTGTTGCATCAGCATAGTCTTTGGCTGTGTAGTGTAGCACATTTGCTCCTCCTGTGGCTCCGGCATCTGAAATAACAAATCCCTTGAAACCCCACTCTTTTTTTAGCAAATCATTTAAAAGCCAGCTATTAGCAGTGCATGGACTTCCATCCAAGGAGTTGTATGAGGTCATTACGGATAGAGAGCCTCCTCTTTTAAAGCAAGCATCAAAGGGTGGTAAATAAATTTCACGAAGTAATCTTTCGTTGTAATGGATTGGATAGCTGTCGCGACCACCATCGCCTACGTTTGCAATGAAATGCTTTGGAGTGGTGATGATGCCTAGTTTTTCGAATTCCGATACAAATGCAACACCCATTTCAGTGGAAAGGTATGGATCTTCACCATAAGTCTCTTCGGTACGTCCCCATCTGACATCGCTTGCAATATTAATAACGGGTGAAAGGATTTGACGAATGCCACGGGTTTTGCACTCCAGTGCAATTGCTTTCGAAATGCGATGCATTAAATCCAAATCCCATGTTGAAGCCAATGCTATAGATTGGGGAAATGCCGTTGCATCTTTCCTTACTAAACCATGAAGAGCCTCGTCAACAAAGATAATTGGGATGCCTAACCGGCTTTCGTTAATAAAAAACTTTTGAATCTCATTAAAGGCTTGAGCCGTTTCATAGGCAGAATTACCTGCTGGGTAGTTAAGCATCTGCTCATTTGCATTGGCGTTTTGTCCAGATGCATTAAATTCAAATCCGAAAATGCCTGTTTTATACTTTTCCTTATCCTTGCTGATATCCCCTGAGATTAAAAATAGTTGCCAAAACTTTTCCTCTGGTGTCATCCTCGAAAGAAGATCATTTACTCTTGCGTTGATCGATAGCTTAGTATCTTTATATGGTTGCCCATTGATTAATAGCGAAATCGAAAGCAGGACGATAAGAGATATGGACTTTTTCATGTTTTATAGACTTTGTGAATATCAAAACCTCTTTAAATAAGTCATCTAATTTAGCATATCTAATTAAATTTTCATGCAATAATCTTTTTTGGCTATATTAACGTTTTCTTTTTTAAGCAAAATTTCTCAAATGTTCATTAATATTTTAGCAATGAAAGCATTAATAAAGCAGGTGTTTAGAATAAATATTGTCGTAGCAATTTCGTTATTAACACTCATTTTTGTTCTTATAACCCCATCGCTAAGGGCGCAAGAAATAAAATACACTTCGGCAAATGATGATTGGAACTCCGACTCACTCGGGAATCATAGAGTCGTTGTTCGTTTTGATGGGAAAACAGAAGTTGCAAAGGTTTTAGTTGAATGGAGGAGGAGAGACTTTGAACCCGAAAAGAAAAATATCATTGTAGAGGATGCTCAAACGCATAAAAGGGTATTCAATGTTAAGAGAGGATTAATTAACCGAGAATTTGGTGAGGTTTATTTCCAACCCACATCAGGAGCGGGCAATTACTTTATTTACTATCTACCCTACAAAGCATCGGGTCGATCGAACTATCCAAGAAATACTTACCCTGAATTTATTGAGACTGCCGATGCTAATTGGCTGTTTTCTACAAAAGAACTATCAAATATCGTTGAGGCAAAGGTTGTTGAAATACAGTCAATTGATGAGTTGAACAGCTTTTACCCCATGGAGGTGATTGCAACATCCTCCGAAATTCAAGCCTTGTCGGAAAAATATTTCGATAAACCATTTATAGTTTTCCCCGAGGATAGATTGCATCCAATTAAAATGGTGAAGGACTTACCGCAACGATGGATGTTTTCTGGACCAAAGAGTTCGTTTGAAGGTGAGGCTTGTAAAGACGAGTATTTTGCATTTCAATTTGGGATTTATGCCATTCAGGATATAAGGGATATTAAGGTTAGATTTTCAGATTTAAAGACCGCTACCGGAAGATCGATTTCATCCGATCGATTGAATTGTATTAATACCAATGGCGTTAACTGGGATGGTAAACCTCTAATTAAAAAGGTTAATGTCTCATCCGGACTGGTACAAGCCTTTTGGTGCGGTGTTGATATTCCTAAAGATGTTGAATCGGGCATGTATAAAGGGACTGCATCAATATCTATCGATAATAGCTTTTCAAAGGATATAGAGATGACCATTAATGTTGCCAATGCAATATTAAGCGATGGCGGTGCTAATGAGCCTTGGAAGCAAACACGATTGAAATGGCTAAACTCAACCATGGCTCAGGAGAATACAATAATTCCACCCTATATACCACTCGTTGTAAAGGGTAAGACTATTAGTCTGCTTGGAAGAAAGGTTGAGTTGAATAATGATGGGTTTCCAAAAAATATTCAGGCATTCTTTACCCCTGAAATGACCTCTTTCTCAGATAGACCTAAAAGTGTTATCAATCAACCGATTCAGTTTGTTTGTAAGGATGATAAGGCAAACGTTGTGGTATGGAAGAATAGAGGAGTGAAATTTACTGAGACTACAGCAGGAACGGTATCGTGGGAAGCCGTGAATTCATCTGCAGCAATGCAGATGAAAGTGAATGCTTCCTTGGAGTTTGATGGGTTTATATCGTATAAAGTTGCTATTACAGCATTGGGTGATATTACGCTTTCGGATATCAGAATGAATATTCCAATGAGCCCTGATGCCGCCAAATATATGATGGGACTTGGATTAAAAGGTGGATATCGACCCGAGAAATTTGATTGGAAATGGGATGTTGCAAATAAAAATCAGGATGGTGCTTGGATTGGCGATGTGAATGCAGGGCTTCAATTCTCATTAAGGGCAGAGAACTATGTGCGTCCATTGAATACAAATTTTTATCTGCAAAAACCTCTTAATCTACCACCATCATGGGGAAATGATGGGAAAGGTGGTGTAAGCATATCAAAGAAAGATAACTCTGTAATAATTAGTAATTACAGCGGTAAGCGAACGATGAAAAAGGGTGAAACCCTTTACTTCAACTTCACATTGATAATTACTCCATTTCATCCAATCAGCACCGATTTTCAGTGGAGTAATAGGTTCTATCATAAGTATAGCCCAATAGATACTGTGATTGCACGTGGATCAACAATAATAAATATTCATCACGCAAACGAAATTAACCCTTACATCAATTACCCTTTTATTGCCCATAAAAAGATGAAGGATTACATTGATGAGGCGCATTCCAAAGGATTAAAGGTTAAGATTTATAATACGGTTAGAGAGCTATCAAATCGAGCATATGAAACTTTCCCGTTACGAAGTTTGGGGCATGAGATCTATTCACCAGGAGCAGGAGGAGGATTTTCTTGGTTGCAGGAGCATGTGGGTGAGGATTATATCGCTGCTTGGTTTGTGCCTGAGCTCAAAGATGCAGCGATTATCAACAGCGGAATGAGCCGTTGGCACAACTACTACGTTGAGGGGATGAACTGGTTGGTAAATAATGTTGGAATCGATGGGCTATACCTCGATGATGTGGCTTTCGATCGCACAACGATGAAGCGTATCAAAAGAGTTCTTACTCAGAACGGACACCCCGGAATCATCGATCTTCATTCGGCAAACCAGTACAATACCAGGGATGGGTTTATTAATAGTGGTATCCTCTATATGGAGCACTTCCCCTACTTAAACCGCTTATGGTTTGGCGAATATTTCGATTATAACAACAATTCGTCAGAGTTTTTCTTAACAGAGGTTAGCGGAATCCCATTCGGGTTAATGGGCGAAATGCTAGAGGGTGGAGGAAACCCATGGCGAGGCATGGTTTACGGTATGACCAACCGAATGCCATGGACTGAGAATAGCGATCCAAGACCGATTTGGAAGGTTTGGGATGATTTTGGTATCAATGAAAGTCAAATGATTGGCTATTGGGTTGAGAGTTGTCCAGTGAAAACGAATCGGAAAGATGTTCTTGCAACAGTGTACAAGAAAAACGGTTCAAGCCTAATTTCCATTGCTAGCTGGGCGAATGAGGATGTGGCGGTTCAGTTAAATATCGATTGGAAGGCATTAGGAATTAATCCCACCAAAGCAAAACTTGTTGCACCTGAGGTGAAATCATTCCAGCAATCATTCACCATAAAACCGAATGATTCTTTTAGCGTACCCAAGGGGAAAGGGTTCTTGTTGATATTGAAAGAATAAAAAACTACGGAGGCACAGAGCACAGAGTAAAAATTTAGAAGGATTTCTTTTTTCCCTCCGTGATCTCCGTGTCTCCGTGGTGAATTGTATTAAAGATTAGTCAAATATGATAAACTCTAAGATTCGCATAATATTTATATGGATAACCCTCTTCAGCATTGCAATGGCTTTCCTCGAAACCTCCGTTGCTGTTTACTTGCGCAAGCTATATTACCCCGGAGGCTTTGATTTCCCATTAAAAATTATGGATAAGGATATCATGATTGTTGAGATATTTAGGGAGTTAGCAACGCTGATAATGCTTTTGGGTGCAGGCTTTATCGCAGGTAGAAACAGAACTGAGAAGTTTGGCCTGTTCCTTTACAGCTTCGCTGTTTGGGATATATTTTATTACATCTTTTTAAAGGTTATCCTCGATTGGCCACCAAGTATAGTGACTTGGGATATTCTTTTCCTAATACCAACAACTTGGGTTGGACCCGTTATTGCCCCCGTAATTGTTTCTGTTGCTATGATTGCTTCTGCGATTCTAATTTCAAAATCGACTAGCAATAATATCCAAACTAAAATCAATCTAACCGAATGGCTGCTACTGATTGTAGGCTCAATAATTCTGGTTATAGGGTTTACTTACGATTACATTCGATTTATGCTGGAGTACTTTAGCTTTGCAGAGATATTTACTCCTTCAAAGATTCAGGCTTTAATGGCCAAAGCATTGCTTTATGTTCCCCAATCTTTTCCTTGGTTGATATTTATTGCTGGAATGGGGTTAATTCTTTTTGGAATGAATTTGTTCTACTTAAGGAATCTCAAAAAATAGAACTGTAATTCCTTGGTAATTTTATCGTTTATTGAATAAATTTGATTCAATGTTGTTTAGCTAAACGATATTGAAATTTGATTCAAGAGAATCAGAGAATTACCTGAAGATACAAATGTTATGGTGAAGCAAATCCTAAGGTTATTCATAATATTGGGAATATTAAACCCAATAAACTCTTGTAGAAGTCAAGATTCAGATAAAATAAAGACTATGATTGATCGTAATCCGACTGTTGCAGGGTCTTTCTACCCTTCCGATAGAAAGGAGTTATTAAGGGTTATTGAGAACTACTTCAATCAGGTAAAGCAAACTATTTCTCAGCAACCATTGGCAATTGTTACCCCTCATGCAGGATATGTGTTTTCGGGAGAGGTTGCTGCTGCTGCGTTTGGGCAAATTGATAGGAATCGAAAGTTCAAGCATATCTTTATCATTGCCTCTAGCCATACCATGTACTTCGAGGGGGTTTCGGTTTATTCGCAGGGCGATTTTATCACTCCGCTTGGAAAATTAGAGGTTGGTGGGCTCGCCGAGGAATTAGCTAACAGGTATAGCTTCATTCATAACGACCCACAACCTCATGTGCAGGAGCATAGCATAGAGGTTCTACTTCCTTTCCTTCAGTACTGGCTAAAGAACTCTTTCACAATCATTCCAATAATTATCGGAGGTCAATCGCAAAGCGTTTGCAAGAACCTCGCCGATGCCCTAGCTCCCTATTTCAATGAGGAAAACCTTTTTGTTGTAAGTAGCGATTTTTCTCATTACCCAAATAGCGTTGATGCTGCAATTTCTGATGGATTAATGGCAGATGCAATCCTTGCCAATTCATCATTAACCTTTATGAAAACTAAATTTACCCAGGAGAGCAAGGGGATAGCCAGTTTGGCTACTGCCATGTGTGGCTGGACATCGATGCTTACGTTGCTGAATATTACTGAGGGTAAGAATGATATAACCTATAAAAAAATTCTTTACAAAAACTCGGGCGATGCACCGTTGTACGGCGATAAAAGCCGTGTTGTTGGTTATCATGCCATTTGCGCGGTTAAATCGGAGGCAATAGCGGATGAATCAAAATTCTCGCTTAGCGAGGATGAAAAAATAGAATTGCTTAAAATAGTTCGAAGAGCCATTCAGCAATATCTTCGTAATGGAAAAGTTGATGATTTGGATATGAGTAAGATGCCCTCGAATCTGTTGGTTAATACAGGAGCATTTGTAACGCTCAAGGAGCATGGTCGGCTAAGAGGATGTATCGGCCGTTTTAACCCCGAACAACCCCTTTATAAGGTTGTTCAATCGATGGCTATCGCAGCTGCTACGGAGGATTATCGGTTTACGCCCGTTAAATTGGCGGAAGTTTCGGAGTTAGAGATTGAAATATCGGTGCTTACTCCTTTGAGGTTAGCCAAGTCTATTGATGAGATTATTCTTGGTAAGCATGGTATCTATATCAAGAAAGGAGGGCGTTCGGGTACATTTTTACCACAGGTTGCTATTGAAACGGGATGGAGTTTAGAGGAGTTCCTTGGTCATTGCGCACAGGATAAAGCCTCCATAGGATGGAGCGGTTGGAAGGATGCTGAGATTTATACCTATGAGGCAATCGTAGTTGAGGAAAGAGAGTTTAAGGATAAATTACAAAAGGATTAAACAAGAATAATTATCGAAAAATATGCCACTTGTTCGAGTTGAGATTGAGAAGGGTTTTAGCCCCGAATACAAAAAAGCGTTGCTCGATGGGGTTCATCGAGCATTGGTTGAATCAATTAAAATCCCCGATGATGATCGGCGGCAAAGGCTTTACGAGCTGGATGCTGATCATTTTGAGCATACAGGGCGAAGCAATCATTATACCATTATTGAGATTACCATGTTTATGGGTCGATCGAATGAGGCCAAGAAAAAACTTTACCGAACAATGGTTGATCTGCTAACGATAAACCCTGGAATACCGAGTAATGATATTACGATTATTATCCACGAACCATCACTTGACAATTGGGGGGTTAGAGGTGGTTACCCTGCAAGTGAGTTGGATTTAGGATTTAATATCAAGGTTTAGGTTAAGTTTCAAAAATTATATATTCAGAATTCTTAACTCTCTACTACTTCTTCTTTGCTAGATTATAGTAATAATCAGCCTTTTCCTTATTCTCGTATCGGATAAAAATATTTCCAAGAAATGTGGCATAACGGGATTTTGGATCGAGCTGGTAAAGGCGCAAAAAGTAATCCCTTGCAATTCTATAGTTCTCAAAGTACACCTTATATGCAGCGAGAAGCTGTTGGTATTGCTTGTCAGTTTTATTTGCCTGATAGGCTTTCATCTCCTTGACATAGCTATTCTCCGCTAGATAGTAGTGTTTTTCCGCAAAATGCTCTATTGCATCAATGCTGTTAGCATCTAATTTTAGGATTTGACCTGCAATTTTATCGAGTTGATTCTTGTAGTTCAGCTGCTTGCAAACCTTAAAGTATGCAGCAAGTAGTTTTAGCTCATTTTGAGCATTGCTATCAAGTAAAGGCCAAAGTTTGTAGGCAGATTCCCAATTTTCGCTTCTTACATAAGCAGAGAATAGCTGTTTTTGCATATTTTTAATTTCTTCTCCTTGGGGGTACTTTGTTATATAGGTATCAAGGTTGGTAATCTCTTTCGAGAGATTATCCTTTTCCAGGAATGCTTTTGCAAGAATTATATAGGTCTTTTCGGTTGCAATGGGGTAGCGTTTCGCTATTTCAAGGTATTGAATCGTTTTATCGGTTAACTTCAGCTCCCAGGCGGCAATACCTGCGTTTTGATATATGGTGCTATCAACCCGTTTATTCTGACTCTTCTTTATCTCAATCACATCTTCGTAGAGACTGAGCGCTTTTTGGAAATCGCTAGTACTATAGGCAGCGTTTGCTTCCTGTTGCTTTTGAATGCTGTTATCTTGTTTCGCTTGAGGTACTTGTTTTGTTGATGTACAACTTATGAAAATAATAGCTGCAGCTGCTGCAATTACAATTAGCTTATTTGATTTGATCATATTCGACTTTCAATTTTTGAGGTGGCAAAGTTAAAATAAAAATCAAAAGTCTTATCATGCCTTTGGCAAGGCATGAATAATGAGAAGTTGAATGTAGGTCTTTTTTAAGAAAATATTAAGGTCTAATGCGATATTGATTTTTTAATCATTCACTTTTCACTCTCATTGCTATACTCGAACACCCATTACCAGAATATCATCAACCTGTTCATGATGCCCTTTCCAATCCATATGAGCATTATGGATAATCGTCTTTTGTTCCTCCATCGATTTGCCGTTAATTTGGAGCAGCATTTCCTTGAACTTTTTCGACATGAACTTACGCCCATCAACGCCACCGAACTGATCGGCATACCCATCGGATGAAATATAGAATGTGTCCCCGCTTTGAAGGGCAATTTCATTGTTGGTGAAAGGCATGTGGTCGTTCATGTGAATGGCAATAGGCATTTTATCGGCTTTGTACTCAATCAACTCGCCGTTTCGAATCAGGTAAAGCGGATTGTAAGCCCCTGCCCATTCAAGCTTCATCTCGTTGGGGTCGAAAACGCATAGCGAGATGTCCATACCATCCTTGGCTTCGTCACGCTTTCCGGTTTGGGAGAGCGTATGCTTAACATGGTCGCGAAGATAGTTAAGGATGCTTGCAGGTTCCATAATCCCTTCCTTGTTGACTATTTCGTATAGGAACGATACGCCCAACATGCTCATAAATGCTCCCGGAACACCATGCCCTGTGCAATCGGCAGCAACGATAACAATTTTGCCACCCCTTTTACTAAGCCAGAAGAAGTCGCCGCTAACGATATCCCTTGGAAGGTATAGCACAAAGTGCTGTGGTAGCGTTTGTAGTAAAATCTCATCGGAGGGGAGTATCGCTCTCTGAATCCGACTTGCATAGCGAATACTATCGGTGATCTCCTTTTTCTGAAGGGTGATGAGCTCGTTCTTTTCCTCAAGGATCCTATTCGCTTTTTGTTTCTCCTTAATCATCTTCAAAAGAAGAAGTGCAACGAGCAGAATTAATACAGCACCTATTATTGCTCCGATAATGGTGAGTTTTTGCCTTTTAATTAATGAGTCCTGAAGGTTTAAGGTTAGATCCTTCTTTTCAGTTTCGTATTTGGTCTGCATTTCGGTAATGGCCTTTTGGCTCTTTTCGGTAAAGATTTCATCCTTTATCTTAACTGCTAATTTATTGTAATCAAGAGCTTTCTGAATTTCGCCAACCTTTTCGTATAATTTCGATAATCTATTATAACAATAACGCTCAGTATCTTTAATCCCAAGGTCTTTAGCCATTTTAGCGCACTCAAGAAAATAGGTTTCAGCTTGAGCGGTATTCCCTTGGTTGGAATTACTTTCGCCCAAAGAGTACAGTGCATTAACCTTCTCGTAAGGAAGGTTATGCTTACGAGCTAGTTCAAGAGCTTCGTTAAGGTATTTATTAGCACGACTCCAATCTCTTGCCCAGTTGTAGGTTGCCCCCAAATTAATATCAACATTTGCAATTTGAGCCTCGTCCTGAGTATCCTTAAATATTTCGAGCGATTTATTGTAGTACTCAAGTGATTTCTCGAATGATACCAATATTGTTTTGCTTGGTAGTTTTTTTAAAGACTCTTCCCATCCTTCACCGTATTGTGCAACAAAATTGTTTGTGGCAAGCCTTGAGTAAACATTTGCAATGTTTTGAAGGGATCGTCCCACCTCAGAACGGGAGTTTAAGGATTGAAAAATTTCTAACGATCTTTTGTAATACTCAAGTCCTTTATTGTAGTTGGTCTCATTATCTTTAACTGCTAACGTGCTTTGAGATAAGTTTTCGTAAACCATTCCAATACCGTTGCAGGATTTAGCAATCCCTTCGCTATTTCCAATCCTCTCAAATGTTTGAAGTGCTTTTTGGAACTGTTCGAGTGCGAGTTGATAATCGCCAATACTTATACAGGTTCCTCCAAAGTTCAAATAGGCTATGGCCAAAGCATAAGGATCATTAATAGACTCTCTTATTTTAAGTGAATTGGTATAGCAATCAATCGATTTTTGGTAGTCTGCCATGTCGTAGTACAATCGTCCTATTTTATTATATGTGTTTGCTATATCTGATTGATTGCCAATAGTTATTCTTAACTCCAGCGCTTTGGTAATAAGCGCTAATGCAGAATCGGCATGCCCTTTTTTGTCGCAAATTATCCCTAGAATGAAATAGGCATTGGCTTGATGTTTTATACTATCCTTTTCGGTTGCTAATTTTAAAAGTTGGTTTGATATCTTTTTTGATAATTCTAATGAATCAAGGTCTAAATAGAATTCAGAAATCCCCTTTAATGCCCTGAATCTTCCAAAGATGTAATTGGATTTATCACTAATTTCTAAAGATTTATTGAATCTTTCTATTGCTTTAATATTATCGGGTTGACTGCTATAAACAAAACCTAAATTATACTCAGCATCGGATTTCGCCTTATCATCCAATTTTTTTGACAGATCAACGGCGTCTTTGGCGTATTCTATTCCTTGGGGATCGTTTTCCTTTAATTCAGATAGTTTAAATAGAATTTGGAGTTTATCGTATCCTTTCGAATCCTTTAATAAATTTCGAAGGCTATCAACTTTATCCGTTTGAGCAAATGCTACAAGCGTGAAAAGCAGAATGCTGAGTGTTAGATATGTTTTTTTTAAGAGCATGGTTAGAACTTTTACAACATAAGCAAATTAACAAAACATTGGAGGATTCAACAAGAATATTAAAGTCTTTTTTATCTAAAAAGATAAAGGTTGGGTTAATTAGATAATTTGCTTGATGAATGATTGAGAAAAATACCTTTAGTCCGGCTTCATCCAATTAGGAATCGGTTTTGGCTTTGGTTTCCTATCGTATAATAAATCATCGGCAATATATGCCAAACGAGCCATTATGAAGGATCGACGGATTAACCTCCTAATAACATTATGTAATAAATTATTTGGATGGCTAAAAGGACATACCGACATACATCTTCCGCAATCTGTACCTGCTACACACCAGAATTGATAGCATGACTCTGAGTTGATTTTCCATCTTTTCATTCCGTTACTTTCAATCATGTCGCCATGCGGAATCGATTTTCCGGGGCAGCAATCGGCACATTTCTTACAGTATTTGCAAAATTCAATCATTGTGGGTTCAGCGTTGTAACCATCCAGAAGTAGTGATGCATTGGTTGTTACAACTGCAATTCTAACCCTTGGACCAAGATCAGGGGTCATGAGTAGTCCCATCCGGCCAATTTCACCTAAACCTGCATCGCGGGCTACAAGGGGGCATATTAATTCGTAATCCCCATCGATGTGGGCTCTTGTGTCATACCCAGCATTTTTCAGGAATGTCGAAAATTGTAGAGCGATGATTGCGCAGTCAAGATACTTCTGGGTTGACTCAAATATAGTCGGCGATGCAGGTGACGCTGAAACATTGGTGTAATCCATCTCAACCGTAAATGCTATGGCGAATTTATGGTTTTTTACTATGGGCTTCCCTTTTTCCTTGCCTCTGCCCTTAACCGTGTATAGGTGATAGTCTTTTAGTTCGGTTATACCAATGCTATGGACTCCTAGGTATTTGGCCCAGCCTTTTATGTATCTCGTTAAGGTTACTTTATCGAAATTTGATGTTGTTCCTGCTGTTGGATGATTTATGGCTTTGTGAAGGTATTCGATTATGTCAAAGTTTGCGTTTGATGAATTGTAGGTTAACGGATTGTAATATAGGCTTGATTGGTTTAGAAGCCCTGCAAGGCTTCTTGCCTTGTTATCCTGCTCTTCCTCATATTTATGGTTGGAATAGTATTGCTCCCAATCGGGCGTGCTGGCTTTCAGTCTCATACGAGCAAAAATAACATCGTGCTCGTCAAATCTACGGGTTGGATGATCCTGCTCGCTCACATTGGATTGAATTGGCTTTTTGAACAGAAGGTAAGTCATTATTAGGGTAATAATGCTAAGTGAGATTGCAACTACTAGTTTTAATTCATAATTCTGAAAACTGGCGAAATAGCCTAATGCGATTATTGGAATTGTTAAGCCTAGAAGTTTTAATCCTGCCTTCTTTTCATTCTCAATGTAAGAGAGAACTGATGAATAGATGAGAATTAATGCGAGTAAACCGAAGAACCCAAGTATAAGAATGGATAAAAAGGCTGATTGTTCCATGTGCTATTGGGTAAGATGTTTATCCAGAATTATTGCAGCCTGCTTTACCGCATTATTGCAAACGATTTCGAATATGCCCGCTTCTTTGGCGGCAATCCGCTCAGCTGGGTTTGATAGGTCAATTTTCAGAAGGTCTTTGCATTGAATACTGCCTAGCGTTTTTTCACATTCAGAGATATAATTGCTAACAATTTGGCTTGTTCTTTCCTTCGATTCAATATCTCCAGAGATTCCGTTACTGTTTTTTAACCCGAGGATAATCGCCCCAGCATTTACTGCACCGCAGATATGCTGTTTACGACCAACCCCACCGCCTAGCCCTGATCCTATTTTAACGGCAAGCTCAGAATTGATATTTACTCTCTTTGCGTATGCCTCAAGGATTGCCTGAGCGCAGCTACTACCGTTTTTGAAAAGTTGAAGCGATGTTTCAATCTCGTTCATAAATCATTTTTTACAAAAATAGAAAAAGGGACCGAAGTCCCTTCATCATAATTTGAAAAGTTCGTAAGTATTTAAAATGCAAAGCCTAAAGAGAAGCCAATACGCATTCTAAAACCTTCGAAAAAAGTGGTGTCATAGTCACCATTTTCATCGCCTGAATCAACGTTAACGTCGGCTTTACCATAATGCCCACCAAAGAATAAATCCATGGTAAAGCCCGAGTTGGTAATCCATTGCCTTCCGAATACCAATCCTCCGCCCATTGAGGTTAAAGTTCCTTTTGATGGGAAATCATCGGTTACTTCAGCAGTAAACCTTTGATACCTAAGGTAAGGCGCTGCGTAAAATCCATCAATGGCATTTTTCTTTAAGTAAATCTTGAATTCTGGGGTAAGAATTAGGCCTGTGAATTTTGTGTCCCCCAACTTGAAGTTCATATAACCAACACCCAGCTGAGCAGATGTTAGATCTGATAGTTCACGCTCGTAAAAGATAGAACCAGTTCCCAGGAGAAAGCTCAACGTATTAACTTTCAGAACATTTTTCTCTTCAGAAACCTGAGCGATAGATGGTAATGCAAAGCAAGCGATTAGGATCAGGGTTAAAATTTTTTTCATAATTTTATAAATTAAGTTTTATTATGGTAGCAAAATCACAATTATTATACCAAACAAAAAGAATGTGAAAAAACCTTATGGAATAATGTCGTTTACCAGACGATAGCGAAGAATCGTGCTTTTTAGCTGAGAACTTTACTTATATTTTGGTGTTATCCTTTTCTTGGGTATTTTTGAACTGCCAAATAAAACAATAATGAATAACGTTGTAAATCGCTCATTCTTTTTAATAATACTCGGTGCTATCCTTTTTGGGTGTAACACTCGAAATATAAAAGATCAAAGCAAACGGGATACCATCTCGGTAAGCATTTTACCGCAAAAATATTTAATCGATAGGCTAACCGATAGTACCATTGAGGTTAATGTTATGGTTCCACCTGGTTCTAGCCCCGAAATGTACGAGCCTTCACCTGTTCAGATGAAAGGTATTTCAACCTCTGCCATCTATTTTGCGGTTGGCCCTTTGGAGTTTGAGAGTTCGATTCTTCCTCGTATTAAAGAGCTGAACCCGAATATTCATTTTGTTAATCTATCAAATGGGATTAACCTGATTGCAGGGCACGAGCATCAAGAGATAATGGGGGAGGGCGAGCATCATACCTGTTACGATCCACATATTTGGACATCAACGCTTGAGTTTAAGCAGATGGCAACAGTAACTTGTAATGAGCTATGCCGCCTTTTTCCTGAAAGGAAGGTTCAGTTTGAGGCTAATCTAACAAAACTTGAGGGGGAAGTTGATAAGTTAGATTCTTTGGTGAGATTGGTTGTTGCCGAAGCAACAACGAAGAGATTCCTTATTTATCACCCCGCTTTATCGTACTTTGCCCGTGAATTTGGGCTGACCCAGATTGCCATAGAGGAGGATGGGAAAAACCCATCGGCACAGCAGCTTGCCGAATTGGTTAATGTTGGGAGGGTTGAAAATCTCAGGTCTGTTTTTATCCAATCGCAGTTTGACTCCCGCAACGCCGAGATTTTAGCCAAGGAGTTGGGCGGAGAAGTCTTAAGTATTGACCCTTTAGGCTACGATTGGATGGCGAACATGTACGATTTAACCTATAAAATGGCTAAAGCCCTTAACTCAAAATGGAAATAGCATGAGGTTGAGTAGAATACTCGATGTTGTGAATGTAAGCGCAGGCTATGGCTCGGAGGTAATCCTAAAGGATATTAACTTCGAGGTGGTTGATAACGATTTTATTGGCGTTATTGGCCCTAACGGTGGAGGGAAAACAACTTTGCTAAAACTGCTTCTAGGTGAAATAAAACCGTTTCAGGGTCGTGTGAATTTCTACCCTTCGAGCAAGGATGAAACGCTTTTCGGATACTTACCACAGGTATCATCAATCGATAGGGAATTCCCCATCAAGGTAATGGATATTGTGCTTTCGGGATTAATGAATAGAAATGGCCTAATCGGCGGTAGTGGAAAGCAGAATCGAACAAAAGCCATTGATATACTGACAATTGCAGGGGTCGATCATCTTTGGAATAGTAGCGTGGGTGAGCTATCGGGAGGGCAGCTACAACGGGTTTTTCTATGTCGTGCGTTAATCTCTCAGCCACGCCTTTTAATCCTCGATGAGCCGAATACATTCGTGGATAATAAGTTTGAAAAAGAGCTATACGAATTATTACGAGAGTTGAATAGGCGAATGGCAATAATCATGGTTTCTCATGATGTGGGCACCATAACATCGTACGTTAAAACCATTGCTTGCGTGAATCGTCACCTGCACTACCACCGATCGAATCGAATAACCCCCGAGCAGCTTGCTGCATATGAGTGTCCAATACAAATAATTAGTCATGGTAAAATACCACATACCGTACTGCTCAATCATAATAAGGAGGGACAAGCATGATAGCGTTGTTTAAGGACATTCTCGATTATCAGTTTTTGCGAAATGCTTTAGTTGCTGCTTTTTTGGTCTCGATTGTAGCCGGGATTATTGGTACTTACATAACATCTAGGCGATTGGTTTTCCTTAGCGGAGGGATAACCCATGCCTCGTTTGGAGGTATAGGAATAGCATACTATTTAGGAGTTAATCCCATTTTCGGAGCTATTGTATTCTCCATCCTTTCGGCATTCGGCATTGAAGCGCTTTCGCATCGGAAAAGCATGAGGGAGGATTCAGCCATTGGTATTCTATGGGCGTTTGGGATGGCCGTTGGTATTATCTTTATTTTTTTAACACCAGGCTATGCGCCCAATCTGCTTAGCTTTCTTTTTGGTAGTATTCTAACCGTAACGAATACCGATTTACTTTCGTTGCTCGTTTTGAATGTGGCTGTAATCTGTTTCTTTATTATATTCTATAAACCAATCCTTTACATTGCATTTGATCAGGAATTTGCACGTACCCAAAAGATACCCGTTGCTTTTTTCAACTATATTCTAATCGCTTTCATTGCCATAGCCATTGTTCTAAGTATCCGGGTTGTTGGTATAATCCTATTAATATCACTTTTTACAATACCCCCTGCAACCGCAAACATCTTCTCCAATCATTTTGGGAGAATTATTTTTTGGTCAATCCTCTTGAGTTTTTTAGGTTGCTTCATGGGATTAATCATTTCCTATGGAATGAATATTCCGAGCGGTGCTGCAATAGTTGTAGTTCTCGTGTTACTTTTCGGAATTGTTAAAGTTGTTGTCAGCTCATGTAATTGGTTTAAAAGGCGTTCTTCGATGGCGCAATAGGTAGTTTGATTTTTTTTCATTAATTTAATTAAATACTGTTTAGCTATGAATTTTGATCTTATAGTTATTGGAAGTGGCCCGGGTGGCTATGTTGCAGCGATTAGAGCTAGCCAACTTGGTTTAAAGGTTGGTGTTGTTGAGAAGGAAAATCTTGGCGGAATATGCTTGAATTGGGGTTGTATCCCTACCAAGGCTTTGCTGAAAAGTGCTCAGGTTTTTGAGTATGCCTCACATGCTGCTGAGTATGGAGTGGTTGTGGCTGATGTTAAGCCCGACTTTGAAAAGATGATTGCTCGTAGCCGTGGTGTTGCCGATGCCATGAGCAAAGGGATTCAGTTTCTTTTCAAGAAAAATAAAATTGAAGCATTAAGTGGTTTTGGAAAATTGAAGGATAACCATACGGTTACTGTTACCGCTGCCGATGGCTCAACTGCTGATTATACGGCAAGTCATATCATTCTGGCAACCGGTGCCCGTTCGCGTGAACTGCCTAATCTTAAACAGGATGGAGTTAAGATTATTGGTTACCGTCAGGCGCTAACATTGGAGAAACAGCCTAAATCAATGGTTGTTGTGGGCTCAGGTGCTATTGGAAGCGAGTTCGCTTACTTCTACAATGTCGTTGGTACTAAGGTTACTCTAGTTGAGTTCTTGCCAAATATAGTGCCCCTTGAGGATGAAGAGGTAAGTAAAACGCTAGAGCGCTCATTCAAGAAGAATGGTATTACCGTTATGACCAGTTCGACGGTTGAATCGGTAGATACATCGGGTGAACTCTGCAAAGTGAAAATCCAAACCAAAAAAGGGGTAGAAGAAGTTGAGACGGAGATTGTGCTTTCGGCTGTTGGTGTTAGCACAAACCTCGAAGGAATTGGACTTGAGGTTGTAGGTGTTGAGGTCGAGAAAGGGAAGGTTAAAGTTGATGATTACTACAAAACAAATATAGAGGGTATTTATGCAATTGGTGATATCGTTCATGGTCCTGCATTGGCACACGTTGCATCAGCCGAAGGGATTGTTTGCGTAGAAAAGATTGTAGGACAAAACCCTCACCCAGTAAACTATAAAAACATCCCAGGTTGTACATATACATCTCCAGAAGTGGCTTCGGTAGGAATGAGCGAGAAAGCAGCTGTTGAGGCAGGATATGAGATAAAAGTTGGTAAATTTCCGTTTACTGCATCGGGTAAGGCAACTGCTGCGGGAGCAAGGGATGGTTTTATCAAACTAATTTTCGATGCCAAATATGGTGAATTGCTTGGTGCTCACATGATTGGCGCAAATGTTACTGAGATGATCGCTGAACTTGTTGTGGCTCGAAACCTAGAGACTACAGGCCATGAGCTGATAAAGAGCATTCACCCTCACCCAACCATGAGCGAGGCAATAATGGAGGCAGCCGCTGCTGCGTATGGCGAGGTGATTCATGTATAATGGAGGTTGTCTAATCAAAAAAAAGAAAAGTCGGTTTAACCGACTTTTCTTTTTCTAGTATGGTAATTATTCCCATCTAAATTCTATATTCGTTGCGGGTTGCCCCGAAGAGATATGACTAGTGATTTTATAGGAGATATTCTTGCAATTACATAGTTCTAGGGCTTTTACACACCATCCTGCGAACCTGTATTCAAGGGTTTTGGTAATCCCATCGAATTTCTTAATTTTCATTACAGCCATTTTACTTGCGGTTTCAACCACTTCAACCTCTGAGGGTACGTAAAAGGTTTCTACCATCCTTGAGGCTCGTTTCATTAGGTATTGGGGTGTAGCAACAAAAAGAAAAACCTTGTAAATTCCTGTAAGTGCAACTTTTGCACTGAATTTTCCCATTTCTTCTCCTGCTTTTTGGGGGTTGAAGCTGAAAAATTGCTCAACAATCTTATCCATAGGTTCATAGTAAGCAGGCTTAATCTCGTACCAATCGCTTACCCTTACATGCCCTTCGTATAATTTTTTTGATTCAGCAGGAAGCGATTTAACCCAATCGTTGTACTTACTAGGAAAGGTCTCTTTAACAAAATCTCTAGTAGTAATGATACTTGTCCCTTTTACTTGCATGGCTATTTCGTTTTTTATTTTCCCAGTCGCAATATAAACAATATTGAATCATTTCAGTTCAGTCTTTTGGTATTTATTTTGCTTTGTAATGATATTTTGATGAGTTAATGTTTTTTGTATTTGAGTGAGATGATATTTGGAATTAAGAGTTAAAAAAAATGAACGAAATAGTTTTTATCTATAATATACATTATATAGATTAAGCAGTTTTGCGCTTCGTTAAAATCATATGATATGATAGTTACAGTATTTTTTAAACCAAAAATCAATAACTCCGCCTTTTAAGGCGGAGTCAAGATAAAGAAGAATCCTCGGCTTTAGCCAAAAGCGTAGTGTACGG
>RPRQ01000038.1 GCA_003818205.1 Bacteroidales bacterium
AAAGTATAAAGGTTAAAGTATAAAGGTTAAAGTATAAAGGTTAAAGTATAAAGGTTAAAGTATAAAGGTTAAAGTATAAAGGTTAAAGTATAAAGGTTAAAGTATAAAGGTTAAAGTATAAAGTTCACAACCCATAACAGATAACTTATAACAGACAACAGAAAAACGTAATACAGCAACACAACTCTTCTATCCCCCAATATTATAAAACTCCCCCTCTAAGTTTTGGCTTCCGCTTTCGGGTTTTTGGCCAATGGCCGTTTGAATGGCAATTCTTGCTCCTAGTTCACGGATATTGAATCCTAAATCGCTAAAAAGACATGGCTTAATATAGCCGTTTGCTGTTAATCTTAAGCGGTTGCAGCTAGAGCAATTTCCACCCTCGCCGCCTTCAACTTGACCAAAAATACCTTGTTCAAGATTCATCATTGGGATGAACCGCACCTCAAAACCATTGCTGATTGCAAATTCTTTAACGGCAATGGCATCGGGTTCATTGGATGATTTATCGATTACGCAGTTAATCTTGATTGGATTGAAGCCAACCCTTTTTGCTTCTTCCAGACCCTTAAATACATCGTTTATATTTCCTCCACGGGTAATCAACTTGAATTTTTCGATGTCTAAGGTATCAAGGCTGACATTGATTCGGCGTAAGCCAGCATCCCATAGGGGTTGTGCGAATTGCGACATCAGCACAGCGTTGGTTGTCATGCTTAAATCATCGATACCAGAGATTTTGGCAATCATTCTAACCAAATCAACAATTCCTTTTCTTACCAAAGGCTCTCCACCAGTGATTCGAACCTTATTAACCCCTAATGAAACAGCCTCTTTAATAAATGCCGTAATCTCATCGAATGTCAATATATCTTCATGCTTCACCTGGGCTATGCCATCTTCGGGCATGCAATAGGTGCAACGTAGGTTGCATCGGTCGGTTACCGAGATTCTTAAATAGTTTATTTTGCGATTATAGCGGTCTAACATCTACCAATTCTCCCTCTTTTATTTCTGACTCTCCCAATGGTATCATGATATAACCATCTGTTTTTGCCAATGCGAAAATATGCGCTGAGCCATGAAAATCAACGGCTTCAACTTTATTGTTAGCGTTTACTAAAATAGGGATAAGACCTAATCGCTCAACTTTTTTGCGTTGGTAGCCATTGGCTAATGGTAACCGAACAATAGATTTTGTATTTGGTTCTCCGCCCATCAGCTTCTGAATAGTTGGTTTTACAAGTATTTCGAATTGCATGTACGATGAAACTGGATTACCAGGTAGACCAAAAATCATCTTTCCATCCTTAATCCCGAACTTTGTGGGCTTTCCAGGTTGAACGGAAATGCTATCGAATAGGATTTGAATTCCAAGTTTTTTCATTACCGATGGAACGTAATCATAATCACCCATCGATACGCCTCCCGTAAGAATAACTATATCGCTATCTTTTAATGCATTTGAGATTGCATTGTAAGTTGCCTCTTCGGTATCCTTAACAATTCCAATGTAATTGGGTTTGGCGTTAGCCTTTAATATTTGCCCCACAAGTTGATGGCCGTTGCTATTGCGAATCTGTCCTCCTGTAGGTTTTTGCTGAGGTTCAACTAGCTCATCGCCAGTGACAAGAACTGCAACCGAAGGTTTTACCGAAACGGTGGGTTGAGTACAACCCAGAGCCGCCATAATGGCAATATGCTGAGCCGAAAGGGTAGTCCCCTTTTGAATTGCTACTTCGCCAGTTTTCATATCCTCACCAAGGATACAGATATTTGCTCGGGGAGTTTCGCCTGTAAAAACTATTCTATTAAAGCCAATCTCTTTAACATCTTCAACCATCAGCACGCAATCGGCACCTTTAGGAATCATCGCTCCGGTCATTATCTTAGAGCATTGGCCTTGTGTAACCGTTTTAGTTGGAACAACACCAGCAGGAATTGTTTCGATAACCTCTAATTCGCCTTTAGCATCGCTCATTCTGCATGCATACCCATCAACAGCAGTTTTGTTGAAAGGTGGCATGTTCATGTCCGAAATTACGTTGGCAGATAAAACCCTTCCAATTGAGTTCCATAGATCAACCCTTTCAACCTTGTTTATTTGCTTTGCGTTTGAAAGAACTATATCTATTGCCTTATCGAGAGTTATCATAATTGTGCATTTACGAGGGCGTAAAGTTGCGAATAAAATAGGCAAAAGGGAAGGGGTTATGCAAAAAAATATATATCCCAATAAAATTGGCTTAAGTTCAATAGAAATTGATAACAAGATTAGTAAAGCATAACTTACAGGTAATTTTTTTTAGAAAAATTACATTACAATTAAATGTATAGATGAAGAAGGACTATTTTTTGTTCAATATATTTGTAGAATCTGGGTTTGATAAAAAATTCTGATTGGTTATAATACTTTTTCCTAATTCTTTTTCAGTTTCTTTTCGAGCTTTGCCAGCAACACTTCCACCTCTTTTTGCTACCTTTTTGTTTCTTTCAAAGGTATCAGGTTTTTCGTTTTTAGATATTTCTGTAGTAACCTTTTCGCCAAGCATTGTAAATATTAACTCTAAATCGTTCATGTGGTCGCGTAGGTTATGATTTGTCTTTTTTAACCCCTTCAGATCTTTATATTCCGATGGTGTAAGTCCAAATGTAGCCTTTGATATTTCAGAGGTTAGAATAGCGAAATCGCTATCATGCTCAATCCCTCTTTCTTTCCACTCATCGGTGAGATTTTGCCGTATAGCAATGCCTCTTAAACGCTTATCAATCCAATCCTTGGGGTAGCCTTTCTGCTCATAAAATTGTTTCATACGTTCTTGGGCAAGTTCTGGATTTTCAATTTCCTGTACTCGATCATACCCAACTTTGGCCAGCCATTGTTTAAAAGGTTCTGCTTTTGGAGAAGGAATCGATTGAATAATCCGAAACAGTACTTGGGTGTTGGCGCAATCTGTTAATCGATTTTTACCATCTGGTGCTTCAAGTTTGAACTGTCGACAATTTGTCGACAGTTCAAATCCAGCCTCGGTTGTCACCCTTAATTTCATCTTAAACCAATAATCGCGGGGATTTATGCTTTCGGTTAGGGCTCCCACAATATCTACCACTGAATAATACCATTCGTTATTGTGCCATAGTCTACGAATGTTTCTGTTCTCGAATATTACAATTTTATCCTGTTTCATGGTTTTTTGAGAAATAGTATTAAAATCTATGCTAACGAAGTTACCAATAAATTCAATTCAAATACGATGATCTTAAAAATTATTAGAGGAAACAAAAAATAAAAGCCTAGAATTATTGAAGTTAAATGCCTAATAGTATTATGTATAACTATTTGCTTGTAAATCAGAATAAATCAGTAATTATTGGGCTATTATTTGGAGGATTGAATCTTTTAACCATATCTTTGAGGCTGTCTTTTGGGGGTGCCTTAATACAACGGGCTGAGATCATACCCTTTGAACCTGATGCGGTTAGTACCGACGAAGGGACAAGAGTTTTAAATGACCTTAAAGTATTATTCCCCCTTTTCTTGGTTGCTAATGATTGGCTCTTAAAACGGCTTGTGCACTCTGTTTTGATAACCTTTTCATTAGCGAAGTAAATAATGTTTTAACCAAAAAAAGGTATTTTAAAATGAAAAAAATTGTCTTTTTGCTGCTTTTGCAGCTTATGGGAGTTTGGCTTTATGCCAAACCCGTTGAGTCCTTTGCTACCTATCAGATATCGGGTAGAATTACCGATGAGAATGGAAGTCCATTAATTGGAGCAACAGTTATAATTGAGAATTCTCTTCAAGGAAGCATGTCTGATCTTAATGGTTCATACACCATGATGAAGATTAAATCAGGGGTTTACACCATTTCCGTTTCTTTTATTGGTTACGAGAAAAAGAGTATTGAGGTAAATCTGGAAAAGGATTTAGTACTTGATTTTACTCTTAAACCTTCATCCATAATGGGTGAGGAGATAGTTGTAAATGCAACAAGGGCATCTACTCGAATGCCAATAGCTCAAACCAATTTAAGTAAAGAGGATATAAAAAAAACGAATACTGGTTTCGATATCCCTTTCTTATTGGAAATGATTCCATCGGTTGTGGCTACCTCCGAGAGCGGTACGGGGGTTGGAAATACAGCATTCAGAATTCGTGGAACGGATATGAGTCGTATTAACGTAACGGTAAATGGTATCCCTATAAATGATGCCGAATCGCAAGGGGTTTACTGGGTGAATATGCCTGATTTTACCAATTCGGTTGATAATATTCAGGTTCAAAGGGGGGTAGGAACGTCAACCAATGGATCTGCTGCATTTGGAGCATCGGTTAACTTTCAAACATCAACCCTTGCTCCTGAGCCATTTACAAAAATTGATTTATTGACAGGTTCATTTGGAACATGGAAAACTTCAGCAATAGTTGGAACCGGTTTAATAAACAAACAGTTCAGCTTCGAGGGTCGATTCTCACAGCTAAAATCCGATGGGTATATCGATAGGGGCAGCTCCGACCATCGCTCGATGTTTTTAACGGGTGCATGGCATACCTCAAAGAGCTTGCTCAGGTTTAATTTTATTCATGGCGAGGAGCATACCGGGATTACCTGGACAGGAACGCCTGGGTATATGCTCGATTCCATCAGAACCTTTAACCCTGAAGGGATATACAAGGATGCCGCAGGCAATACCCATTACTATAAGGATCAAAAGGATAATTATACTCAAACCCATTATCAGCTGATGTATAGCCATCAGCTAGCAAGTTGGCTTAGTTTTTCAACGGCGTTGCATTTAACAAAGGGAGCAGGCTATTATGAGGAGTTCAAGGATGGAACTAAATTTAGTAAGTATGGAATAATCGATCCAGTTATTGGTGGAGTTACTTTTAGCAAAACAGACCTAATTCGTCAAAAATGGATCGATAACGATTTTTACGGAACAACACTTTCGTTAAACTATCGTCAAGGCATTGTTGATGCAACTTTTGGTGGTGGTTGGAATAAGTACGATGGCGATCATTTTGGTCGAATCCTTTGGACTGAAATAAATGGTGGAATTCCTAAAAACTATGAGTGGTACAATAATAATGGGGTTAAAACCGATTTCAATTTTTTTGGAAAATCTACGGTGCAAATTACCGAGCAATTAAATGCGTATGCTGATTTGCAGTATCGTACAATTAGCTATAAGCTGAAAGGTCCCGATGACGATTTGGCAAACCTAGATCAATCGCATGTATGGGCGTTTTTCAATCCAAAATTTGGTTCGGTATTTAAAATAACTGAAAACCAAGAGGTATTCGCTTCGTTTGGAGTAGGCAATAGAGAACCTTCGAGGGCGGATTTAAAGGATGCAATGAAGTATGGTTCAAATAACACTCCCCGATCAGAACAATTATTTGACTATGAATTTGGATACACATTTAAAAATCCAATTTTTGTAATCGGATTGAACCTATACTACATGGATTACAAGGATCAACTCGTTCTTACAGGTAAACTTAGCGATGTTGGTTATCCATTAATGACAAATGTTGAGAAGAGTTACCGTGCGGGTGTTGAGGTAAATGTTGGAGTTAAACCATTAAGCTGGTTACGTTGGATTGTAAATACAACCATCAGCGAAAATAGGATTAAGAATTTTATTGAATATGTTGAACTTTATGATAATTCGACTGATTGGACTCCGCAAGAACAAAAGCAGACTAATCTAGGTAATACACCCATTTCATTCTCTCCATCTTTTGTGGGTTCAAGCCAAATATCTATTAACCCTATAAGACCCCTAACATTATCGCTGATTAGCAAGTATGTTGGAGATCAGTACTACGACAATACAGGTAGTTCGGAACGAAAACTAGATGGCTATTTTGTTAACAATATTATAGTTGACTACTCGCTAAAGATGAAAGGTTTAAAAGCCATAAGTTTACAGCTTGCGGTGAACAATGTTTTAAATAGTTTATACCTTGCAAATGCGTGGGTTTATCGAGCTCAATTCGCCAATGGTGATCCAGAATATCGCGAAGATGGATTTTTTCCCCAAGCAGGAACAAACTTTATGGTGAAATTAGGGGTAGAGTTTTAATTAAAGCGACAAGCGACAAGTGGTAAGTGAAAAGCTAACTGTCAACTAACAACGGTCAACTAAGCTATGGAGTGGTTATTAAATAACTATGTAGAGGTACTTGGGGCCATAGCAGGCCTCATTTACCTTTACTTAGAAATTAAGCAGAATATATGGCTTTGGCCGTTGGGCATTATTACCTCTGCCTTTTATGTCTATGTATTTTTTGTCTCAAAGTTTTATGCCGATATGGGACTACAAGTATTCTATCTGGTAATAAGCTTTTATGGCTGGTGGCATTGGTTGTATGGCGGTAACTCAACTTCTAAGCATGAACTTCCAATTACCCGAACATCGCTAAAACAATGGATTTATTTGACTTTAATTACCATATTTTTATTTGGGTTAATGGTATTTATTCTTAAGAATTATACCGATTCTCCTGTACCCTATGGCGATTCATTTGTTACAGCGTTAAGTATAACTGGTACTTGGATGCTTGCCCGAAAACTTATTGAGCATTGGTGGATTTGGGTGGTTGTAAATCTAGTATCTTTAGTGCTGTTTATATGGAAAGATCTTTACCCAACATCAATACTATTTTTCTTCTATTTTACCTTGGCTGTGTATGGCTATTATCAGTGGAAGAAAGAGATGGTGAAAGGTGAAAGTCAAAAGACAAAAATCAAAGATTAAAAATCAAAAAAAACTAAAACCTAAAGCAAAACAGCATCAATTTATCAAGGTATCATGATTAACCTAAAACTGTCAACCCTGTCTGCCGGCAGGAAGGTGTCAACTGTTATCGTTGCTGATG
Organism: Bacteroidales bacterium; assembly: GCA_003818205.1. GTDB lineage: Bacteria > Bacteroidota > Bacteroidia > Bacteroidales > Tenuifilaceae > UBA8529. Next base: position 6,890 of record RPRQ01000038.1, read on the forward strand.
GGAAGTTCCCTGAGCATAAAATACCTTTGAAAGCACTTGCTGATGCAGAAATTGTAGTTTGCTGTGATGGAGCTACTACAAAGGTTGATAGTTATGGCATTACTCCAACAGCGGTAGTTGGTGATCTTGATTCCTTAAGCGATAGCCTCAAAATGAAGTATTCCGATAGGCTATTCCATGAGCCTGATCAAAACTCTAACGATTTGACTAAAGCTATAATGTGGTGCTTGGCAAGAAATTATACTGATATTACAATTCTCGGTGCCACAGGGCTTCGTGAGGATCACACGTTGGGCAATATCGGGTTATTATCGAAGTATGCTAGGCTCGGGGTAAATGTAAAGATGCTTACCGATACAGGCTATTTTTTACCCCTTCTATCTTCGTCAACATTAGAAAGTTTTAAAGGCCAGCAGGTATCAATCTTTTCGCCCAGCAATAAAGCCATAATTACAACCATCAATCTCAGATATCCTATCGAAAATCGTTCATTGGAGGAGTACTGGATGGGTACGCTAAACGAAAGTTTAGGCGATAGCTTTGGCATAAGTTTTGAAAATGAATCTCTCATAATTTTTATGACATATCAATAATATATTATGTATTGATAATCAATATAATAATTATATTCTATATTTTATCTGTATCGTTATTATTTGTTAATAATTATTCAAACTGTAACATTTTTGCTGATTTTCTATCTTATATCTAAAACAATTTAATAAAGCATGAAAAATCTTTATCTAACCATTCTATTCCTTCCATTTTTTATCGCCAATTCAATCGGACAAACCCTTTCAGGAACTATTAACGATAATGAGGGAAAACCCGTACCCTACTCAACGGTATTTGTTAAAGAAATACGATTGGGTACCGTGTCGAATGAGCAGGGGCAGTATAGCCTTAATCTACAATCAGGCGATTATTCGATACTTTTTCAATGCCTAGGCTACGAAACTACGGAGAAAAAAATAAAAATTAAGGACGGTAGTAACAAGCTGAACGTTGCTCTCAATACGAAGAGCTATGAGCTGAAAGGGGTGAGCGTGAAGCCAGGGAGCGAAGATCCGGCCTATGCAATAATCCGCAAGGCAATTGGCATGGCCCCATACTATCTGAACCAGATCAAGGAGTTTGAAGCAGAAGTTTATTTGAAGGGGACGTTAAAAATAGTAAAACTAACCTGGATAGTTAAAAGAGCAATGCGCAATGAGGCGGATGCTCCTAAAGAAGGAATGCTATATCTTCAGGAGTCGGTCAACAATATCCATTTTACGGCTCCAGATAAGTACGACCAAACCGTTAAGATGATTCGATCCAATTTCCCATCGGGTGAGGGGAACAATGGTGCTATGCAGTTTGTAAATGCCAGCCTTTACGATTCCAAGATAGGGGAGACAATACTTCCGCTTTCTCCTTATGCTTTAAATCACTATAAATATCGCTATGAGGGATATTCAAAGGAAGGTGGTAGAATAATAAACAAAATTAAAGTCACTCCTCGTCGTAAAAGCAAACAGCTGGTTGAGGGTTATCTCTACATTGCCGATAAATACTGGAGTATTCATAGCGCAAATTTAACTATTGAGTCAATCGTTGGTACTATTAGTATTCAGCAGACCTTTGGAGAGGTGGAGAAAGACATATGGTTGCCCATTAATTACAATTTCGATATTATCGGAAAGTTTTTAGGAAACGAGGGGAATGTAAAATACGTTTCATCGGTTAAGTACAAAACCGTTAAAATCAATAGCGATATAAAGGTTCCAAAGAATTTGGTTAGCCTTTCCATTCAGAATAATCTAAATGAGGCGAGCCAGCAACAAATAGCAAAACCCAGAACAAAAAATCCGAAAGAGGCTGTAAAAGAACAGAAGCGAAAGGAGAAGATCGAAAAGTTACTTGAAAAGGACGATTTGAGCAACAAGGATATGTATCAGCTGGCAACGCTCATGGCGAAGGATGCTAAAGCAGCGGATACTACAAAGAAAAACCTTGAACTAAAGGATAATTTCAACGTTAAGGTGGATTCGTTAGCCCGTAAAGCCGATACTACTCAATGGAATACGATTCGCCCCATTGCTTTATCCACTGACGAAGTTCAGGGGATGGAGGCATTGCGATTATCGGTTGCTAAAAAAGATTCTGCTGATAGTAAAAAAGATACCCTACCCAAAAAGAAGAGCCTTTTCTCAAAGGTTATTTTTGGACATTACTGGCATGATAAGGAGAGAACAAAATATAGCTCTTTCTCAGGGTTAATAAATACTTCTCAGCTAAAATTTAATACCGTTGATGGTTTTGTAACCGGGATGAGCTTCTCATATAGTAAAACTTTAAAGAGTAGAAGCTTTAGCTTGAATCCTCAAATTGCATACGCCTTTAACCGCGAAGTAATGATGGGTAGGTTGAGTGGCGGATTTTCGCATACGCCATCCCGACGAGGATATGTTGGTTTATCTACTGGAAGCGAGAGCACTGATTTTAACCGAGAATCGGGGATTAATACATTTGGAAACTCAGTGGCCTCGCTTGCATTCAGAGCTAACTACATGAAACTTTACGAGCATCATTTTGGAGAAATTTATAACAGGATTGACCTTGCCAATGGATTTGATTTCCTTGTCCGATTTGGTTATTACGATCGTAGAATGCTTGAAAATAGTACCGATTTCTCATTCTATCCAAAGGATGAGAAAAGTTATACCCCTAATTTACCCATTAACGATACCATTTTAGGCAGGTACTCGCCCAATCACCAAGCCTTTATTGCAAAGCTATCGTTTAGCTACACACCTGAGTACTTCTATAGGATGTACAAGAATCGCAAGTATATGGTATCGTCAAAATACCCGACGTTTACCCTAGATACTAGACTTGGAGTACCTGATATTGCTGGAAGTGATGTTAAGTTCGTTCAACTTGAATTTGGTGTTAAACAGTCGATTAGCGTTGGATCTAGTAACAATTTTTCGTATAAGGTTGCTTACGGCGATTTTTTAATGAAGGACAAGCTCTACTTTCCCGACTTCAAGCATTTCAATACGCAGGAGATACCTGTGAATATCGGCGATTTTGCGAATAGTTTTCAGCTGCTCGAATACTATAAGCACAGCACAGAATATGGCTATGCACAAGGATTTGTAAGCTATACTTCGCCATACCTAGCATTGAAGCACCTTCCATGGATAAGCAATCGAATGTGGGAGGAAAATCTTTATGCTTCTTATCTTTATACAAAGGGCAGTAAGCCATACTATGAGTTTGGTTACTCCATTTCGCAGATTAGTATCTTCGGAGGTATTGGAATATTCGTAGGTTTCGAGGGTGAGAAGTTTCAAAGTTTCGGAGTAAAGGCCTCGTTGAAGTTTAGCGGTGAGGTTTCGATATAAAACTTAAAAAGGGAAGAGCAGCCTCTTCCCTTTTTTTAAAATCATAATAGGATTTAAATCTTACCTAGTGTTTTTAATTCCTTTTCGAGCTGATTTACCAATTTCTCCATTTGGCGAATTACCGCCAGAAATGGCTCTTTGGTGGTTAAATCAACGCCTGCTTTCTGAAGTAGAATAACTGGATAGTCATTACTTCCTGATTTCAGAAGGGTAAGATATTTATCAAGTGCTACTTGTGCCGACTTTTTATCCTTAGCCTTTCCTACCTGCTCGTATAAGCTGCTTGATGCCGAGAATGAAACAGCATAGTTATAAACATAGAAAGAGTAGTTGTAGAAATGTGATATTCTTGGCCATGAATACTTACCATCCTCCGAGCGTTCAATCATAGTTCCATTATATTGAATATCAGATTCATTATATATTTGAGCAAAAGTTTCGGCATTAAGGGGTTGGTCCTGCTCAATCATTTCATGTACTTTATATTCGAATTCGGCGAATTGCGCCTGACGATAGAATGTTCCAACAATATTATCGATTGCTTGTACTAAAAGTGTCACTTTCTCCTTTGGGTCGGTCGATTTATCGAGCATGTAGTCAAGTAGCATATTCTCGTTAAAAGTAGATGCCACTTCAGCAACAACTGTTGCTGAACCAGAATATACCATTGGTTGATTGTTATTGGCCAATAATCCGTGCATTGCATGTCCAAGTTCATGCGCAAGAGTGAAAACGTTATCGCGGGTTTCGTCCCAGTTCATAAGAATGTAAGGATGAATCCCAAATACAGTCATATTATACGCTCCAGTCTGTTTGCCAGGTTTTTCAAAAACATCGATCCAACCTCCCTGAAAACTTGTTAAAAGCAAATTGTTATAGTCCGTTCCCATTGGTTTTAGGGCTTCTTTTACTATGCTAACGGCTTCTTCCCATTTATAATTCTTTGAGAAATCTACAAGTTCAACCCAATTATCGCTCATGTAGTACTTGTCAAGTTTAAGAGCCTTCTTACGGAGCTCGTAATATTTCTGAAGCGGTTGAGAGTTTTCCTTTGCTACTTGAAGTAGATTAGTGTATACTTCTTTGGAAATATTGTTCGATTCCAAAACACCATCTAAGCATGACTTGTAACCTTGTAGTTTTGTGGATGCCCATCTGCCCTGAAGCATTCCTAAGTAGATATCGGAGTAAGTATTTTTTGTTTTTAGGTAAGGCAATCTAGATGCTTCTCCCATCTTTTTTCTATCATCCTGATTCTGATTTGAGGTATAAACTTTTGAAACCATTGCAGGAGATGCAACTAATTCTTCACCAGTGGAAAGTTTAACTGTTGGGTACTCAATATCCGCGATTGAAAGCGAACTGTAAATTCTTGAGCTTGCATCGAGAGCGCTACTAAACTGGGTGACTATGTTTTGGGTCGCTTCTGGTAGGATATGTGCTTGTAAACGGTAGAAACTTTCCATGTCGTGCTTGTAAATAGCAAGTTTTGGATTGGTTTCCATCCATTTATATACTTTTTCCGAAGGAATTGTCGCCAGCTCAGGCGAAACCCAACCGCTATTCATTCCTAATTGAATAAATACATTCTGTAATTCTTGCTCTTTATTAGAATACATTGGATTTTTGCCATCTACATCTTTTTGCAACATCACATATACATATAGCCTATTAATCATTGTGTTGCTTTTCTCAGTAAACTCAAAATATTCTAACATTTTTTCTGGACTTTCACCAAGTTTTCCTTTGTATTCTAAGTATTTAGGAATATCTTGTTTTATTACCTCAAAATCTTTCGACCAAGCATCCCAATTAGGATAGATGTCCGTAAAATCCCAATTATACCTATAATCAGGTGTTTCAGCCTTTTGCTGTTTATCATTCTGAGCTTTCATGCTTAAGAAACTTGTTAAGATTAGTAACAACAACGATAATTTTCTCATTTTTGAATAGTTTAGTGAATAGATTAGATTGAATTTTAGGCTGCGAATATAGCAGAAAAAGGAAAGCCCATCAAATTATTGAAAGGCTTTCAGTATATTTAGAATTTGATAATTATTCAGTTGCATGCAGGGAATATTTTAGCATTTCCTGCTTTTTTATTTTGAAACTAGGAAAGCTTAGTTAGCATTCTTTATTGAGCCTGAACCCGAAATAGATTGGTTTATCCTTGGATTTCCTTTATATAAAACCGTACCAGAGCCACTTATTTTTACATCTAAGTTTTTTGTAACCTTCACCTTACAATCTCCTGAACCTGAAATTACAATGTTCACATTCCCAACTTCTAAATCAAATGCATTAACAGAACCTGAACCAATAATACTTATATTAAATACATCTTGTGCATTTCCCGAAATATTCAGATCTCCCGACCCATAAACCGAAAAATCTGTAATAGGTGTGGGTGTTACTATAATTTACTTTTATACCCTTTGACGAATTAACGCTAGTATTATTTTTATAGCCGATAAACAGCTCACCATTCGATACGTGATTGTCCATAACCTCATAAATATTTTCCTGTGCGCTAATGGTAACCTTTTGGATATTGCCATAAGTTACGTTAATAGCTGCTTGACCTTCAATGGAGATTTTATTAAAGGTTGAAAAATCAACAGTATGGTCAACTAGTTCACCACTACCTATTATCGTATAGTCTTTTTCGCACATTGTGGTCATTAACCCTGTTAGGATTATTATCAAAACTGAAATTTTTGTTTTCATCGTATTTTTTTTAATAAATTAGAAATTACTAATATTTTGCTTTCGTTTTGGGATGCTGCTGCATAGTCTAGTTCTTTTAAAGATACAAAATTTGAATTATCTATCCATAGATTTGATTATGAGATGTTCATACAAATTAAAAACTGTACATTATACCAAATGTAGGTATTATACCAAACATTGATTCATCAATTTCATAAGGACCATACCCGTTAATGTGATACGAATGACCGATAACATTTTTTCTGCCAAAAAGATTCATCACATCGATATATAGCTGTAGCGGATGGGAATAAACATTAAACTCCTTATTAAACCGAAGGTCAACGCTTAAATAGTAAGGTAAATTAGCTGTTCTAATTTTATCCCCATTAACCCATTGACCGATAGTTCTATCATAGTATTTTGCTTGGTACGCATAACCACTGCCATAGGTAATTTTTATTCCGAACTCTTTTTTGCGAAGCATCTTAAATAAAAGCAACGATGATACGGTATGACGCTGATCGGTGTACCGTGAGTAATAGTCTGAAGTTCCTTTCAACCTCTCTTTTGCGCTTGAAAGGCTATAATTAAAACTAAATTCCAATTTTTTATTCGAAACGCTGTAAATAAAATCTATTCCTTTTGCATTCCCTTCAGCTGTATTAGTTTTTACCTTATAAATGATCTCACTTGTTAAAGCACGCTCCATTGGAATGAGATCGTCATATCTTTTATAGTATGCTTCAACTTTCAATGATTTATTATCACTACTTTTCTCAATACCAACTAAATAGTGCGTTGCTTTTTGGCTTTTTGTATTTTCCGATGTGGAGTAGCTGTACATCGTCTGCTTCATAAGAGGCGATTTGTAGAAGATACCCCAAGCAGCCGTGATTTTTAAATTGGGTTTTAAAGAATATGAAAGGTTGGCTCTTGGGCTTATGTCAAGTTCCTTGTTCAAATCAAAATAATCAGTTCTCACTCCGATATTAACTAAAAATTTTGAGGTTATCTGGAACATGTGGGTTGCAAACCCACCAAATTTAATAGCATTTGCCTTGAATAGCTGAGTGCTGTTGTATTCAGCATCGTCTGGTTGCAAAAATAATTCAGTAGTATCGGGATATTGCTGGGTATTGTTATAATAATTCCATGTTGAGGTAAGTACACGTTTGTAATCGAATTCCGAATGCCTTACGTACATGCCAATCTTTAAAATATTACTCTGGTTAAACATTATTTTAGCAGATAGCTTATATTCAAAATTAGTAATAATATAGTTCCTCACATCGCTATAGCTGGAGTACATCCTGTTAAAAAGTGATGGAATGGAGTAATTATACACTGTTGTATCATATCGAGTTTGAGGAGTATTCTCATTTTCATGATAGTACGAGAAATCGGAATTGATAATAAATCGTCGCGATAAAATGTGCTGACTTTTTAATGCGAACATTAGATCATAATAGTTGGCATCGACTAGAACATGTCCTTTTTGGATTTGGGTGTAAGTTATTGGGGCATTATTCAAATAACCACTACCTTTATAAACGCCTTCATCAATTCTAGGACCTATTTTATCTATGTCTTCAGAATAGATAGCCAATACTGATAATTTATTTCGAGGGTTTATATTGTAATCGAATTTGACTTGAATATCGTAGTACCTAAGTGATATCATCTGATTTGGGATAGTCATTCTTATTATAGGATCGAGGTAGCTATGCCTCGCTCCAAATAGAATGGACGTTTTTTTACTTAAAGGAATTTCAGTTACCAACCCTAAATCTACCATGCCTAAATTAATCCGTCCTGTAAGGCTATCGTTGTTAGCCTTTTTGTACTCAACATTCATAACTGAGCTAAGAGCATCGCCGTATTCAGCGCTAAATCCACCGGCCGAAAAATCTATTCGTTGCACTAAATCAATATTAAAAATACCGATGCTCATCTGAGGGAAGATTTTGATGTGGTAAGGTTCTGTCATTTCAATACCATTGACAAGCATTAGGTTCTCGTCGTACGATCCTCCGCGAACATTATAGCGTGCACTTGCCGCATTGTTTGTGCTTACACCAGCAAGAGTTTGAACAGACCTAAATATATCTTTTGAAGTACCAGCAAGGTTATAGCTTTCAGTACTTTTAATTGTTTCAACATTCGATGCCTGAATACCGCTTCGACTGGTATAAACATTGATTTCGTTCAGCTTAATGCTAACCGGTTTAAGTGTTACAATTATTAGTGTATCGGATTGATTAATGATTACTTGAGTTGGGCTATACCCAATTGAACTAATTTGAAGTTTTAAAGGGAATAGCATAGAAGTTAACCTGAATAAACCCGCTTCGGAACAAGCTTGAACCTTGGCCGAATTCATATCCTTGACATAGGCAAAAGGTACAGGTTCTCCAGTATCTGCCGCTTTCACTATTCCATTAATAGTAATTGATTTTTCAATTCTTGACTTTTCTGCTTTTGGTTCAATGATAATAACATCGTCAACTATTTTATAGTTGAGCTCTTTCCCTTCAAGAACTTTTTTTAGCACATCTTCAAGTTTTGCATCCTTCAAATCAACGGTTTCATCGTTATATTTATCAATCAGGTTATTGTTATAGACAATATTCTTTCCGCTCTGTTTTTTTATCTCCTTCAGTATTTCATGTAAACTCCCTTTTTTCACCGATAGATTTATCAAAAGCGTTTGAGCCGATAAATTCAGACCTAGAAAGCAAACTAGTATTACGAATAGCCATTTATTAGGTTTAAAATTTGGCACTTGATTACATTTTTGGTTTTCTTTTCTGATAATTCTAAATTTTTCCATAGGTTTTTTGCTAAGGGTGTTACTACATTCTTTTTATTTGGAGGATACTATTATTGAATTTCCTTTGGTTGAGAATTTTACATTCGATGAAATGGAAATCATATCCAAAATTTTAGTTATATTATTATACCTTCCAAGGCTTATTGTAAACCTTTGATTCTTCAGGCTCTCATCTTTAAATTCAAAGTCAAAATTATACCAACGCGACATTACTGTTAGGATATTGTTAATTGGTTCGTTTTCGAATACGAACATACCTTTGGTCCATGCTGTAAATAGTTCGGTATTCACTTCTTTGGTTTCTGCGTTTCTTGTATCTTTACTATAAGTTAATTGCTGCCCGGGCTTGATTTTTATTTCAGATTCTAAATTTATGTTGTTTAAGCTAATACCTACGCTTCCTTCAATCAGAGTAGTTTGAATAAGGTTTTCGTTGCTATATGCCAATATATTAAATACAGTGCCGTAAACAGTAACATTCACATCATTTGCTTTAACAATGAATGGTGTTTCTTTCGATTTTGTAACCTTAAAGTAAGCCTCACCCTCTAATATTACTTCGCGGCTTATACCATTGAAAACAACAGGGTATATGAGTCTTGAACTTGAGTTAAGCATCACCTCCGTACCATCCGATAAAACCAATTTATATTCGCCTCCACGAGGTGTGATTAGCGTATTGTATTCTATAGCTTTGATTGTATTATCAATCGAATCATTTTTACTGTAGCTTAGGGTAGAACCCGATTGAACGATTTGTGCTAATTCACTATTTATAATTTGTTTGTTATCTGTACTATCGAGTTCAATTTGTTGATTGTTGGCTGTGATAAGAATAGCCTTTTGTTTTCCAGCTACGATAGTGCTTTGTGCCATTTGAGAAGTTTCAGTTTTGTTAAAAACTAAGTACAAACCACCAGCAAAGCAATAGCAGCTGCATATTTCAAGTAATTTGGGATTAACTTGAAAACTTTTAACCGTGTTTCTTGTGGGTATAATTTCTTTTGAACCTTACTGAATGCATCAGCCTTGTTGAATTTTTTCAATTCATTTAGCTCATGTAATAGATGTTTCTCATCTTGAAGTTTATTGTAAATGTCTCTGTTTTGCTCATTTTCAGCAATCCAACTTTGCAATGTTTCAATCTCAGAGGCTGATAGTTCCCCCGTTTTCTCTTTTGAAATCAAGGTTGCGATTTCAAATATTGTATTTAGCTTTTCCATAGTAAATCAAATTATGAACTCCTTGTTCGCTATAAATACAACTGAATATGAAAAGTGGGTGTATGGTGTTGGGATTATTTTTAAGACTGCTTAATGATAAATCAAAAAGGAAAAGAGTAATCGTTTTTACCTCTGTGAAACTCCGTGTGATCTCGGTGTCCCTCTGTGTAACAATTTATTACACAGAGATTCACAGAGGAAACACAGAGATACACTGAGTTTGTTTATACGTTCGATGGTAAACCTCAAAAAAAGAAGAAGGTCTTTCAGATATTAAGAAAGTTTTTAAGAAAGAAGTAATAGAATAGAAAGCGAGGGATTCAATTTCTCACGAAGCTGTTTGTAGGCCAATTTCTTGTGAAGTTTTACAGTATCAATCGAGATTCGCATATCTTCTGCAATCTCATTGTTTTTTAACCCCTGCATGCTTAGCAAAATAACCTGTTTGCGTTGTTCGGGTAGGTTGTTTATGGCATTGTTGAGGTTTTGAATAACCTCGGCTTCGAGCACATAATCTTCAAAATACAAATCATTATTATCTATAATTGATTTTGAATGTTTTTCTTTGGACAACAGGTGTTTCTTGTAGTTTATACATCTGTTTTTAATGGAAAGGTACAAAAATGATTTTATATGGTAAATGCTTTCGAATTTAACCCGTTGATGCCATAATTCGATAAAAACTTCTTGAACAATATCTTCCGCATCATCATAATCATGAATGAACTTATTAGCAAATAAGCACATTGTAGAGTATAGACTATCAAAGATAAGTCTATACGATTCTTTATCACCTTGCTGAAACTCTATAATTATTTTATCATTCATGAGAAGTAATGAAAGTATAAATTTAGAGTTTTGTATTTATTATCAAAATAATGGGTTATTCGACAAAAGTAGTGGAAGTCTACTTATAGTAACAAAATCGATACTCATATAAAGACTGTTAATACTCAATAAGTATAAATATATTTTAAAAAACTAGTAAAAACAATGCTCATAACATTTCATAGTTTGAAAAACTCCATGAATACTAAATTATATCCCATGATGCTTTTATATCTTAAATCCATTTCCACTAAAAATGTCGAATAACCAAATAATGAGATTTATATGAATTAGAAAGATATTATTAGGAGTAGGAGGAAGATCGAATGAATGACCTTTATACTGGTTTCTGGTTTGGTAGTATCTCTTACTAGTTGTTTAGTGATATTTAAAAGTTTCTATAATAAGTGAACTTATGTTCTTACATGTACTTATGTCCATTACACCCAACCTATCAATCAATCTTGTTTTATCTACACATCTTATCTGATCGACCACTAACTGTCCGTTTTTGCCCTTAAAATGACAATTGAGCCTCGTAGGATAAGGTTTAATTGTACTAGTCATTGGAACGATTACAACTGTATTAAGAAATTTATTGGCTTCATTTGGTGAAACTACAAGGCAAGGACGCATTTTATTGATTTCTGACCCTTGTGTAGGATTAAGTTTAATATTCCATACTTCAAACCTTTTTACCATGTCCATTCTTTTTTATCAAAGTCGTTTTCAATATCAATTACGTCATTCTCAGGTAAAAATCCTTTAGCAATGGCATCGTAAAATTGTTGCTCCCAATTGCTGCGTGCATGATTCTCAGCTAATGGCGTTATTAGTAAGGCCCCATCTTTATATTGAATATCAACCTGCCTGCTTTCACCAAAAGTGCTTAAGAGTTTCTTAGGAATGATAAGCCCCTGTGAATTGCCGATTTTTACAATTGTTGTTTCCATATGAAATTTCTTTATGCAAAGATAAATAAAGTTATAACATGTTATAACTTTATTTGTCTTTTTTTCTTAATTTTTAATTATTGAATCGCTTAACCGATTCCATATGCCTCTAATAGGTTTCTTTTGTTTAAAGGTAAGGAAAAAGGGATTGTAAAACGAACCAGGAAATGAAGATTTGGCTATAATATATTACAGTGAAGAAAGTTTGAAAAAAATCATGTAAATATTTGGAAATGTGAAATATAGTATTTATATTTATCTCGAATTTTAACTAAAATTTATATGTTATGGGTTAAAGAATTATTGAAAGAAGTGCTAGGAGGTTTTAAATTAAAGTATAGCACAAAGAAAGTAGAAAAGAACACCACTAAGACGAACACAATCATTAAGCACAATTCAAACAGCACATTCAACTATTACACAATAAACAGATACAGTATCTTTTAATCTTGGTTAGAGGAAAGGTAAAAGGGAGATTGAAGTCTCCCTTTTTCTTTTGTAAATAAAATTCCTATTATTCTTTGACTTGTTAGTAAGATATAAATCTATTATTGCCATGTAAATAACACATAGTTAGTGGTACTAAGAAAACTCAATAAACCTGAAATTCCAAATAACAAAACTCAAAAAACAATTAAATCCCGATTATTTAAGCACCAAATAATCAAATATTTCTAAGATTTGGAATTTTATCATTTGGGTTTTATTTGTAATTTGATTTTTGAAATTTGGAGTTTTCTAATTGACACTAGTTAGTAAGTAAAAAGTTTACTTACTAATACACCTATTGAATGCAATAGCCATCAAATCCTGCTCTGATTTAGGTAGATTGTATTTATCGGCAACAATTCGCCAATTACTAGCTGATTTTTTGACTTGCTCTATTATCCTTAATGCTTTCTCCTTATTAAGTCTAAAATAGTCAATTACACTTAATGCTACATTCAAATCAAGGGAGTTATCCTCCAGTGAAATGTTGAGGGATAGACCTGTTCCTGTTTCATTTGGATTTAGGTCAAAGGCAGGGGAGAGAATCCAGCCTTTATCAGTTGAAATGAAGCCATGATTTCTTAGATGGTCATCCGTATTGGATATTATAACATTAAAAACGATTCTTCTCCATAGCTCCTCCAAATCTCTCTCAACATATGCACCATGGCGGGCTATGAACTCAGCAAGTTCTATATAGCTGACTCCATCCTGAAAATTAGTTCCATCTGTGTAACCGAGTAGTGTCATAGCAGAAGCGTAGTGTATTCTTTCTCCTTTTGATGTTCTATCGAATCTTTGCGTTAGGAAGGTGTTATGTCGGTTTGAAAATTTTTGAATTCTTGCTTTTGCAACATTAATGCCAGCGTTAGCTGAAAGTTCATTTGCTACCATCTCCCAACCTCCAATATCCTTGCTATCGCTTTTGCTTGGGAATTTTGCAATCCATAGGTTTCCTTTAGTATCTATTACGCTGGCTTTCGGTCTTGCTCCTCCAATAGAGGAACCTGGGTTAACGATCATAGTTAACCACTTCCAATAATCAGGATTCTCAGTTGCATTATCGTCCTCAAGCTTTAAGCTTATTTCTTCAAGTTCTCTTAAAGATGTCAATGGGGGTGAAGCAAATTCCTTATTATCATTTAAGAATGGACCATCGAATGTTTCTTTAAACCGAATACCTCCCATACGATGTCCATCAAAGACTCCAAGTAGGTAATCAGTTTCTCTTAGCGTTCTCTCACTTCGATTCTCTCTTCTTGCCAAAGCAGATTCTCTTCTTCTCATCAGGAGTCGTCCCCAACGATCGGGTGAAGAATCAAGGAAAACTCCAAAATTTTGCTTTTCATCAACTGAGTATTGAGTTCCTGAGTAAAATTGCAGATCCGGATCAAGCAGTTGTGAATATCCCGATTGCAACCATTCTTTAGAGTAGCTGAAAGAGAATATTTCCTTACCTCTTACGTATTCGGCAGTTAGCAAGCCCATATAAATCGGGTCAATCATTCCAACCCAATGAGCAAACACATATATTTCTCTTCGATTACTCATCGATATTGTCGATTGGTCTTTCTTTTACTCTTTTTGGGGCTCTTTCTTTTACAATAAGATTAGCGTCTTGTAGCCTTCTTCCTAGCTTGTCATCTTTTGCAACTTCTACGATATCATTATCAAGACCAAGTACAAAAAGAACGTTTACAATTGCTCCAATACTTACTCTAGGATGTCCTTTTTCAATTGATAGGAGAGTAGGTCTGCTTATATTTGCTCTCTCAGCAACTTGCTCTGTGCTATATTTCCTTCTCAGTCGAGCAAGTTTTATATTCTCACCTAGGATAGTGATGGATTTTTGCACTTTAGGGAGTAGAGTTTGACTCTTTGTCTTCATAATGTAAAATATATTTTACAAATATATATATTTTTGATAAATATATTTATCATTATATGCTATTTTTACATTAAATGTACTATTAAAATAAGAAGGCTAGGAAATCAGCGATTTGATTGAGGATTTCATAGACCATATGATTAAAAAACTTATAGAACGGTCTATGGTATGGTTCAGTGTACCATGAATTGCTTTATTATATAAAGTGTAATATTAGATAACACACATTGGTAAGTTCAACACTGACAGGGTTCAAAACCCTGTCAGTGTTAGTGTAAACTTATTTTCTTGGATAAGTTTTTTGACGCTAAATTATCACCTCAAACAATTTTGGGCTATTATTTAGGTATTCACCATAAAAGTCAGCCATTTTCATTCGATAAAGCAGTGGTTCAAAATCATCGGGTGATTTTAGCTCTATGCCAACAATGGCTGGGCCTTTCTCACGGTTCGTTTTCTTACTGTACTGGAAATGGGTGATGTCATCAGACGGCCCGAGTACATGGCTTAAAAACTCTTTCAACGCACCTGCTCGTTGTGGAAAGTTTACAACGAAATAGTGCTTTAAACCTTCATGAAGCAATGAACGTTCTTTAATCTCCTCCATTCTGGTGATATCGTTATTGCTACCGCTAAGAATGCAAACTACAGTCTTTCCTGAAATTTCAGGTGCTAAATAGTCAAGTGCAGCAACTGAAAGTGCTCCTGCTGGCTCAACAACAATGGCATCATCGTTATATAGCGAAAGCATTGTGGTGCATACTTTTCCCTCGGGAATAGTAATCATTTTATGGATATTGTTCTGGCAAATGCTGAACGTTAAATCACCAACTCGCTTTACCGAAGCACCATCAACAAAAGTATTGATATTATCAAGAACTATAGGAAACCCAGCCTTTAACGATTGCTCCATGCTCGGTGCACCCTGAGGCTCAACTGCAATAATCTTGGTTTTGGGTGATAGCTCTTTCATTACTGAAATTAACCCCGACAATAGACCGCCACCGCCTACTGGAACAATAAGATAGTCGATAGTGTTCTCTGAATCCTCTACTAATTCAATACCAATAGTGGCCTGCCCTTCAATGACCCTTGAGTCATCGAATGGGTGAATAAACTGAGCTTTCTGCTCTTCGCAGAATTCAACTGCTATTTTAAGGCAATCATCGAACGTATCGCCAACAATTTTAATATCAACAAGCTCTTTTCCAAACATTTTGACTTTGTTGACTTTCTGCTTAGGTGTTGGTTTAGGCATAAAGATAGTTCCTTTTACACCTAGCTTGCTACAAGAATAAGCTACTCCTTGGGCATGATTCCCAGCACTGGCACAGACTACTCCATTAATTAGCTCAGCGGGTGAAAGAGATAAAATTTTATTGTATGCACCCCTTAGCTTATATGAACGAACAGGCTGCAAATCCTCACGTTTAAAAAGAATATTTGCACGATACTTTTCAGAAAGGGTAACATTGTTCATCAAAGGAGTTCGAATGGCAACGCCATTAAGGTTTCGGAGCGCAGTTCTTACTTCCGATAGTTCGGGCGTCCAGATTAGTTTTTCAGCAGCGGTCATTTGTGTTTGTTGAGTTTCAGTTTTCACTTTTGATTACAAAAATCTTGATGATATCGTTTGATATGGTATTGGAATAATGGAACAATGGAATAATGGAGAAGTCAATATTAAGCATCAATGCTTTCACAAACCATCATTCCAATATTCCACCATTCCATTTTTTCCTTCTTTCAATTCTAGCTCTTTGGTCTTAAACTGCGAACAGTCTTACCCGCTGCCCATATTTCGCTTTCGCGAAGCTCTTTCAGTTCCTTTTCAAGCTCTACCCTATAATTTGTACCACTGGTTGATTCCAGTACGCGAGCACATTCACGACCATCTTTTACACGTGCATATAAATCCTCGAATACAGGTAATGTCGCATCACGGAATTTTGGTCTCCAATCGAGCGCTCCACGCTGTGCTGTTGCTGAGCAATTTGAATACATCCAATCCATTCCGTTTTCGTCAACTAAACGAACAAGGCTTTGTGTTAGTTCTTCAACAGTTTCGTTGAATGCTTCGCTTGGACTATGACCATTGTTGCGTAGCACTTTGTATTGCGCATCCATAATTCCGGCTAAGGCACCCATTAAAACGCCACGTTCTCCTGTTAAATCGCTAAAAACCTCCGCTTCAAAGGTTGTGGGGAATAGATATCCTGAGCCAATGGCAATTCCAACTGCTAGTGTTCTCTCCTTTGCACGACCTGTAGCATCTTGGAATACTGCAAAGCTAGAGTTAATACCAGTTCCAGCTAAAAAATTCCGACGTACGCTAGTCCCTGAACCTTTCGGTGCAACAAGGATTACATCTATATCAGCAGGAGGAATAACCCCTGTTTGAGTCTTATAGGTTATTGAAAAACCGTGTGAGAAATACAGTGCTTTCCCTTTTGTAAGATATGGTTTAAGTTTAGGCCAGATTGTACGTTGCGCAGCATCGGAAACCAAATACTGGATAATTGTACCTTTGGCGGCAGCCTCTTCGATTGAAAACAGTGACTTGCCAGGAATAAAACCATCCTTAATCGCTTTATCCCAATCCTCTTTAAATTCAGGTGCTTGACCGATAATTACCTCAAAACCATTGTCTTTCATATTAAGGGCTTGTGCTGGTCCTTGAACTCCATACCCGATAACTGCAATCGTTTCGTTTTTTAAAACTTCTTTAGCCTTTGAAATTGGGAATTCATTGCGGGTTACAACATGTTCTTCAACTCCGCCAAAATTTAATAGTGCCATTTTTTTTTGTTTTGTTAGTAAGTGTATTTTTTATTGAAAAATTTTTTTGCCACAAAGACACAAGGTATTATTTCATAAATAGTTACATTTTGTGATTCATCGCTCTTAATGATTTTGAGACTTAGTGGCATTATTCTTTTCGTTTATTTAAACTACCTCGATACAAGTTGTTGATTATGATACCGATTGCTGAATTTAGCCCTGATAAAATCAACCTGAACTAGGTTTGTATCAAGGATATCTGTTGCCTTTTCAATCTGTTTCTGAAGTCTATAAGCTTCATCTTTACCCGATTTAAAGTTTATGACGTATAAACTTGTATTTCGGTTGGTTTCTGATACAACGCTTATTACATCAATCCTTCGTCGGCTAAACATCATTAACACTTTGGTTAAAAGGGTAACATGTTCCGATGAATGTACAACCATTTCAAACTGTTCCATATTGCTAATCTTTAGGTTCTATCAATTCAATTTATGTTGATTTACGATTGATGATCAACGATTTTAGAGGTTTATTCATATCGTTATGTCATTCTTGGATTTTTTTCAACTTCTTAAATCATAAATCGTTAATCTCTGCCTTGCCGGCAGGCTTGTTCTAAAATCAAATTCTTGTTTGTTATTTGTAATTTTATTCAAGTCTTATCTCGTTAACGGCACAACCTGCTGGAACCATAGGGAATACATTGTCCTCTTGCAATACTGACACCTCTAGGAGGTATGGCCCGTTATGTTCGAGCATTCTTTGAATCTCGGTTACGAGGGAGCTGGGTTCTGTAACCATTGAGTATGGCAAACCGTACCCTTGGGCAATTAACCCAAAATTAGGGTTCGACATTTCCACAAACGAATATCGTTTTTCGAAGAACATTTCTTGCCATTGCCTTACCATTCCTAGGTATCCATTGTTAAGAAGAATTATTTTAACAGGGATACTCTCTGACACAATTGTACCTAGCTCCTGAATGGTCATCTGAATCCCTCCATCACCAACTACAGCAATCGTAGTTCTATTAGGTGCTCCAAGATTTGCCCCCATCGATGCAGGCAGGCAGAACCCCATTGTACCTAGACCTCCAGATGTTACTAAGCTTCTATTATTTAGGAATTTAAAGTATCGTGAGGCGATCATCTGATGTTGACCAACATCGGTAACAATTATAGCATCTCCTTTGGTTTCCTCAGATAGAATCCTGATTACCTTTCCCATTGTTATTCCTTCGTTTGGGAATAGCTGAGGCATTTCTACCTTGTCATTCTCAATGTTTTTATAGTTTCGAAATTGATCAAGCCATGAGTCAAATTGTTGCTCTTTAACGATTGATGTTAGCGCAAGAAGCGCCTCCTTCGCATCGGCATGAATAGGTGCATCGCAATGAACAACCTTTCCGAACTCCGATTCATCAACATCAATGTGAATAATTTTAGCCGATTTTCCATACCTAGAGGCATCGCCTGTTACGCGATCGTCGAAGCGCATTCCAATGGCAAGAATTAGATCACACTCATTGGTAAGAATATTCGGAGCGTAGTTGCCATGCATCCCAAGCATTCCAACGTAAAGGGGATGGTTTGTTGGAAAAGCCGAAAGCCCTAGCAATGTTGATGCTACAGGGAATCCGCTTTTTTCGGCAAATTGAAGCAATTCTTTTTCGGCATTCGATAAGGTTACACCTTGTCCTACAAGAATCATCGGGTGTTTACAGGTATTAAGCAAATCCGATGCTTTAAGCAGCTGATTTCCGTTCAACGATGGCTTCTGCTTGATTCCCGTTGGGTTCTTAAACTCAAAATGCTCAAATGGGGATAGGGCGAATTGAATATCCTTCGGGATATCAACAATAACAGGGCCAGGTCTTCCGCTTTTGGCGATGAAAAATGCTTTGCTTATCACCTTTGATATTGAGGCTACGTCTGGGATTTGTACGCTCCATTTGGTAACTGCAAGAGATATATTTAGGATATCAACCTCCTGAAAGGCATCTGAGCCCAACAGCTTTGTGCCAACCTGACCCGTTATGCAAACCAATGGAGTGCTATCGGCGTAAGCATCTGCTATTCCTGTGATAATGTTTGTTGCACCAGGGCCTGATGTTACTATGGCAACGCCTACCTTTCCCGAAGTACGGGCATAGCCCTGTGCTGCGTGAATAGCGCCTTGCTCATGTCGAACTAGGATATGGCGGAGCTGATTCTTATAATGGTAAATAGCATCGTAGGCGGGCATTATACCACCTCCAGGGTAACCGAATATAGTATCAACTCCCTCGTAAAGCAGTGATTTTATAAGAGCTTCAGCCCCTGAGATAGAAGGAATATCTTGACGTAATGAAATCAGATTCGTATTCATAGAGTTATTATCTATCGGTTAGGCATCCTTTTGACGCACTCGAAACCATTTTTGTGTATTTGTAGAGGTACCCTGTTTTTACTCTTGGCTCTGGAGCAGCCCATTTCTGTTTTCGTTTTAGAATCTCATCATCGGAAACTTCTAGGATCAGCTCATTTTTAATTGCATCAATGGTAATTCTATCGCCATTCTCAACAAGTGCGATTAAGCCTCCATCGCAAGCCTCGGGCGAGATATGACCAACCACAAATCCATGCGATCCCCCTGAAAAACGACCATCGGTGATTAGCGCAACATCGTTTCCAAGCCCTGCCCCAATCAATGCCGATGTTGGTTTAAGCATTTCGGGCATACCCGGTGCTCCCTTGGGTCCAACGTAACGGATAACCACAACATCACCCTTTCCTACCTTTCCACTTGAAATACCCTCGTTAACCTCTGCCTCGCTATTAAATACCCTGGCTGTACCTGTGAATTTTTCGCCTTCCTTACCAGTAATCTTTGCTACGGCTCCTTCCAATGCTAGATTCCCGTATAGGATTTGTAGGTGTCCCGTAGCTTTTATAGGCTTTTCAAGGGAATAAATAACATCCTGTGAATCATCAATTGGTTTTACATTCGTAAGATTTTCCCTTATCGTTTTTCCTGTTACTGTAAGGCATTCGCCATGAAGCAATCCTTTATCAAGAAGATATTTCATAACGGCGGGTATTCCCCCAATGGCATGAATATCCTCCATTAAGTATTTACCGCTAGGTTTTAGGTTGCCAAGGAGTGGTGTCTTATCGCTGATTCTCTGGAAATCATTAAGTGATAGCTCAACCCCAATGGTAGTTGCCATTGCAATGAGGTGTAGAACCATGTTTGTTGAACCACCGAGTACTATGGCAAGTGTAATTGCATTCTCAAATGCTTGCTTGGTAAGAATATCCGAAGGTTTTATATCCCTTTCGAGTAGTAACCTCATGGCTTCACCAGCGTTTACGCACTCAGCCTGCTTATCCTTGCTAACGGCAGGATTTGAGGAGGAGTAAGGGAGCGACAGGCCTAATGCCTCAATGGCTGAAGCCATGGTATTGGCGGTGTACATCCCTCCACATGCTCCTGGACCAGGACATGCTTTGCGGATAATGCTCTTCATCTCAATATCGGTGATTTTTCCAGCAACCTTCTCGCCGTAGGCCTCGAATGCAGAAACTATATTCAGCTTATCGCCGTTATGCAAACCTGATGCAATGGTACCCCCATAAACCAACAACGATGGACGATTTAACCTTGCCATGGCCATTACAGCACCGGGCATATTTTTATCGCAACCCACCACTGCAATTAGCGCATCGTAGTGCTGAGCCTCCATTACGGTTTCAATGCTATCTGCTATTACCTCACGCGATGGAAGAGAGTATCTCATGCCCTCGGTGCCCATGGCTATGCCATCGCTTACCCCTATTGTGTGAAAAATTAGCCCTAGCAATTCCTTATTCGAACAACCCTTCTTTACAAGAGTCGATAAATCGTTGAGGTGCATATTGCAAGGATTGCCCTCGTAACCTGTACTGACTATTCCCACCTGTGGTTTTTGAAAATCGTTATCGGTTAAGCCCAATGCGTAAAGCATGGCCTGCGATGCAGGGAGAGTTTCGTTGTGAGTTACGTTTTTGCTGTGCTTTTTTAAGTCCATTGTTTTTGTTATGTTGATTTATAGATGATTATGCAATCTTTGTTTTTATTCGAATGAAATTTTTTCTAAAATTGGCTCGGTGAAAGTATTTCTCTCAGTTTCGCTTCCAAAATCAAAAATTGGTTCAAATATGATTCTTAAAAGCAGGTCTTAATAATCATTGAAAAATATATATTATTGATAATCATGCTGTTGTTAAGTGTTTCAAAAAATTGGTTGATACAATGCCCAATGGCAAAAATGGCCTATCATTTTGTTTGAGTTAATTCCTAATTAAAAAGTCAGTGATAAAAAGAGTCATTGATAATTGCCACAGATTCACTAATTATTCCAGCCATTTGAAATTGTAAATCTGTGAATCAGTGGCAAATTTTCTTAATTACTAAATTCTAATCAACTGTTGGTAATCGTTTGAAACGATATATCCTAAACTATCCTCCCATTTCACTGTGAATGGAACATTATCGAGCGATGTAATACATGCAACTTCGGCTGCTGTTCCAACAAAGAATGCTGAATCGGCATCTTTCACCTCATCAACCTTGAAATATCTTTCTTGTAGGTCAAATCCACGCTTCTTAGCAATCTCAAGAACGGTTGCTCGGGTTATTCCGGGAAGAATATTCCCTAAAGGGCTTGTGAATAGCGTTTTCCCTTTCTGAAAGAAGAAGTTTGCTCCTGGTCCCTCGGCAACATTTCCATTCGCATCGGTTAGTAGCGCATCATCGAAACCATTCTGCTTGGCTTCGGTTGTGGCGAGTATTGAGTTTACGTAGTGTCCAACGGCTTTTGCCGATACATGGCACGATTTAGGGTCGGGTCTTCGGTACGATGAGGTCATAACCCTTATATGGCCTCCGCCATGGAGTTTTCCCCATTCCCATGCGCAAATAAAGACATAAACATTTGTAGTAGGGGTAAGGCTCATATTTGGGCCAGCCCAGACCAACGGACGGATGTAGGCATCCTCCAGATTATTCCTTTTTAGGGTTTCGTATGTTAGATCGATTAATTCATCCACTGAAAGATTCAAATCGAGATGCATCACCTTGGCGGAGTATTGCAGCCGTTCAAAGTGCTCTTTCGCTTTAAAAATCTTCGCTCCGTTTGGTGTTTTGTATGATCTAATGCCTTCGAATACACCAGTTCCATAGTGCAATGTTTGATCGTAAAGGCTTGTGGTTGCCGATGATGCCGGAACCCAGTTTCCATTCAAGTAAACCTCTGTTTTTTCGTTGTAATAGTTCATTTTAAATTTTGTAATTTGTTATTTTTTAGGGTTATAAAGCAGAAAGTCCTGTCTTCACACCGGTGAGACAGGACTTTTCTTAAATTCAAACTAAGCTCCTTCTCACCATGGCGGGGGTATAATAATGACAATAATAATGACCACCACACTGATAATATGATTATTAAGGGTAGATAAGCTGCTTAGAATAGAGTATGACCTCAATGAATTTTGAGTTTTATTGGAGGATTTCATAATCGTTTGACGGTTTATCATTAAAATTTTACTAAAACTAAAAAGCCTTCCTCGGTTTCCCGGGAAGGCTTTTGTAATATTTTGGTTCATTTACACCATATCACTCCCCGGTTATAGCTTTTGGACTATAATGACGATGAGAATAATAATGGCGCTGATGTTTAACATTTCTTTCGATTCAAATTCGGGTGCAATATAAAAAAGATTTTTTCAATCGTAGCAAGTTTTTAGCAAGTTTTTTTTAAATAAGTTGAAAGTATCTGTTATTCAGATATATATTACAGCCAAATCATTACAATACTTAGTATCATAAGGAGAAAAAGTGTATAGCCAACTATTCGATTGGCCTTTTCTGATTTTAGCAGTTTCGATATTAGATCGCCAAAGGAAATCCATACAATCATACATGGAATCCCAACAAGTCCGAACATGAAAGCGAATATAAATACACTTAAATGAATACTGTCGAGATGAGGCATAAAGGCGCTCGCTCCGCTTAAAGCCATAATCCAAGCCTTTGGATTAATGAACTGCATAAAGAAACCTTGGTAAAAGCCAATCTTAGATTTTGATTCTACCGATATTTCTGAATTTAGTTTACTTAGTACAAACGCAAGGTATAAGAGCCAAATTGAGCTAACGATTTTTAGGACTAACCCAATTGTTGGATTATTTGTAATTACTTGTGCAATACCATACCCCGATGCATACAGAAGTACTATAAACCCAAAGAAAATACCGAGCAAAAGTTTTGTAGAATCTTTATAGCCAAACTGTTTCCCATAGGAGAAAAGCATAAAGTTGTTTGGTCCAGGTGTAATTGATGAAACAAATGCAAAGATTAAATAACCCGCAATATTAAAATCTATCATTTTTTATTTAAAAATTCTATAAATCGTGATTATTCAGCAGTAATCGAAAATGAACAAAAACCACAGAGACACTGTCCTGCTTGCCGCCGGCCTACCGGCAGGCGTGTCTCCGTGGTGAATAGTTACTATAAATCTAATGTTTTATTAAAAAGCCCCCAGAAATTCTGGAGGCTAAGTAAAGGATATGTAATAATCTACTCAACTACCGTTATCCAACCATGCTTATCGGCAACCTCACCATACTGAATGCCCACAAGGGTTTCGTATAGCTTTGTTGAGATAGGACCAGGTTTACCACCATTACAGTACTTGTAAATTTTTCCAGTTTCCAAATCGTTGATTTCACCTATAGGTGAAATTATTGCAGCTGTACCGCATGCACCCGTTTCCTCAAACGATTCAAGCTCTTCAACGGCTACTGGGCGACGTTCAACTTTTAGCCCAAGATCTTCAGCTAGCTGAATGATGCTCATATTGGTAATCGAAGCTAGAATTGAATCTGACTTTGGAGTGATATAGGTATTGTTTTTGATGGCAAAAAAATTCGCAGCACCGATCTCATCTATATATCTTTTCTCCTTAGTGTCAAGGTACATAGGCGAATTAAATCCCGCTTTTTGTGCTTTCACAACTCCGCGTAAACTTGCAGCATAGTTACCACCAACTTTGAAAGTACCAGTTCCAAGCGGCGCAGCGCGGTCGCTATCCCTTACAATGGCAATTTTAACAGGGTTAAAACCCTCTTTAAAGTAAGGTCCAACAGGGGTAACAAAAACAACGAACATATACTCTTTTGCAGGTCTAACGCCTACTTCTGCCCCTGAACCAAAAAGTAGCGGACGAATGTATAGCGATGCCCCCGTTCCGTAGGGCGGAACAAATTTTTCATTCAGCTTAACAACTTTTAAAATCGCTTCTTTGAATAGCTCCACGGGAACAGGAGCCATAAGTACCCCTTCAGCCGAACGTAATAGGCGTTTTGCATTTTCGTTCCAACGGAAAAGCCGAATTTTACCATCTTTTCCACGGTATGCCTTCATCCCCTCGAACGCTTCCTGCCCATAATGCAGCCCTGTGGCAGCCATATGAACCGAAATGTATTCAGAATCAGATACCTCAAGGTTTCCCCATTTGCCATCTTTATAGGTGCAGCGAATGTTATAATCGGTTTTAACATAACCGAAAGGGAGGTTTTTCCAATCAAGCTGTTGCATGATGACTATATATTAAAGGTTGATATTAGTTTTTGAATTACAAAATTAGAGTTTAATCAATAATAAACTATTACTTTTTAGATGTTTTTAATCAAAAAGGTTTAAAATTGATATTGAAAAGGGGTTTAAATAGATAAATTGTTACTAAACAAAGGGATGTGTAATTAAGGGGTAATGTTTCAAAGATAAATTGATTTTGTGCTGCTGCGCTGCATTAAAACTGCTAAAAATTGTTGAAGGGTTAAGGGTAAAAGGGTTTGAACTTTGACTTTTAAATTTTGTCTTTTGAACTTTGGCTTAGAATAAAAAAAGTGGGTAAGCTACTTATATCGCACCGCTACAACTACTTACCCTTGCTACCTTCCGGTCCTGGGGGGATTCAGCAGGAGCTGGTCGTATAAGACTTACCCGCCGCAAAAGTAGTAATATTGTTAAATGTTCAATATCAATTAACGTTTTTTTTTATTATTTCTAATATCTTTGCTAAAACCTAAAAAATATAAAACATGGAACCAAAAACAAATTTATTGCTAAAGAGTACATTTAACTATGGTTTGTACCTTGGAATCGTACTGATAATCTATACCCTACTTCTATTCATACTTGGGGTAATGCCTGTGGGTTTTTTAAAACCAATACTATTGGGTCTAACATCAATAGCAATATATGTAATTGGAATAGTTATCTTAACTAAAAAAGTAAGAGCCGAGCTTTACAACGGAGAGGTTACTTACGGACAAGCATTTCTTATTGGGCTTTTAATAGCGCTATTCGCTACTATAATTTCAAGTGTTTATAGCTACATCCAAAATACTTTAATCGATTCTGATTATTTTGTAAGAATAATGAACGCTCAGAAGGACTGGATGTTCAATTTCATGTCTAGTAAAGGTGTTTCGGAGGAACAAATAGAAAAAGCGATTACAAAGATTGACGAGCAGATAAAAAACTATAGCCCATTAAAATCCGTATTCACAGGCTTTCTTGGAAGTGCTGTTTTTGGTGCAATAATATCATTGATTACATCAGCTTTCCTTAAAAAGAAAACAAATCCCTTTGAGAATCCTAACGTATAGTTAGAACGTAAATCAATGGGTGTCTCAACCTTATAAATATCACATAATCAGAAAATATCATTATGCGAATTTGTTGGCAACGATTAGATTAGTAAAAGAGAGTTTTTGAGATTTATTGCAATCGTAAGCCTCCTATGTAAAGAAGTTAAAATTTTATGAACTTCGATAAAGGGGAGATTCAGATATTTATGGAAAGGCGGCTTTTCTTTTGCCGCCTTTCTCTTTTAAAGGAGTCTTATCGAAGTAAAGAAAATTCAATCAATAATGATCCATAACCATTACAACCTTTTTTAATTATTTCTAATATCTTTGCTAGGATATAAATAAAATAACTTAATGGAATCGAAAAGCAATCCTGTTTTTAAAGATGCAATGACCTCTGGTTTAATTTTAGGCGTTGTACAGGCAGTTATTATTCTATTTGTCTATTTGATGGGGATTGACATTATAAGACCACCTTTCTTTGTAACCCTGATAAATTATATCCTGGTTATATATGCAATTGTTTATGCTACAAGGAAGTACCGAGATGAGCTGCTAGATGGAGAGATATCGTATTCGAAAGCATTGGGGTTTGGAGTGCTTGTTTGTGTTTTTGCTGGAATAATATATGGAATATATATGATTATTCATATGCATTTTGTCGATACAGACTATTTGACAAAATTCATATCAGCAACGGAAGAGGAATATTATAATGCTGGTTTTAGTGAAAAGCAAATTGAAGATGCGATGATTATTATAGGTTCAATACAAAAACCTATTGTTATGGTATTGTTTACTGTTTTTGGGTCAACCATGATAGGAACAATATTCTCTCTTGTTACATCGGCATTTCTTAGAAGAAAGAAATCAATTTTTGTAAACAATCAGAACCAAAACTTGAATAGTTAATGGATATTTCAGTTGTAGTACCGCTTTTAAACGAGGAGGAATCCTTACCTGAGCTGGTTGAATGGATTGATCGGGTGATGAATGCCAACCATTTTTCGCACGAGGTTATTCTTATCGATGATGGTAGTTCCGATAACAGTTGGAGCGTGATAGAGACTTTGTCGGCAAAGTATAAAGCTGTTCGTGGGGTTAAGTTTCGCCGAAACTATGGGAAATCGGCTGCCCTTTATGTTGGCTTCAATGCTGCTAAGGGCGATGTGGTTATCACCATGGATGCCGATTTGCAGGATAGCCCCGATGAGATACCCGAGCTATACCGGATGATTAAGGAGGATAAGTACGATTTGGTATCGGGCTGGAAAAAGAAGCGCCACGATCCTGTGCTCTCTAAAAATATTCCTAGTAAGTTTTACAACTGGACTGTTCGCCGCATTAGCGGTATTAAGCTACACGATATGAACTGCGGCTTAAAGGCCTACAGAAGCAACGTTATAAAAAGCATTGAAGTTTACGGAGAGATGCACCGCTATATCCCTGTACTAGCTAAATGGGCTGGTTATAGGAAGATTGGCGAAAAGGTTGTTCAGCATGGCGAGCGAAAATATGGCGTAACCAAGTTCGGGCTGGAGCGTTTCATTCGTGGACCTCTCGACCTTTTATCGGTCACCTTTATCACACGTTTTGGAAAAAAGCCGATGCACCTATTCGGAATGCTCGGTACGCTCATGTTTTTATCGGGTGGTATCATTACCGTATCGATGATAATTCAAAAGTTACTAGCACAGTATCATCATTTAAAGTATCGTGCGGTAACCGACCAACCATTATTCTATATCGCTTTGGTACTTGTAATCATTGGAGTACAATTCTTTATGGCAGGATTCCTTGGTGAACTGGTATCACGCAGCTCATCGGATAGAAATCATTATCTTATTGATAAAGAGATTGGGGGTTAGTTTTTTGAAAATATTTCGAAAAGCCATCCTTTCTATTCGGGGTGGTTTTTTTATTCGAATGAAGTGTAAATGCAATATATACATGATGTTATGAATGAAATGATTTGTATCATCTTATAATCTCACTGCAAAATTATAGCGTAAATTGCAGTATGGTACTAACCCAAATAAATAATACAATGAAGAGATTTTTCTTAATATTATTGATTATTTGTGCTTTAGCACCGATCAATAGGTTGCTTGCATCATCTACTTCTGAGGATAGCTTATCATTCAACCTGAATGCTGATCTGGTTAGCCGTTATCTATGGAGAGGGCTTCAATTCTCTCCAAGCTCCAATATTCAACCTTATGCTTCAATCTCTTATAAGGGAATCGAATTCGGTGCTTGGGCTTCGTATGGATTATCTGTACCATTTGTTGAAACCGATTTATACCTTTCCTATTCAATGGGGCAGTTCACTTTCACCGTAAACGACTACTATACTGCAAGCGATGATAGCCTTGAAAATTACGATTACCTTAATTTAAAGAAATCCGAAACGCGTCATGCGTTGGAAGGCTCGATTACCTACGAAGGCTCTGAATCGTTTCCCGTATCGTTAACTGCTGCAACATTTTTTGCAGGGTACGATGATAATGATGGCGAAGGCAATATCGATTACTCAACCTATTTTGAGTTTGCCTATAACGCTAATTTATCAGGTATCCCTTTAAGACTCTTTGTTGGAGGTACACCTCAGAAGGGGCTTTACTCCGATAATGCCAATATTGTTAATGTTGGGTTGAATGCTACAAAACAGCTAAAGATTAGCAGTAGCCTAGAGATACCCGCTTTTATTACATTGGCTGTAAACCCTAACTCGAAGGATATGTTTTTTGTATTCGGCTTAACCTTTTAGCATTTATTCTATTCATACCGAAAGAGACTGTCTTAGATTTTTTTAACCGCTAAGGATACAAAGCCTG
Organism: Bacteroidales bacterium; assembly: GCA_003818205.1. GTDB lineage: Bacteria > Bacteroidota > Bacteroidia > Bacteroidales > Tenuifilaceae > UBA8529. Next base: position 35,501 of record RPRQ01000038.1, read on the forward strand.
CCTGTCGGCAGACAGGAATATGCAAAGAGCGCAGACTTAAAGTATAGATAATTAATACTTTGAGAACTCTGCGATTTGCCTACCTGCCGGCAGGCTTTGCTTACTTTGCGGTTGAAATATTTACTGCTTTTTAAACAGCCTCTTTTTTAATGAGAATTGAAAAAAATACTTTTTTATTGCATAAGATTAGGCTAAAAAATGATTTCTTTGTCGTGTTTAAAAAAACGACAATGAGAACTATTATGAATCATCGCTCAATCAGGAAATATAAGAGCGATACCATTGATGAATCAATTCTGAATGACATTCTACTTGCTGGAACCCGTGCTTCAACAACAGGGAATATGCAGGTTTACAGTATAATTGTTACCACCGATCAAGAGGTTAAAAAACAACTTTCGCCTTGCCATTTCAATCAGGGCATGGTAACCCAAGCACCTGTAGTGCTTACCTTTTGTGCCGATTTTAACCGTTTTAACAAGTGGTGCTTGCTACGTAAAGCGAATCCTGGATATGATAATTTTCTATCCTTTTTCACAGCCGCAATTGACGCTCTGCTCGTTGCGCAGAATGTTTGTATTGCTGCTGAAGAAAAGGGATTAGGGATATGCTACCTTGGTACTACAACCTATACGGCCGATAAGATTATCGATATTCTCAAACTCCCTAAAGGTGTTGTTCCTGTTACAGCTGTTGTTCTTGGTTATCCTGAGGAAATTCCTGAATTGACCGATCGATTGCCCTTGGCAAGCATTGTTCATAAAGATATTTACCACGATTATTCCGTGGGGGATATCGATCAGATGTACTCTGCAAAGGAGTCATTACCTTTGATACAAAAACTTCTTAATGAGAATGGCAAAGAGACCCTTGCCCAAATTTTTACCGATAACCGTTATACCAAGAAGGATAATGTTGCATTCTCAAAGATTCTGCTAAAAGTATTAGAACAGCAGGGGTTTATGAATAATGAGATGTAGTCAGATATTGAATTTTGAGGTCAGAGAATGAGGTAATTTGCTGCATTTAGCTATTATGTGCCTTTCTAAGAAACTGTTTAAAGTTTAATAATTATAGCAATAGGATGAACTGTTAGTAAAAGGGTAGATATTGAAGGGGATTAAAATATCACCCCTCTGGGGTTTCATAGCACATAGTACGCTTGTAGGTTACCGATGTTTCAGCCCTCTGGGCTTAGTGTATTGATAGCTGTAGATGAGAACTCCGCTAGGCGTGATATCTCGGTATAAGGGAGATTCCTAATTTATCCTAAACACCGTAGGTGTGGTGTACCCCTTTGAGAAAAGGATTAACCCTCTACTGTAATCAGGGATTTTCTTTGTATGAAAAGTTTATCATCAAATATTTAAACGGTTTCTCATACTTCAATAATATCTTTCATCGTATCTCGTTGTACTAATCGGATTTGACTAACTTTGGTGCAGCGAATGGCTTATGGGTGAAAAATCGAGAATATTTTTAGCGCTTATCATGCTTTTAGCACATCCATTGTGCTCTGCTCAAAGTTTAAAGGTAACCTTTACCGATTTAGGAACTACCAAAACCTACAAAATCTTAACGCTAAAAAATTATGATTCTTTATTAATAGAAAAGGTTTTAAGCGATTTTCTTATCCCATTATACAGTAAAGGTTTTTTGTCTGCTTCAATCGATACAATCGTCTGTGATTCCGCTACTATAACCGCTTATGGAAAAATGGGGCTCAAGTATCATTGGGTTAAGCTAATCCCTGATAGCGCTTCAAATATGGTTCTAAACGACTTAGGGATCAATTTACCAAAATTTTCGGGGAAACCTGTAAGCCCTAAATTTTTAGCGCGATATATAAATTTATCGCTGCATTATCTTGAGGATAACGGATACCCATTTGCTAAAGTAGGGCTTAATAATATTGATATAAGCAATAGTAGTGTTAACGCAACAATAGGTATCGATAAGGGTTCAAGGGTAATAATCGATACCATTTACCTGAAAGGCGACGCAAGGATAGCAACCCAAAAGCTTTCGGCTTTGATTAATTTGAAAAGGGGAGAGCTCTACTCCGAATCAAAAATCAGACGAATCGACTCAAGGCTAAATCAGCAGCAATACCTGAGTATTATAAAGCCCTCAGAAATAGAGTTCCTTAACCAGAAAGCGAGGGTTTATTGCTACCTGAGCAATCGCCCCGCATCACGCTTCTGGGGTTTAGCCGGGTTTTATAGCGATAGGGAGGATGGGAAGATTAAGCTTAACGGCGACATCAACCTTTCGTTGGTGAACTCGTTGAGGTATGGCGAAAAAATAAATTTTGTTTGGAGCGCACCCGGTGAAGGCACTCAAAATCTTAACATCAATACAGACTGGCCTTACATTCTTGGTTGGCAGGTAGGAGTAGTCGGTGCGTTTTCATTGTACCGACACGATAGCACTTACATTTCGCTTAACCCTAAACTATCCTTTAGCTTTTTCACAACCAGTGGTGGTCGGTTTTTGCTAAACCTCGATTATAAAAAAACTTCATATACTTCAAACAGCCTTGTATCTCAGGCTCAGTACGGTAATTCTTCAGCTTTTCTTTACGGGCTAGGCTATGAGTATAGCCTCTACGACAATGCAATTCTACCTACTAGGGGAATTTCCCTTAGAACCAATGTGAATACGGGTAGCCGAAGATTACAGAAGCAAAAGCCAATCTCCAACCTGATAGAGGGGGATATTTTTGCCGAGACTTTCATTCCACTTTACGAAAAACGATTTGTATTAGGAATTCGCTCCAACTCTAAGGTGAGGGCTATTTACAACACCAAAGGGAGTACAACGCTTTTCGAGAATGAGATGTATAGGATTGGTGGCATGGGAACTATTCGGGGCTTCAATCAGGAGGCAGTGCTTTCCACGGCATACTCTATCGCTTCTTTGGAGTTACATTTAAGAACGAGCGAGGGTTCAGGGATTTACCTATTTACCGAAAAGGCTTTTGTTAGAGCCTATGAGTTAGGATTTAGTAGGGATAGATGGCCGATGGGTTTGGGTATAGGCTTGAATATGGTTATCAAAGCAGGACTATTCAACCTCAGCTACGCTCTTGGTCAAGGGTTCGGGCAGAGCTTAAGTACACGAGATGCTAAAGTGCACTTTGGGATTGCTACAACTTTTTAATCATATTAAGGATAGAAAATGGACCATATATAGATTAAACGTCAGCGGTCAATAATTATCATTGATAATCAGTATAGTTACAACCTAATCAGTATTATGTTTAATAAATATGCTAAATCAATTAGTAATTCAATCACAAAAACGATTGGCCCAAATTTTAGTATTCGATTTAATAGATTCACTCTATAATTTAAAAAATGATTAGGATGTAATTTGGGCTGTGTGGTATTCTGCTAAACCTTAGCTAGTTAATAAGGTTTTCTTCATTGTTCATTAATCGCTATGATATCCATGTTGGATTTTTAAAGTCTTAAAAAGATTCATTTGAAGTGCTATCAAGGCTTAATTTTGCGGGTTTGGCTTTCTCATCAGCTCAGATATCAAAGCGAATATCTTTTTAATGTTGATTTATGGAAAAAATAAAGAATGTACCCGAAAAAATGGACTAAAATATGTTAAAATACACATTATAATTAGGTATGATAAACTATGGTTGTGTAAATAAAATATATGATAATATATACATATTTATAGTATCGATATAATATTTCATCATTTTTATGTAATAATACAAGATATTGTATTGAAAATATATTAATAATTACATATATTTGTGTATTAACCTAATAAATTGTATTATGAAAAAGAAACAAAAAGAAATGTATCCTAGCAAGGATCAGGTAATTCTTGATGAATTTAAAGTTGAAGAATTAGAAGAGAGACTTGAAATGACAAATCTGACAACTGATGCAAAACCAGATGTAGATGTTGAGGTAGGAGTTGTTTGGCGCTTTTAATTCGCTAATAAAACTTTAACGGGGCTGTATCATAGATGTCTAATTTTAAGAAGCATATCCAGTAAATATTGTTGCTAGAATACTATACTTATCAAAAGGCATTATTGATACAGCTCATTTTTCTTTTTTATAGTTCATATTTGTAAAAAATATTTTCCGTGTATAGCGTTTAAGAAAGAATAATTTTATTTATTTGTTAATTTAACAAAAGACTGTATGATAATTAGATTCGCTTGTATTCTAACATGTAATCTTCTTTTTTTGGGGATAAGTTCATTGGCTGATGAGAATAGCTATTCAATAAGCGGGAGAGTTCTTTCAATAAAGGACAGTACGGCTATTCCTTTTGCTCATTTATACATTAAAAAATCAAATACGGGTTCTATTAGCAACGAAAAAGGAGAATTCAATTTGTTTATTAACAAGGAGAGTATCACTGATACGCTTATAATTAGCGCTATCGGTTATAAAAACGAAAAATACTGCATATCTGAAATCATTAATTCAAGTAAAGTATATCTTTTATCGGAACAAATTTACGAAATTAGAGAAATAACAGTCTCTCCTGTTAACTGCAAAGAAATTATTAATAATCTCTTTGCTAGAATAAAAGATAATTATCCCGATAAACCTACAATCCTTGAGGCATATACTCGACAGATGATAATCGAGAATCAAAATTATTCAAGATATCTTGAGGCTGCTTTAACTATTTATAATCCATCATATCAACTGATTAATAATGGCTCGGCAAGCGAAAATCAGATAATGCTTAAAAGTGCAAAAGCCAGTTTAGATAAAACCAATAGCAACTTAAAGCTCAATGTGAACACATCTGAGCTAATAGATAAAATATTTGTAGCTAAAACATTTGACTTTATCAAGAACCTTAGTATTGATGAATTAAAATTTGAAAGTATAGTACATTTTAATAACCGAGATATTTATTTAATTGTTATTCGCCCTTCCGAAAAATCTTCATACTATGGTAAGATATATATTGATAAAGAATCATATGCATTAGTTTCATTACAGATTAAACAAGACTTAAACTTTGAACGAAAAGCTAAAGCGTATTTGAAGAAATTTGTTAATGTAACCTATAAATTTAAAGTATATTCCTTAAGACTCGATTTTTTACCAATGGAAGATTTGTGGAATCTAAGCTACTTGCAGGATAGCTACGACATTGATGTTTTTACTGATGATAAAGAGACATTAAACCTTAATTTAGAGTTTATTAATGATATTTTTATTAATGAAGTAATTAATAAAGATGTAAAGCAAATTAATAAATCAGATAGAATTAACCCCAAAAAGGATTTATACTCTCAACCAAACATACTTGATGATAAGATATGGGATAATTACAATAAAATTCAACCACCAAATTCCATTAAATAATGATAGATCTTAATGCGTTTGAAGAAAAAAACAAGAAATTTTCATATTACATATCAAAACTTCCGTACGATAATGAGATCAAGGGGTCATTAAATAATCAAGAATTTATTCGAAAGAACCCACCTTACTATTTGTATTACCCTGAGTTATTTGCGAAGGCATTTAACTATACTGATAGAGAAAAGATTGAGCTGTTATGCTTTGCAGGTTTTTTTTACTATAAGCATTTAATTATTCATGATGAAATAAATGACAATAACTCTTCAAAAGGTTCAATATATAAATTACTATTAATTGCTAATATATGTCAGGAGGAGAGTATTAAAATACTTACAACTCTATTCCCTTTGAATTCATCTTTTTGGAAGTTGTGGAATAAAAGAAAAATGGAGTTTAGCAAAGGAATAGTATATGATAAAAACCCAACCCGCATTAAAAATTTTCGAGATTTTGAAAATTTTGCAAATGCTAAGTCAGCGATAGGTAAAATAGCTATTGATGCTCTTAATATTCTATCAAAAAACAGAAATCATTCATTATATAATGAAGTTCTTAGTTCACATAAATGGTTCTATTGTGGGTTTCAGATACTTGACGATATAATTGATTTTAGAGAGGATATTGAGAATAAGCAAACAAATATTGCAAAAATTCAATTAGAAAAAAAACTTGGAAAGGATAATAATTATAGCACTCCTGATTTGGAGAAATTATTATTTTTAAAAGGTATTGCTGAGGACTTACTGCAAAAAAGCCAATTTTACTATAGTAAAGCCAATGATTCGGCAATAAAATATAAACTCAATCTTTGGACTGAAGTTATTAAATTAAATATTGCTGAATCAATAAGAAGAGAAGTTAATATTAAAACATTTATTAAATCCATTGAAATTCGTATAAAACTTGAAAAGGAATGCAATAATAAATTAGTAGAAGATATTATTATTGATAAGTCTAATGATATTTTCTATAATATTGGTGTCGATGCTTTCGAACACATTTATAATAATTGGAAAAAAGGATATGGTGAGCTTCAACATATCCTTTTTCTTCCAAGAAATGAGGGATTTGAAACTGAAGAAGAATTTCATTATGCTGATATATTTCAAAGAGCTATAGTTACAGATTCTTTTTTTGATGCTAATACTATTTTCAAAGGTCAATTATCGGAATTAATAGAGTATGAGGTACAATATTTAAAGTCCAAAAAAATATCCGATTATCCTGGCGGCTGGAGTTATCTTCCATCAATAAAGGAGGTTGCTGCAGATGCAGATGATTTAGGCCAGATGCTTCAGGTTTTTTCACGTAATGAAGATAAACAATATATAATCGCTACTTGCAAGACTCCAATTGATACTTTAAATGAAAACTGCATACATGAAGATGGGGGAATTGAAACATGGATTATCCCTCAAAATAATAGAACCTTATTTCAAGAACGTCAATATCTCTTTAATACCTCAAAATGGGGAACTGGACCAGATAGTGAGGTAATGGCAAATTACCTTTATGGCTTGAGTCTATATAGCATTGAAGAGTATGAAAATATTATCCGTAAAGGGATTGATTATTTATTGAAAAAAAGAGCACCACAAGGTTTTTGGGTAAGCCGCTGGTATTACGGAGTATATTATGGTACCTATGTTTGTTTAAGACTAATTAAAAGAATAACAGGTGATTATGCATTATTGAAACCTAGCGGAGACTATATATTTAATAATCAAAATGAAGATGGTGGATGGGGAAATGGAGATAAAAGCGATCCCTTAAGTACATCCTTGGCGCTACTTTGCTTGAGTCAAATTATAGAATATGAACCGATCAGGTATGGTTCAATTATCGATAAGGCTGTCGAATATTTAAATAAACTTCATCAGCTAAATAAAATATTTATTGGCGTACCATTTATTAAACCTAGAACAAACGACCCTTATATAAGCAAGACAATTGTAGCTTCTTATGTTCTAAAAGCAATTTCAATACTTATCAAAAAGAACGATCAGGATATAATTTCAATGCAATGAGCGATAACGATATAGAAATCAAAGACATTATACCCAAAATCCATTCAAATGTTCATTTTATTCAAACAGATGATCTTGACTTTATTATTGAACTTACGGATAGTAATTATAAGGTTCGAATCAAGAAAGAATTATATATTTTTCTAAAACAAATTGATGGTAATCATACTCTTGGTGAGCTAACAAAAAGCTACAATTATTCTAATAACTTCAATTTATCCGTTGATTATTTCTATAATATATTAGTTCAGAACCTTAATGCTTTTAGATTTATTGAGGAAAGTAATGAGCAGGCTAAGCCGAGTAGAGATTATCTGCATTTAAGAGCAATATTAATTAATGAAAAAACGGTTGATAAAATAGTTAATTATACAAAGATTCTTTTTAATAAGTATGTATTTATTTTTCTACTTGCATCCTCGTTTATTTTTATTTGTGTTCACAATGTATTTAATTACAATATAATAAATGATTCAATTAAGAATATGCATGGAAAATTTCTATTTGTATTGCTTTCTTTCATAATCGTAGATGTAATCATTCACGAGCTTGGACACGCTAGTGCATGTAAATTTTTCGGGTCTCGCCAAAAGGGCATTGGTTTTGGATTTTACATTTTTAGTCCTGTCTTTTTTACTGATGTTTCAGATATTTGGAAACTTAATAAAAAAAGAAGAATAATTGTTAACCTAGGGGGAATCTATTTTGAACTTATTCTTAACGCCATTATACTTATTGTATATTATATTACAGGTTTTAAGATACTTTTAATTCTACCAGCTTTTGTATTAACGAAACTAATTATTGATCTTAATCCTTTTTTTAGGTACGATGGTTACTGGATACTTAGCGATTTAACCGAAGTTCCCAATCTTAGAAAACAGTCATATCGTACGATAAATGAGTTTTTTATTAATAGAAGTGTGTTAAATTTTACTAGCCGTGATTATTTTTTATTATTCTACGGTATAATTTCTATTCTAATTATTGGAGCGTTCATAGTTTTTATAACAATTATCCACCCTACCCTGATTTTAGAGGGGTGGAAGCATATTTATAAATTAATTGTAAACATTATTTTTAGTAATGCTATAAGCTATAGTATCGAAGATATTTTCTTTAGGATTTTTATCCCTTTGGTTTTTTATATAATGGTTATAAAATACTTAATTAGCTTAGTGAAATTTAAAAAATAAACTATAATGGACTTTAAAGTATTACTTAACTGGCTACCTCCTGCACAAATTAATTCTCCATCAATCTCTTTATCTGTATTAAAAAGTTACTTAAACGAAAAAAATATTAACTCCAAGATAATCTATTGGAATGTTTTGTTTCATAGTGAGATGAAGAAATTTTTCGGCGAAAAGACGGATGATGATATGGCAAAACTATTACCTTTCATAAATATTTTAAACAATATTAAAAATAATATAGATAATAAGCAGAGAATTATATCAGCACTTCAAGCAATAAAGCCCGAATTTTTATTTGAGTTTAATGAAAACCTTGAATCAACTTTTAATACATTTCAAAAGCGATTGTTATCTATTATTAGTAAGACGATTAAGGAGATTGATTTTAGTCAAATTAAGTTGGTAGGCTTTTCAAGTAAATTTAACCAATGGATTCCTGCAATAGTAATATCAAATATAATTAAGCAAAATCATCCAGAAATTAAAATTGTTATCGGCGGATTTGGTGATAGAGGTGCTGCTAAACAAATGCTTGAATATTGTAGCGATTTTGATTTTGCGATTTGGGGAGAAGGCGAAGATCCACTGGTAAAATTACTTGATGCTATTGATAATAAAAACGATTATAATGAAGTACCCGGTTTAGCATTTCGAGATAACAATGAATATAAACTATCTCAGAAAGCAAGAAGTTATATTAATATTAATAAATACACTCCTTGCTTTGATGATTATTTTAAACTTCCGTTAATTAATAACTCAATAAATACATCTAAAACAAATAATATTGTTGGTTTAATTAATAGCATAAGGGGTTGTAACTGGAATAGATGTAAGTTTTGTGTATTAAACCAAGGGTATAAATATCGTGAGGTAGATAATGAGATAACTATTAAGAGGATTGAGGAGTATATTAAAAATTATAATATTTATAGATTTGAATTTGTTGATAACGATATTACAGGTAATGATCGTTCAAAGTTTATAAACTTTTTAGAAGCTTTAACCATACTTTCTTCAAAACATCAGACTAAAATTGAAATTTACGGAGAGATAATACCTGCAAATATGAATTCTGGGTTAATAAAAAAGATGAAAATAGCAGGCATCGAAAAGGTTCAAATTGGATTTGAAGCCTTAACTGATAATCTACTTAAAAAAATGGATAAAGGGATTGGGTTTTCAGATTCAATCCTTTTTATAAAATTTGCTTCAAAAAATAGTATAAGTATCACAGGAGCTAATGTGATAATGGGAATTCCCAATGAAACAGAGGAAGATGTCCACGAGAGTATAGTTAATCTACACTTTTTACGATTTTTTATGGGTAAGAAGATTGGGGGTATCAAGTTAAACAACTCTCAATTAGGGGTTTACAAAGGGAGTCGATTCTATAGTATGCTAAAAGGAGAAGAGTTAGAGTGCTGGAATTCAAATATAATATTTGATATTATTCCAAAGGAGTGTTTCTCAGAAAATCGATTTATTAATTTTGGTTTTGTTAATATAGTTTATCCTAATTATATTGAATGGGAGAAGTTTAGGAGTATTAATAAAGTTTATGAAGAATCAAATTGTTATTATAGATTAATAGAAGATAATAATATCATTTATTATAGTGAGTTTTATAATGGGAAACTAGTCAAGGCTATAACTTTTGATGAACCCATTTACTGGGATTGTTTAAAATTCACAAATAATCAGGTACAAAATTTCGAAAGTTTATATGCTCATTTACTGACAAAATATGAATTGATTAGCGAGTCAATGGTAAAAGAGATTCTAGCTGCTTTAAAGACAGATTTTCTTATGTATTACAATAGCGATCAAAGTCAAATTGTATCCATTATTGATACATGCCTTACTAGTTAGGGTCTGCTGATTAAGTGTTAAAACACAGAAATATAAAATATTACAACAATTTTTTGTTGTGTAAGCGCAAGCATTTTTTATGTAAAAGCCTAAAATATTTGCACTTGTTATTCTAATTT
>RPRQ01000039.1 GCA_003818205.1 Bacteroidales bacterium
CCGCTAGTGGTGAAGTAACTTTCTGTGAAGGGGGCAACGTAATTCTATCGGGGAATGTTGGTGGTACATGGAGTACCGGAGCGGTAACCCCAACCATTACCGTAACTACAGCGGGCGACTATTTTGTTACTAATGCTAATGGTTGTGGAAGCGTAGTATCAAATCATATTATTGTAACAGTCAACCCACTTCCAATCGCTTCAGTTATCACTGCAAGTGGGGATATTACATTCTGTGAAGGGAATAGCGTTATACTATCTGGAAATATTAATGGTACTTGGAGTACTGGAGCAACAACCCCAACCATCACAATAACCACAAGTGGGGATTACTTTGTAACCAATACCAACGGTTGCGGGAGCGTTAGCTCGAATCACATCACGGTTATCGTTAACCCATTACCTATTGCCATAACTGGAATTGATGCTAGTATTTGTTTTGGTAGCAGTATAGAAATTGGAACATCTTCAATAGTAGGTCATACTTACTTATGGACACCAGCAACAGGCCTAAGTTCAACAACAATATCGAACCCGATTGCCAACCCGATTGAAACAACAACTTATATGCTGACTGAAACTATCACTGCAACAGGTTGTCAAATGTCAAATTCTGTTACGGTAACAGTCAACCCACTACCAGTTGCATCAATAATTTCGGCTGGTGGAGCAACAACATTCTGTGCAAATGAGAACGTTTTGCTTTCAGGGAATGTTGACGGGGTTTGGAGTAATGGGTTAACAACACCATCCATAACCGTAAACACTACTGGCGATTACTTTGTAACCAATGCTAATGGTTGCGGTAGTTTAACCTCAAATCATATTTTGGTAACGGTTAATCCTATACCAGAAGCAATAACCGGAATCGATGCAAACATCTGTTTCGGGGACATTGTAACCCTCGGAGCTTCTTCAGTATTAGGAAATACTTACTTATGGTCGCCAACAGCCGGGTTGAGCTCATCAACAATATCCAACCCCGTTGCGCTCACATCAGTAACAACAACCTACACGTTGACAGAAACCATTACAGCAACTGGTTGCCAGAATTCGAATTCTGTTACCGTTCTAGTTAACACAAACCCTTCCATTACGTTACAACCCACCAATGAAACGATATGCATTGGTAACTCTGCTCATTTTACAGTTGAAGTAACAGGGTCAGGTTTAACCTATCAATGGAGGAATGGAACTGTAAACCTAACCGATGGAGGGAATATTTCTGGTGCAACAACCTCAACGCTTACTATTAATCCTGTTGATATTTCCGATGCAGCATTAAACTACAACGTTGTTGTTGCAGGAACTTGTTCTCTAAAGGAGACTTCAATGAACGTTTATTTAGTGGTTAACACATCACCGAGTATTACAATAGAGCCTATAGATCAAACAGTATGTGAGGTTGGAGGTTCTGCAAGTTTTTGGGTAAATGCAATTGGAACAGGTCTTACCTATCAATGGAGAAATGGTAATGCAAACATAACCGATGGAGGGAATATTTCTGGTGCAAATACTGCTATGCTAACAATTAGCCCAGTGAATATCTCTGATGTTGACTCAGACTACAATGTAGTTGTTTCGGGAACCTGTTTCCCTACAATCACATCTCTAGACGCAGCACTCTCGATATGCAATACCACGGAAGTTGCTATTAGCAAAGAAGCAAATAATGTGGTTAGTTTTTTCCCAAATCCTTTCAAAACATCAATAAATATAGTGATAAATGAAACATCGCAAAACAAAGAATACGTATTAAGGATTTATAATATTCTGGGAGAAAAGGTATTTGACACTACAGTTACAAAACAGTTAACTACTCTTGAAATTGGGAGTCTTCCCCAAGGAACCTATATATACAGAGTAATTGACAACAATAAAGTCATTCAAACCGGGAAACTGATTACCCAGAAGTAAATTAAATTTATTAATAAAGCGGAATCTCACCACTTGATTGTGGTGAGATTTCGCCTATAATAACGTTTTTCAAAAAATCTGTAAATTATGTAAATTTTTAAAAGAATATTGTAACGATATTACACCTTTTGCGCCGTATATTTAATCCGATTAAAATTTCTTATTGCACTAAAACCATAAATCATGAATACTAATGTAATAGGATATTGGAACGGTAAGAAGGAAAAGCTCAAACAAATATACCCAACGATTTCTGATGAGGATTTGAACTTTCAGGAAGGAAAAGAAAAGGAGATGATGGAAATGTTGGGTTATAAACTAGGAAAGACGAGAGAAGAATTAAATAGCATTATCTCATCTATTAAATAATACCTCACTCTTTTTTATTTATTTATTAAATTAGTTCAATTTGATGACTAAACATTATGATGATCCAGGTTAGAAATATGGAGAGCGATCGTTGTATAGCAACGGTAAAGAGCGAGTTAAATAAACTTGGCCTTCGTTATAAAAGAGTGGAATTGGGCGAGATAGAATTGATCGAGAATATATCGGCAAAAAAAATATTACTCATCGACAATGCGTTAAGGCCTACTGGGCTTGAATTGATGAAAGATAAGAATGCTCAGCTAGTCGAAAACATTAAGGTTTCAATCAGTCAATTGATAAACCTTTCCGAAGAGTTACCTAAACCGAAAACTTCCGAATTTATAAGCAAAAAAGTTAATTCCGATTATTCTTATCTAAGCAATATCTTCTCAAGCATTCAAGGAATTAGTATTGAGAAATATATTATAATTCGAAAAGTTGAACGCATTAAGGAATTGCTAGTTTACGGCAAATTAAGCCTTGTTGATATTGCTTTTAAGCTGCATTACAGCAGTGTTGCTCATCTATCAAATCAGTTTAAAAAGGTAACCGGGCTAACCCCTTCTTTTTTCAAAATACTTCGCAAAAAGAAAGATTCCAATTCACAGAATGTGTGAATGATGTAACTCCTCTTTGCAATTGTGTAATAATACTACATTATTGAAGGCATAACTTTACGCAAGTTTATTTCAATTTCATCATTATGATATCAAGAGTGCTATTCATAGTCAGTTTAATACTGATTTTGGTTTGGTTGGTTGGGCTTTATGAGTTTTCTGGAGATTGGAAAATTCATATTTTTCTCGCAACAGCTATTATTATCCTAGTAATTAGGCTGCTATATAATAAATCGTTGATGAAATTTTAAGCATTACTATTTATATGGTAACTATTCAGCAATACTATGAAATATAAACCACGGAGACACGGACCTGCCGGTAGGCAGGGTAGGCAGGTCCGTGTCTCCGTGGTGAATGGTTACTTTATATGATAATTATCAATTAAAAAAGTGGAGTCAGTAAACCACCAGAAAAAACAGGGCGTATCTGAAAAGCCAAACGAGTAGGAAATATTTAATATTCATACTTATGAAAAATTTTGCAATAACATCATTACTATTAATTTGTTTGCTTTCCTTCGGATATGCACAAGATTATAGAACAGGCATTGGTTTAAGGGGAGGATTTGCGAATGGATTAACGATAAAGCATTTCATGGGAGGAAGCACTGCATTTGAAGGCATTATCGCTAGCCGATGGAAAGGTCTTGAGTTGACTGGTCTTTTTGAATTTCATAACCAAGCCTTTCAATCCGACAGATTGTATTGGTATATTGGTTTTGGCGGACATGTTGGCTTCTGGAACGGTGATAATACGAGATGGGGTACAGATGGAACGAGCTATACGGTTGCAGGCATTGATGGGATATTAGGTTTAGAATATAACTTCAGAGAGATTCCATTTAACATTGGTATCGACTGGAAACCTGCTTACAATTTTGTAGGTTACTCAGGCTTTTGGGCTGATGGTGGCGCACTTTCAATACGTTATATTTTTTAAAGTTAATAGTGTCAGATATTCTGGCGCTATTATTTTATTGATATTAAAAAATCCAAACCATGAAACTCTATATAAAAAATATGGTATGTGGTCGTTGTATAACGAATGTAAAAGCCGAATTGGACAAAATGGGTATTGAATACAGTTTAGTCGAATTGGGCGAAGTAACAATTATGAAGAAACTTTCTTCAATACAGCACAAACAGCTTTTTAATGCATTAAAAAAGAAAGGATTTGAATTAATTGATGCACTTAAAAATGATATTATAGAGAGATTAAAGGTTGCTATCGCTCATTTGGAGAGCAACTCCGATGAAAACTTAAAAACAAGCTATTCAGATTATATAAGCCTTAGCGTAAACGATAATTTTATTTATCTAAACACATTGCTAGCAGATATTAAAGGAACTACCATTGAGAAATTTATTATTAAACATAAAATTGAAATGGTTAAAGGATTACTACTAAACAAATCGCTTAAACTAGATGCTATAGCACTCAAAATGCGCTATAGCAATGTTAATAAGCTGTCGGTTCAGTTTAAAAGCATAACCGGCTTAACACCCTCTCATTTCAGAATGCTCCAGCAAATGGAGAACAAAAATTTTAAGAGTAACTGATTCATTAATCAATAGGAAAAAAACAAAAAAATTAAAGTATAAGTAACGAATCAGTGATAATTTTAATAATTTTAACTTTACAGAAAAGAGTTTGTCTGAAAAGCCAGAAAAAACTTAACCACAAAGTTCACGAAGTACATCACGAAGTTTACAAAGTATATATATTCAATACTTTAACTTTGTTTCCTTTGTGTAACCTTAGAGTTCTTCGTGGTTAAGTTTGACTTTTGAAACAGCCTCTTTAACAGGGTGAATAGTTCCAATAATTTGGTATAAGAATGCAAGTTTTCTATATCTCAGCTGTTTTTACATAAAATGATTTATATCTTTCTTAACAACCCGCTTTATCAGTTCTCTGATGAGAAATAAAATACACATATTTTCACTAATGTGTATATTGCTTGGGGTTAGCTCTGTCTATTCTCAGGATACTCTGAATAATCCATCAATGGCAGTATCAACATTAAACATGTTTCGCGAACCAAGCTATATTCTCTTTGGAAGCGGTATAGGAAATATGAACCCATTGATGTTTGAAGGTGATATTGTACCATATTACCTATTAAGTTTAAAAAGAAACATCAAATGGGGGATTCAATTGTCCCCTCGTATTATAGTTCGAATGGAGAATATGTATTCGCACCCAGTTCGTACACCATCATTTATACCAACCATAACTTTTTTTTACCATTTAATTGACTCTAAAAACGAGAGTAGAGATTTATTTACCTATTGCAGCTGGTATCATCATTCGAATGGGCAGGAAGGTGATTTTTATGAGACCGATAGCATAGCTATTAATACAACATCAGGCAGTTTCTACTCAAACTGGATAGAGGGTGGCGTTTTCCTTTCCCGACCTGATCGAAACCTTTCCAATACATTTAATTATATTAAACTTTCAATGGCATACAATTATATGCTAAATAATGAGCTGATAGGTAATTATGGACAGTTACGTTTTTTTGCAGATTTTCAGAGCACCATTAACCTTTCAAAAGCATTTAGAATATTTAGAAGTTCAGATAATAACCGCAGCGTTATATTAAGCCAATCGGTCCGCTTCGGGTGGATTGCTGATAATCTTTCAGATTCAAAAACAATAGATAAAAATCGGTTAATATTCCGCTACACGCTATCTTTTAAACCTTCGTTTTTTAAAGACGTTAGCCTTTTCTGCCAGTACTACTACGGGCAGGATTATTACAACATCAACTTTGGCAAAACTCTCAATGTAATTCGTTTTGGAATATCATCAAAAATTAAAATCTTTAATTAGCATTCAATGTCGTTTAATTAGAGTCTGTCTATAAAGTCAGAAACTCTAAATCAAATTGAATAATGAACAAGGATTAGCTTCACTGAGCTCACTTTGTTCGGTTGCCTTCGGCAATCTTAAATCGTTGTTCCCTGCCTCGCCGGCAGGCAGGCTTGTTCTTAAATCAAAAAAAAAATCATATTATGGACAGACACTAATTAAGGCTTTTATAATTGACGCTTTCAGGTCTTCCGACCCTGAAAGGTCAATCAAACTGGTTAACCTGACTGTCAGCGTTTTCAACCTTAAGTAAACGACATTGAATTAGCATTGCAAAGAATATCCTTTTATCATCCACATGCTATACCCTACAATGCTATACCCTACAATGTGTGAATGATGTAACATTTTAATAAAGTTGTGTAACACCTTTCGTGATTAAGAAACTCACCTTTGTATTACCCATCAGTTGAACTTTTATAATAAGTTTTGCAACGGTTATTAAAGTGCAATATGGAACTGAAATCTCAACTGTTTTCATGTTTTTTCACAAATACAAATACAATGAAAAAAATAATATCATTCCACGCTGCAAAAGGATCTACGGTAAGGATTATGCTGAAAAAAAATCTTCTTATTTTAATTATGATTTTTTTGGGTCTTAGCGTTTTTGCTAACCCAAAGATGGCGTCGAAGCAGCAAATAGGGATGTTTATTAACTCCAAAACATGCGTTGTGCTCGAAAGCGGAAGCCTATCCTACAACGTTCTAATAAAGGATGCCGTTCAGAAGTATTGGAAATCAACGGAATTTGAGTTCATCGATCAGTATGAATTCGAAAAACGACGCTACGACTCGAAGTATTCATTCTTGGTCCTAATGAGAAATGTTTTTGATAAAGACCCAAGCGGTGTGGGCTATAACTACATAAGCCTTGTGCTAGGCGATAAGGCGAAAAACATTACCAATATGCCTGAATTGTGCTGCATTCCAATTTCATACTCTGACGATAATAATTTAGAATATGGTTATGCCATACCTGCAATAATTAAATTCATGCAGATACATGTAAAAAATCTTGAGAAAAAGCGTTTTTTAATTTTACTAAAGGGATTAAAATACTATAATGGTTCTGATTGCTTTAAATATCAAGCATTACTATTGAACGAGAAAATGATGGCTCCGAATGCTAATTCGGATGCTAAAATCAAATCGGCCTACCAACACTTTTTCATGCTGCTTAACACTTCACAAGTTGAAGCAGAAATTCCGAATAAACCAACGAATACACTATTTCTTTTTCATGTTGGACCTACGATTAAAACTGGTTCTGGGAAGTGTTTTGAGATGATCTTTGATGTAGAAGGAAACCTTTATTACTATAATTATCGCAATGTTACCAATGATAATCCAGATGGGTTTAATCTAAATGACTTCAAACATATACGGTAACCTAATTTAATAAAAGTGAATTATTTTCAAAATTGATAAGAATAATAAAATTGTAACTATTCAGCCACAAAAAATTATTCGTAAACTGATATACATGCCACAGATTCACAGATTTAATAATTTTCTCAAATCTCAACTGGTAGTTGGAATGTCCAATTTTAATGAAATAGTTGTTTTTATTCGACAGAGTTAAGAAAAACAATCTGTGAATCTGTGGCTTAATTTGGGTGAGTAGTTACATAAAATTTAATAACCCCCATGTTTATATAAAAGAATCAGGGTTTAGGTTTTTTAAGGTTAAATAATCTATAATAAGGGAACATGGGGGTTTTTCTTTCATTCTGTAATAATGGATTCGAATATTTACAATATAAACATCAAATAAAATGAGAATAATAGTAATTGGTTTTGTTACATTTTCTATTTGGTCGGTACTTTCAACCTATATCTATGTCTGTAAGATAAATGGATTGTGTTACGACTCTATAGATATGCAAGTTGAGGCAGTAAACCCAAAGAGTACCATCAGTGATGATACTTTGCATAAGGCTTTAGTTCGGGGAATAAAAATAATTCCTAACGACCTAACAATCCACTTTGCATTCGATAAATATGATTTAGTTCTTAATGAAGATCTTGACAAATATTTTGTTTTATCGAACGAATATTTGGTTCAAAACGCTCTCGCAAAACTAGATATCACAGGACATACCGATGCCGTTGGAAATGATGAGTATAATCAGGCTCTTGGATTTCGAAGAGCTCAAAGTGTGCAGCGCTATTTTAAAAGTAAAGGAATGCTTGCAAATAGGATTATTATTGATTCTAAGGGAGAGAAAAAACCTTTGGATGATAATAATACTGTATCAGGAAGAGCAAAAAACAGAAGAACCGAAATAACCATTAAAAAATAAAAACTATGAATACATTAATAATTCTTTTATCACTTACAAAAGGTGAAGCAACCATTGAGATTCTTTCATTATTACTGGTTTCCGCAATCATAGGTTATGTAACGGCATGGCTCTACTATAAATCAATTTATGTAAAGAGAATAAAGACTCTTGAGAATGAAATTGACAAGATGCAAATTCAGCTAATTGAATATAAAGAGGATAAAAGGAATTTTGATAAAACTCTCCGCGACAAGGATGCTGAGAAAGAGCATTTAATTTTAGAAGTAAAAGCACTTAAAGCACTTCATGCTGAGGCAGTTCACGAAACCGATAGCATATCATTAAAAAACAAAAGGAATGAGCAGCTACTATACGAAAAGGATGAAGCGCTATTAAATATTGCACAACGCAAGCACTTACTCAATTATACTAGCTTTGGAACAGCAACATTCGAGGAAAAAGATGATTTGAGAATGATCAGCGGAATTGGTCCTTTCATCGAGGAGCGACTACATGCCTTGGATATTTACACTTTCAGGCAGATTAGCAAATTCACTAAACAGGATATTGAAACGATAAACAATGCCATAGAATATTTTTCAGGTAGAATTGAACGGGACGAGTGGATTGCACAAGCCAAGGATTTATATCAGAAAAAAGACAGATGGAACGAGGTCCTTAAACTTATTAGAGAAAAAAAGTCTCGTATTTACTACGATAGAATTGGAATTGCCAAAAAAGAAGAAGCAGATGACTTAACCGTCATTAGTGGCATTGGTGGCTGGATTAAGGAAAAACTTCATGCATTGGATATCTATACATTTCGTCAGATCAGCCATTTTAATCAAGAGGATGTTGATGCAGTTACCGAGGCAATTGAATATTTCCCTGGTAGAATTGAAAGGGATGAATGGATTCTTCAAGCACATGAACTTGTTCGAATTGCAGGTAAGAAGACTGAAATTTTATTGCATCTCAAGGAGAGAAAGGAAAAAATCTATTTTGATAGGCTCGGGGTTGCTCACAAACATCAGGCTAATAATTTAACGCTGATTAATGGAATCAGCTTATGGGTTGAAGAAAGGCTAAACATGTTAGATATATACACTTTTGAACAAATCAGTAAACTTACAACCAGCGATATTGAAACAATAACAGAAATCCTTGGGGTTTCTTTGGGTCGTATTGAAAGAGAAGAATGGGTGATTCAAGCCAAAGAATTAGCAAAATCATAAGTTGAACGAGTTATAAGTTGTAAAACGCTACGTTTTATAATGGATTCTTTAATAGCATGTTATGCCCAAAATAAAAACATTGGTTAAGCCAAGTATCAGTGGAAAAAGTATTATCACGCAAAATAAAGAAAGAAGAAATCGTGATACAGAACTACTCATTGCAAACAAGGAATTAGCTTATCAGAATCAAGAAAAAGGTAAACGAGCGGCCGAACTAATTATTGCAAACAAGGAACTTGCCTTTCAAAACAATGAGAAAGAAAAACGTGCTGCAGAGCTAATTATAGCAAACAAAGAGCTTGCTTTTCAGAATGCAGAGAAAGAGAAGCGTGCAGCCGAGCTGATTATAGCTAATGAGGAGTTGGCGCTTCAAAACAAGGAGAAGGAGAAACGGGCAGCAAAACTAATCATCGCAAATAAAGAATTTGCCCTTCAAAACCAAGAGAAGGAGAAACGGGCAGCTGAACTAATCATCGCAAATAAGGAACTTGCCTTTCAAAATGTTGAAAAAGAAAAACGTGCTGCTGAGCTTATCATTGCTAATAAGGAACTTGCCATACAAAACAAGGAGAAAGGGAAGCGTGCTGCAGAACTAATCATTGCGAATAAGGAACTCGCTTTTCAAAACAGGGAAAAGGAGAAGCTTGCAGATGAGCTAGTTATGGCAAATAAAGAGCTTGCTTTTCAGAATACCGAGAAAGAGAAACGTGCAGATGAAATAGTAAGGGCGAACAAGGAGCTTGCCATTCAAAACGAGGAGAAAGAAAAAAGGGCTGCAGAGCTAGTTATCGCGAATAAGAAACTTGCTTTTCAGAATAAGGAGAAAGGGAAACGTGCTGATGAGCTAGTAAAGGCAAATAAAGAACTTGCTTTTCAGAATAGGGAAAAAGAAAAGCGTGCTGATGAGCTAATCATGGCGAATAAGGAGCTTGCTTTTCAAAACGAGGAGAAGGAGAATCGTGCTGCAGAGCTAATCATTGCAAACAAAGAACTTGCCTTTCAAAACTCAGAAAAAGAGAAACGGGCAGCAGAGGTAATTGTAGCCAATAAGGAGCTTGCCTTTCAAAATGCAGAGAAAGAGAAAAAGGCAGCCAAGCTGATCATCGCTAACAAGGAGCTTGCCTTTCAGAATGAGGAGAAAGAGAAACGCGCAGCTGAGTTAATCATAGCCAATAAAGAGCTTGCCTTTCAAAACAAAGAAAAAGAGAAACGTGCTGCAGAGCTCATTGTAGCCAATAAAGAACTTTTTTTTCAAAACTCAGAGAAAGAGAAAAAGGCAGCCAAACTAATTATTGCCAACAAGGAGCTTGCCTTTCAGAATGAGGAGAAAGAGAAACGCGCAGCAGAATTAATCATTGCGAATAAGGAACTTGCCCTTCAAAATAAGGAGAAAGAAAGGCGTGCAGCAAGGTTAATCATAGCCAATAAGGAGCTTGCCTTTCAAAATGCAGAGAAAGAAAAACGTGCTGCAGAGCTTATCATAGCCAATAAGGAGCTTGCCTTTCAAAATGCAGAGAAAGAAAAACGTGCTGCAGAGCTTAATATTGCCGATAAAGAACTCTTATATCAGAACGAGGAGAAGGAAAAGCGTGCAGCTGAATTAATCATTGCTAATAAGGAACTTGATTATCAGAATGAAGAAAAAGGGAAACGTGCTGCCGAATTAACTATTGCTGATAAAGAGCTTGTCTATCAGAATGAAGAGAGAGAAAAACGTGCTGACGAGTTAATCATTGCAAATAAAGAGTTAGTCTATCAGAATGAAGAAAAAGAAAAGCGTGCTGATGAGCTAATAATAGCCAACAAGGAGCTTGTTTATCAGAATGAAGAGAAGGAGAAACGTGCTGCCGAGTTAACTATTGCTGACAAGGAGTTAGTCTTTCAAAACGAAGAGAAACAGAAGCTGGCAGATGAGCTAATCGTCACAAACAAGGTGATTGAAGATCTTGTCGCTGAACGGATTTCAGCATTGCGCGAAAGCGAAGAACGAATGAATTTCTTTATTGACAATACCAATGATTATGCTATAATATTTTTTGATGTCAATGGCAATATTACATCATGGAATTCAGGGGCTCAGCGCATTACGCTTTATCAGAGTCAAGAAATTATTGGTCAGAATTTCTCAATTTTTTTCACTGAAGAGGATCAGCAAAGTAATAAACCACAGCTACTACTCGACAAAGCTAAATCAGAGGAACATACTGATGATGAAGGTTGGCGGGTAAGAAAAGACGGTTCTGTTTACTGGGAAGCTGTTACCATTATATCATTACGAAAAGTTGATGGTACTCATTACGGTTTTGTAAAGATTGCACATGATCTTTCTGAGCGCAAACAGGCCGAGGAGGAAATCAAAAAGTTGAATGAAACTTTAGAGGTGAAAGTAATTGAGCGAACATTGCAACTCGAAGCTGCAAATAAAGAGCTCGAAGCATTCAGCTATTCTGTTTCTCACGATTTACGAGCACCCCTAAGGCATATTGGCGGGTTTGTTGATTTATTGATTAAAAGCTATTCGGGTTCACTCGATGCGGCAGGGTTAAGATACCTGAATATTATATCAGAATCATCCGTTGAAATGGGAAATCTTATCGATGCTTTATTAACATTCTCTAGATTTAGTAGGACTGACCTGCAACGAACAAATGTTAATTCAAAAAATATGGTAACCCGGGTTCTTAAAACTTTCAGCGATGAATTAGCGGGTAAGAATATTGAAATTAATGTGCTAGAACTTCCAGATATAATGGGTGACGAAAGTTTAATCAATCAGGTTTGGGTTAACCTAATCTCCAACGCTTTGAAGTATTCACGAAACGAAGAAAAATCAACGATTGAAATTGGAGGTAAAATCGAGGATGATACAACAATATTTTATGTTAAGGATAACGGGGTGGGATTTGATATGAAATATGCCGATAAGCTATTCGGCGTTTTCCAGCGGCTGCATAAGGCAAAGGATTTTGAAGGGATCGGGATTGGGCTTGCAAACGTGAATAGAATAGTTATACGGCATGGAGGAAAATGTTGGGCGGAAAGCGAAGTTGGCAAGGGAGCCAAATTTTCATTTAGCGTACCAATAAATTAATAACCATTAATAAACGAATCTACTTATGCATACTGAAGTAAAAAGAATCCTTATTGTAGATGATAGCCCTAAGGATGTTGAGCTTGCTATAGCAGCCCTATCTGAAAAAAACCTTGCTAACGAAGTTGTTGTCGCTGAAGATGGCGAAGAAGCATTAGACTATTTGTATAAACGCGGGAAGTTTGTTAATGAGAATGGCAGTCCTGCAGTTATTCTTTTAGATATAAAAATGCCTAAGATGAATGGAATTGAAGTGCTTAAACACATCCGCTCCGATCCTAAATTTAAGTTTATTCCGGTTATCATGGTAACATCATCGCTGGAAGAGCGAGATTTAGTTGAGAGCTACAAGTTGGGTGCTAATTCTTATGTGGTTAAACCAGTTGATATTATTCAGTTCATTGATGCTATTAAGGTTTTGGGACAGTATTGGGCTATCATTAACCAACCACCACCTGAACGTATGTAATTAGGTTTACTCCTACTGCATTACATCTAAGTAAATGATTGCTAATAACAACAGTACAAATGAAAATCAGCATTCTTCAAAAACTTTTTATTTTTTCTTGCATCATTTTGGCTGGCAATAGCCTTTTGGGTTATGCTGTGTATAAAAGCAATCAAAAACTTCATGTCTCAGAAAAATGGGTACAGCATACCGAGCAGGTCATCTCCCAATCAGGGAATATACTTTTATTAACCTTAGATATAGAAACCGCTTCGAGAGGTTTTGTCATTTCTAACGACAGTTTATTTCTTGAACCCTTAAATACTGCCCAAAAAACAATCTTTGCAAACATAGGACAACTCATGCAGCTTACTCAGGATAATCCTGCCCAGCAAAGACGTATCGATTCGCTTAACTTTTATATGAAAAAGCGTTTGGGTTTCTCACTAAAAACGATTGAGTTAAGAAAAAAACAAGGATTAGCATCGGCCATTGCCTATTCTTCTACTAAAGAAGGTAAATACTATACCGACTGCATACGACAGATTACCAATGCTATTCAACAGGAAGAAACCTCCTTGCTTAAACAACGAAAGCAAACGAACGAGCACAGCATGGCTGTATTCAACCAATTTTCAGTGGTAATGTTCGTTTTAATGGCGGTATTCACAATTCTTTTGTTAATCCTCATCGGTAATTATTGGATTGAAAGCATAGAGAAAGAAAAGCGGGTTGCAGAATTTGTCATTATTAACAAAGAACTTGCCTTTCAGAACAAGGAGAAGATAAAACAAGAAGTGGCAAATAAAGAGCTCGAAGCATTCAGCTATTCTGTTTCTCACGATTTGCGAGCTCCTCTAAGACATATTAGTGGCTATGTTGATTTGTTGATTAAAAACAGTTCGACCCAACTCGATGAAATTGGTTTAAGGTATTTGAACACCATCTCAGAGTCATCCCATGAAATGGGGAATCTTATCGATGCATTGCTGACATTTTCTAGGCTAAGCAGAACCGAATTGAAGCGAGTAAAGATTAATTCAAAAACCATGGTAGCTCATATACTAAAAACTTTCGGCGATGAATTATCGAATAGGAATATTGAAATAAATCAAAAAGACCTTCCAGATATAATGGGTGACGAAAGTTTAATCAATCAGGTTTGGGTTAATCTCATCTCCAATGCTTTGAAATATTCCCGAAACCAAGAAAAATCGGTGATTGATATTGGAGGAATTATCGAAAATGGGAATGTTAATTTTTATGTCAGGGACAATGGGGTTGGTTTTGATATGAAGTATTTAGATAAACTATACGGTGTTTTCCAAAGGTTACATAAAGCAAAGGATTTTGAAGGGATTGGGATTGGACTTGCTAATGTGAATAGAATAGTTGCTCGTCATGGTGGAAGATGTTGGGCTGAGGGTGAAGTAAATAAAGGTGCCACATTCTTTTTTAGTATTCCAAATAATTACAACCATTAATAAATAATCAAGTTATGTACACCGAAGTAAAAAAAATTCTAATTGTGGATGACAGTCCAAGGGATGTTGAACTCACTATAGCCGCCCTAAACGAAAAAAATCTAGCTAACGAAGTTGTCGTTGCTGAAGATGGCGAAGAAGCATTAGACTATCTGTACAAACGCGGGAGATTTGTTAATGAGAATGGTCTTCCTGCTATTATTCTATTAGATATTAAAATGCCCAAGATAAATGGGATTGAGGTGCTTAAAGACATCCGTTCTAATCCTAAATTTAGCTTTATCCCGGTCATCATGGTAACATCATCCCATGAAGAAAAGGATCTTGTGGAGAGCTATAAACTTGGGGCTAATTCTTATGTGGTTAAACCTGTTGATATAACTCAGTTCATCGATGCAATAAAATCGTTGGGACAATATTGGGCTATTATTAACAAGACTCCATCTGAACATTTATAATTAGTATGAATTTCTTTTAGCATTATTGGTAATTTTTTATGAAGATAACAAGAATACTGCATCTTGAGGACTCTTTAAATGACTCAGAGCTAATACACTCATTAATTGAAAATGGATGTGTTGGTTTTGAATATCTATTAACCGATAACGAAAAAGATTACCTAAAAATTTTAGAAACTGAAAATATTGATATAATCCTATCGGATTACAGTCTGCCCGATTACAATGGTAACGATGCCTTAAAAGTTGCCAGAGAAAAATATTCTCACATACCATTTATTTTCGTTTCAGGTGCAATGGG
This sequence comes from Bacteroidales bacterium, assembly GCA_003818205.1. Lineage (GTDB taxonomy): Bacteria > Bacteroidota > Bacteroidia > Bacteroidales > Tenuifilaceae > UBA8529. The sequence continues at coordinate 15,088 of RPRQ01000039.1, forward strand.
TGAAGATAGAGCTATTGATGCGATGTTAAATGGAGCCACAGATTATGTACTTAAAAACAAACTTGAACGATTGGTTCCTGCCATAAAAAGGGCAATGCATGAGTATGAACTTGAGAATAAAAAAAAGCAGGCAGAGGTAAATCTCAGAAGTAAAAACGAGCTCATTGAAGCGCAAAACATAAGGTATATAAAAATTAATAAAGAGCTGGAGGAATCAAAAGAAAAGGCTGAAGAGAGTGACCGGATTAAGTCCATATTTCTTACTAACCTTTCACAAGAACTACGCACGCCACTTAATGTTATCCTTAACTTCTCTCAATTGATAACGGGTATTGATGATAAGCAGCAGATCATCGATTATGCAAAAGTTATCAATAAAGGGGGTAATCAGCTCTTGACTATCATTGAAGACCTTTTTATTGTTGCCTCGATTCTTTCGGAGAATATAACAAAAAAAATCAAAGAGATTCAGCTGAGCGACTTGCTTGATAAAGCCCGTTTCATAATCAACGATGAGCTGATTAAGTGTAATAAGGAGGGGCTTAATTTTTCGGTATTCGATAAATCACCGGAAGAGGATGTTCATGTTTTGGCCGATTATGATATGTTCGGAGGGGTGATCCGAAGATTGATGCTAAACGCTATAAAGTTTACCAATAACGGGAGAATTGAAGTGGGATATCATATTAATGAGAAAGAGATTGTTTTCTATGTAAGGGATACAGGGATTGGAATCCCCATTGAGAAACAGGATATTATTTTCGATTTTTTCAGGCAAGCCGAGGAGTCTCCAACAAGAGAGTTCGGAGGCATTGGTTCAGGGCTAGCAATATGCAAAAGTTTTATCGATAAAATGAATGGAGCCATTTGGGTTGAATCACAAATTGAGAAAGGTTCAACATTCTATCTATCACTACCGCTAGTGAACCAGCACTCTCCTCCCCTATCTAACATCAGCAATGAAAAACATACAAACATTAAAAATGGAACCGTTTTGATAGTTGATGATGTTGAATCGAATCGTTTATACCTCGATTATATTTTAAAGGATAATGGTTTGAAAGTTTACACCGTAGCAAATGGTCAAGCAGCGCTTGATTTAATAAAGCGGATCAATGCTATTGACAAGGTATTAATAGTAATAAATATATTATCTACAGATATTTACGAATTGACTCGTTTAATAAAAAAAGTTCGACCTGAGATTCCGATTATTATTCAAATAACTTCCTCCCTCCCATTGCAGGATGAAAGAGCAATCGATTCAGCGTGCGATTTCCTCATCAAAAAACCGATAGAAATTCAGGAGCTGGTTCGTACCATAAACGATTGCTTAAAAAAAACGAAAGCGAGCTAAATGAATAAAACATTTCTCATATCGCTTTTGAGGTTGTTTGCAAATATTACCGCTTTGCACGCCGAGGTGGTATATGGGTATTCCCGAAGTTTTATTGAAAAACTGCTGAGGAATGATTTTCATCTTCAGGATATTGAGCACTATATCAAACTTTTAGATGATTTCTACAAAGAATACTTACCAAAAGAAAAAGAATTACCCAAGGACTCCGATGAACAAAACCTTTTAAAAACAATTTGTAATTCTATAATCTCAGATCTTCCGATCAAAGAGAGAATAATAATTGTAGTTCATCTGCTTCAGTTCATCAAGTTTTACCAAATAAACCATTTTAATGGTTATAAAACCGATAATCGCTTAAGAGTTACCATTGACTCTATCGCAGCCAATTTTTGTATAAAAGCTAACGAATATCATTCGTTGTGTGAATTTGTTTTCGAGAACCTTCATCGGATAAACGGTAAAAAAAACCTGATCATCGTGGGTAAATTCAATATCTTCAACGATATCAAGTTTATTCGAAGAGAAAATCTAAAAGGTCAGATCTATTTTCTGTATTTGCCATCGGTAAATATGTTAATGTTTTACTACAATGGCGATGAAAATATTTACCTCAACAACAATCAGATATTTCCGCTTACCATATATTCGTTCAGCAAGAGCTCCGTTATATCGGCAATGAATAACATTCCGATATACTACCACGAGGTAATCGAATATTTCCTAGATAAAACAATTAACGAGTCTATTCATTTAGCGGTAATCGATATTGAATATCGTTTCAAAAAAGGGGATAATGGAATAAAAAGGCTATCCATACACGGCGAATCGGGTGAACTATTAGGCATTATGGGTGCTAGCGGTACAGGAAAAACAACTCTGATGAACATTCTGAATGGTACAATTAAACCGCCCAATGGCTCCATTCGAATCAATGGGCACAGCATCTATGATGAGCATATCAATTTTCAGAATATTATAGGTTTTGTGCCACAGGACGATCTTCTTTTCGAGGAGTTGACCGTTTACAAGAATCTTTACTATAACGCAAAGTTATGCTTTGGATTAAGCGCAAACGCTGAAATCGATGATAAGGTGAATAGCCTCTTGCTAAATCTTGATTTATATGATATCAGGCATCTGAAAGTTGGTTCACCTCTCGATAAATATATTAGCGGAGGACAACGAAAACGGCTAAACATAGCCCTTGAGCTAATCCGTGAGCCTGCAATTCTTTTACTCGATGAGCCAACATCAGGCCTTTCCTCCAATGACGCTGAAAATATTATCCGATTACTAGGTGAGCAAACGCATAACGGCAAATTGGTCATCATCAATATTCATCAGCCATCATCTAATATTTTTAAGCAGATAGACCAATTGTTAATCCTTGATGTTGGGGGTTACCCCATTTACTTCGGGAAGGCCATGGAGGCAATCAATTACTTTAAGCGTATTTCCGAAAAAATAAATTCAACCTCCTATGAGTGTGAATTTTGTGGAAATATTAGCCCTGAAGACATCCTTAACATCATTGATGAAAAGAAAACCAATGAGCAGGGGAAATTTCTGAGCCAACGAAAAGTTGAGCCAAAAGAATGGAACCAATACTACACCGAAAACATAAACATTGCAGAGCAAACATTACCAAAACATACTACAATTCCAGAAGTTCATTTCGAACTCGCTAGCAGACTAAATCAATTCAAGATATTCTTTAAACGTCAAGCGCTATCAAGGCTGTCCGATAAACAATACCTAGCAATGATAATCCTGATAAGCCCTGCGCTTGCTTTAATACTTGGTTTCTTCTGCAAATATGCAATTGGCACTATAGATAATCCCAAAAAATATCTATTTATCGAAAACCTTAATCTGCCTGTATATCTATTTATGAGCGTAATTTCTTCCCTATTTGTGGGGATGATAATCAGCGCAGAGGAAATTCATCGGGATCGAAAAATACGGGAGCGAGAGAAGTTTATTTCGCTCAGCCGGTTCAGCTACATTAACTCAAAGGTTTCTTTTCTTTTTGCTATATCGGCCATTCAAAGCTTTCTGTTTGTTCTAATCGGGAATTCCATATTGCAAATCAACGGGATGAATTTGACCCATGGAATAATATTGTTTTCTGTATCCTGTTGTGCCAATCTGATTGGGTTAAATATCTCATCCGCCTTTAAGTCGCTCGTGGCCATTTACATTCTAATCCCATTAATGCTAGTACCACAAATCTTACTAAGCGGTATAATCGTACCGTTCGATAAGCTGAACTACACCATGAAGTCGGAGAAATATGTACCCATTATTGGCGATATAATGCTATCGAGATGGGCGTTCGAAGCGCTCGCCGTTTCGCAATTCAGGGATAACGATTATCAGCAGCATTGGTTCGATATCGAACAGCATAAAAGCAACACCTCCTACATTCAGCTTAATCTTATTCCGTTTCTAGTAAACCTCATTGACGATATTGAGACAGAAACATTGAAAGGGCAGATCAAACTTGAAGATATTAAGGTACTAAACAACGGGTTGAAATTAATAAATAGCAAGATTCGTAACCCCTTTAACTATTCCCTCAATGAAGATGATACAAGTCTATTAAAATTAAAAGAGGTTAACCTTTTCTTGAGCCGTTGTAAGTCAATTCTATCAGAGCAAATGGATAAATTTAAGGAAGAAGAGAATGGCGTTTTCGATAACTTGTATTTAGCATTTAATCGTAACGACAAGGCGATGCTCAAATTTAAACAGGAAAATTACAATAACAGCATAGCTGATTATGTCCTCAGCAATAATGAATTCAAGAAGTTGATTATTCAGGATGGGGAAATAGTTCGAAAGGCTGAACCGATATACGATGTACCCGAGAATTCATTTGGCAGAGCTCAATTTTACGCAGCCGATAAAAGAATTGGTAGCCTGCTAATTGATACGGTTTTATTCAATTCGATAGTAATATGGATAATGTCCTTGGGTTTATACATTGTATTAATTGCTGATGGCCTGAAAGTCTCCATCGATGCTCTTGAAAAACTCAGGTAGTAATAACAATTCCTTAAATAATAATTAAAATAAATAAAATGAAAAAATCGAACTCAATATTTATCGTTCTTCTATCCCTCCTACTGCTTTCCGCATGCCGGGGTGGAAATTCAGATAATAAAAAAACCACTGACAGCTCATTTGAAACTTCGGCAGATATTATCGACCTAAAAAAAGCCCTAGTGAACATCTATTTTCTTTTCCCTTCGCCAGCCGAAATACTCTTTACAATTAATGATGTAGGGCTTATCTACATTTCGAACCTAACAAATTCAGCGAAAAAAAAGGAGATGTACATCAAATCCAATGAGAAATATCTGAACCTTGGCGTTTACATGGCCGACCTATCGTATTGCGCCCTGTTCAAGAGGTTAAACGAGGTTGAGGAATACCTTGAAGCCATTAAACGGTTGAGCGATGAATTACGGCTATCCAGCAAGGTCAAAAAAGAGCTAATCGAGAAAATAAAGGAGGATGTCAATTCAATCGATTCCATTAAATCAATAACGAATCAGTTTTTCTTCGATGTAATAAATGATCTTGAAGCCAACAATCGGCAAAGCGATGTTACCCTTATAACCACTGGTGCCTATGTTGAGTGCCTATATCTCACCGTTAATCAGGTCGATAAATACTCGAAGGATAACCTAATAGTACAAAAAATTGCAGAACAGAAACATGCGTTTAATATTCTCTATCAGTATTCAAAAAAGCATATTTCAAAGAAGGAACTAGCACAATCTTACTCTTTAATAAAGGAGGTTAACGATGCTTTTTGGATGTTGAGCCAAGAGGATGAAGAGCTAGAAATAACAAATGACACCATTAATCATATAATAATTGATGGAGGTGGTGTAATCATATCCTCTGAGGCTGAATTTATGTCGTTCAAAGAAAAAATAACCAAAATCAGAAATACAATTACCAAACAAACCATGAAATGATAAAAATAAAATTCATATTACTTCTTCTAGGCCTATCATCTATCAACGCTTTCGGTCAGGATTGTAGTAAGTTCAATAGGTGGGCTGAGTGCCGACCAAGAATAAATCATTACCAAACCTACCTCCAACCAAAAAGCATTGCCGTTGGCATTAACGATACGCTAACATTTAACATTGTATTTGAGGGGAATAGAGATTATATAATATCCTTTTGTGCTAATAAACTGTATTATCCTATCCATATCAGGTTGTTAAAATTTGATACGAAAGAGGAGATTTACGATAATGCCGCCGATAACTACTGCGTATCAATCGGGATAGGATTTTATAAAACTCAGAACCTAATTGTCGAAATATCGTTCTTATCGGAACTATTAGGCGATAAAAAATATAGAATGACAGATTTGGTATGCGTTGGCATGATAATGCATTGGACCAGAATAATTAAAAATAAAACATGAGAAAAATATTTATCATATCCATCCTATTTGCTGCTAGCTCCACTATTTCATTTAGCCAGGACTGTAATGAATTTTTCAATTACTCCAAATACGCTAATTGCAATAAGTGCATAAAAGCGAACTACAAAATTTATTTACAGCCAAAACACAAAATGGTTCAAATAAATGACACATTAACATACAACGTACTTTTTTATGGGGGTAGAGATTATATGATCTCCTTTTGTGCCGATCAGAAGTACTACCCCTTACATATTCGATTATTGAACCCCGAGACTAGAAAAGTATTGTATGATAACGTTAAAGACTATTACCTCGAATCTATTGGAGTAGGCGTATTTAATACCCAAAATCTAATTATTGAGGTAGTCATGAAGGCCGAAAACCCAAGCTATAAAAATGTAAATAGCACCGAAAAGGTATGCCTAGGGATGATTTTACAGTGGAAGAAACTCATATCAAAGAGCAATAAGCTGCACTTAAAGTATAAAAGGCCAAGTTGATTAATAGGTTCAAGGCAAAGTGCCGTTGAATAATAAACTATGAAAAAGAAAATTAAAATATTGCACCTTGAGGATTCTTCGAACGACTCTGAATTAATTCGTACATTAATTGAGATCGGGGAAATTGAGCATGAATATTTTCTGGCCGATAACGAAAAAGATTTCTTAAATATCCTAGAAACTGAAGATATTGATATAATCCTTTCAGATTACAACCTACCCGACTACAATGGCAATGAGGCCCTAAAAGTATCAAGGGAAAGATATTCTCAAATGCCATTCATATTCGTTTCAGGTGCAATGGGTGAGGATAGAGCAATAGATGCAATGCTAAACGGAGCAACCGATTACGTGCTTAAAAACAAGCTTGAACGGCTGGTTCCTGCAATTAATAGAGCCATCAATGAGCATGAGCTTACCATAAAGCAGAAACATGCAGAGGATGCCCTGCATGATAGCGAGAGGAAATATAAAGATTTTGTTAACGAAGTTAACGATGGCTACTTCATTACGAATAATCATGGTAAAATCACATTTGCCAACATATCGATGGCTAAAATACTAGGATTTAAGAGTCCCGAAGAGCTATCGGGGCGGTTTTTTACCGATTTTAATAAAATCGGAAATATAAAGGGCGTTAACTATACGTTCAAAAAGATAATTGAAAACAAGGAACGTTTCGATGGTTTGGAGCTTGAAGTCCTACGTATTGATGGTAATATTATTCATATCGAAATAAAAGCCATTCCTGTACTAGAGTACGGAAAAATAACGGGTATGCAGGGCGTAGTTCACAATATCACGGAAAGAAAGCTAGCCGAAATCGACCTCAAAGAAAAAAATGAGCAAATAGAAGCCCAAAACGAAAAGTATATCATAATAAATAAAGAACTCGCCTTTCAAAATGAGGAAAAAGTTAAACGAGCAGCAGAGCTAGTTATTGCTAATACAGAGCTTGCTTTCCAAAACGAAGAGAAGGAAAAACGGGCTGACGAATTGATTATTGCCAATATTCAAAAAGAAGCAGAAGAGAAATATAAACTTCTACTTGAAGAAAAAAACTTAGTGATTACGGATAGTATAATATATGCAAGGCATATCCAGCGAGCAATCCTGCCAAGGAAGGAAGATATCCATTCTTCTCTTCCTGAAAGTTTTATAATCTACAAACCCAAAGATATAGTAAGTGGAGATTTTTATTTCTTTCATAAGAAGAAACAAACTGTTTTCATAGTTGCAGCAGATTGCACGGGACACGGTGTTCCTGGAGCATTAATGAGTATGATGGGTTCAGAGATAATAAGAGATGCCGTTTTACAAACTTCCGATACTTCTGAAATACTAAGATATTTAAATAATGGAATCAAAAATTCATTGCATCAATGGGATGAAAATGAGTTGGTCCGGGATGGAATGGATATAGCGATTTGTTCTATAAATACGAGAAAACGTAATGTTCAATATTCAGGTGCAAGAATTCCTTTTTGGCTAATTAGGAAAGGGATGAGTTACGTTGAGGAAATTAAAGGTACCAGAGAGGTAATTGGAGGTTCAACTCCTTATAATCAATGTTTTGAAAATCATGAACTAATGCTTAGTAAAGGTGACACTTTTTATCTCTCAACTGACGGCTATGCCGACCAATTTAATGGGCAAAATAAAAGAAAATTGATGAAAAATAATTTTAGAAATATTTTACTTGAAATTCAAAATAAATCAATGCCAGAACAAGAAAAACATCTCGAAAATTTCATTGAAAATTGGCGAGAAGGAACAAGGCAAATAGATGACATTTTAGTAATCGGGATTCGATTATAATTATTTTAAAACAAAAAAAATGGGGATAAGATATATGTTTCTATCAGTTATCATTATAGGGTTTACGGGGTGTAATATTCTAAGAAATGATATTTCAACGGTAAATACCAATAACGATAAAATTCTATTCCATTCAAAAAATTACTTTACAGACTCGAGTAAAGTAACATTTATTGAGTGCAATGAATTTGTATCAAATGCGTTAAGCAGGTATAATATAGCAATTATTACGAAAATATATCCAATGTTTGATTGCACCATTGAACCGGTCATCAATTCGCACGATTCTTCGTTTATCGATACGGTTTATACTTTTTCCGATTCTAAAAATAAAATTCAAATCTACAGGGCAAGGCATAAGGATTTCGTCATTACCTTCGATGTTACCAACTCAAAATTTGGCCTAAGGAGCAACGTTAAAGTGGGCATAACAAAAAAACTCTTTATCCGGAAATTTCAAATAAAAAAATCGATTAGCAATGAAGTTCAAGTTGTTAATTCAGATAGCAGCATGAAGTTTATCTTTTATTTTGAAAACAATAGGTTAATTCGCATTAAAAGCGATTTATACCTCGATTAAATCTACTTGAAAATAAGAACTGCAATTAATAAAATGAAAAATGAAAAAATTCACATTAACTGCTCTAATATTCTCCATTCTAATTGTATTTGCTTGTAACAGCAAAGACAGTAAAAAGAATAAGTTTAGGCTTAATCGCGAAAGTATTATACAGGAAATCATAACAACTTCTCCACGCTATAAAGAGCTTACTAAGGGACTTTATGATGTAGTAATAAAAAATGGAGGTTCGTCTATTGGAATTAGCTTAGAAGGAAGTCCGGATGCGAAAAAAGATAAAGTAATTAGCTATTCTAAAACTTACGATTTCACTCTTTATGAAATGTATACCGAAAGGAAGATGAATACTACCCGATTTTCATTTAGCCCCGAAAAAAAACAGCTCTATGAATACGATGCCGTTAACGACACGCTAAAACCGATTGACTTTGATAAAAACCTATTGATAAAATTTGAAAGTTTTAATAAATAACCAATAATCAGATAATACATAAAAAATGAAAACAAATAAGATTAAAAAAGTACTGATAGCGTTGGATTATGACCCAACCGCTCAGAAGGTTGCAGACATAGGTTTTTCACTGGCTAAGACAATGGATGCTGAAGTTATATTGCTTCATGTTATAGCAGATGTTACCTATTATTCAGCCCTTGAATATTCACAAGTAGAGGGTTTTCAAGGCTATATGGATATGGGATCTTTCCAATCCGATAGCATGAAAAAAACGGCTGAGCATTTTCTTGAAAAAGTAAAGACCCATTTAGGTGATAAATCCATTAAAACTATTGCGAAAGAAGGCGATTTTGCGGACTCAATATTAAAAACAGCTAAAGACCAGCACGTTGATTTAATTGTAATAGGTTCACATAGCCGAAGATGGTTGGAGAATATAATCATGGGGAGTGTTACAGAAGAGGTTTTGCGTCACACGACGATACCGCTTTTCATCATTCCAACTAAGAAACACAAATAGAAATTTTTAAAACCACTACTTAATGGGAATACTACATTCAATGTCGTTTAGTTAGTGTTTTTTTAATCAACTCTTCCGAGCCCTACGGACTATGGAAGGTTTATTAACCTAGCATAGTCCGCAGGACATGCTAGCGTCAAATTCCTTAATGCTAACGACATTGATACTACATTTTCAGATAAAACCCAAAAAATGAAACCAAAAAAGATAAAAAAGGTATTGATTGCGCTAGATTATGATCCTACGGCACAAAAAATAGCGGAAAGTGGATTTCTATTAGCAAAATCGATGGGTGCTAAAGTTATATTGCTGCATGTTGTTGTGGATCTTGTTTATTATTCAGTATCGTACTTGAATATGGGTCCATTGCAATTAGATAGCGTTGCTGATTTGAATCATGCATCATTACTTTTTCTTGAAAAAACAAAAAAACACCTTGGTGATGAAACCATTCAAATCATTGTAATGGAAGGCGGTTTTGCCGATTCAATATTAATAGTTGCAAAAAATTTGCATGCCGACATTATTGTAATGGGCTCTCACAGTCAGAAATGGTTTGAGAATATTCTAATGGGAAGCGTAACTGAAAAAGTTTTACATCACACTACAATACCACTTTTCATCATACCAACTAAAAAGCATCAATAACATGCTTAAAGTTTCTGATAAATACAAAGGGCTAACAGCCAATCAGGCCAAAGAGAAATTACGTGCTGAGGGATTAAACAATCTCCCATCATCAAAACCTAAAAACTTTTTCTCTATTGCATTTGGAGTGGTTAAAGAACCAATGTTTATCCTTTTGGTTGCATGTGGATCTTTATATCTGATTTTAGGTAATATTCAGGAAGGCTTAATGCTGATGGGTTTTGTTTTTGTAATTATGGGCATCGAATTCTATCAGGAAAAGAAGACCGAAAAAGCGCTCGATGCTTTAAAAGATATGGCAAGTCCTAGGGCTATAGTAATCAGAGATGGTGTTGAGGTTCGAATTGCAGGTGTTGAGGTAGTTACTGATGATATTATAGTGTTACAGGAAGGCGATAGAGTCCCTGCTGATGCTACAATCTTACAGTCGAGTAGTTTACTTGCTGATGAATCGTTACTTACAGGAGAGCCAGTCCCAGTTCGAAAAATCGACTGGGATGAGGTTGAGAAAGTCACACAACCGGGTGGCGATGATTTACCTTTCGTTTATTCTGGAACCATGATTGTTCAGGGAAACGGTATCGCACGGGTGACTAGTATTGGTGTCAACACAGAAATTGGAAAAATTGGCAAAGCGCTGGAGAGCGTAAAAGAAGAACCAACCAGACTTAACCGTGAGATGGGATCGCTGGTAAAAAAAATTACAATAATTGCTGCGATACTCTGTGTTATCCTAATCATCGGTTATACCCTTACTCGCGGAAATCTGGTCAATGGATTTCTGGCAGGATTAACCTTGGCTATGGCTATGTTGCCTGAAGAATTTCCAGTAATTCTCACAATATTCATGGCTGTTGGGGCATGGCGAATGTCTAAGAAGAAAGTTTTAACTCGAAAGCCATCGGCAATAGAAACACTTGGTTCGGCAACGGTTCTATGCACTGATAAAACAGGTACGCTCACCGAAAATAGGATGACCGTTACAAAACTTTACAACGGGAAAGATTTTTTGACTGTTGAAAAAGCCAAGGATTTTAATTCCGAATTCCATGAAATAATTGAGTACGGTATTCTATCGAGCCAAATCAATCCTTTCGATCCCATGGAAAGGGCAATCACCAGTATTGGTGATTTATACCTAAAAGGTACAGAGCATATCCATAAAAGTTGGGAAATGGTAAAAGAATATCCTTTGTCAAAGGAACTTCTTGCCATGTCGAGAGTTTTTTCATTTAAAGAAACAAAGGATAGAGTTATTGCAACTAAAGGTGCACCAGAAGCTATATTTGATCTTTGTCATTTGGATGCAGAAAACAAAAAACGATTATCATTGGCAATTGAAGAATTAGCATCAGAAGGGTTGAGGGTTTTGGGTGTAGCCAAGGCAAAAATTGATTCGAAAACCTTGCCCGAAATACAGCACGATTTTACTTTTGACTTTATTGGACTAATTGGCCTCTCCGATCCCATTCGCAAAAATGTTAGGCATGCAGTAAACGAATGTAGTAAAGCGGGTATCAGGGTAATAATGATTACAGGAGATTATCCAATTACCGCAAAGCATATTGCTCAAGAAATTGGCCTTGAGAATCCAGATAATATCATAACTGGTCAGGAATTACAGGCAATGACAGAAAAAGAATTATGCAAAAGAATAAAGGAAACAAATGTATTTGCCAGAGTTGTTCCAGAACAGAAACTTAAAATTGTAAACGCATTAAAGAAAAACGATGAGATTGTTGCCATGACTGGCGATGGAGTCAACGATGCGCCTGCATTAAAATCAGCTCACATTGGTATTGCAATGGGCGAAAAGGGTACCGATGTTGCCAGAGAAGCATCTTCACTAGTTCTTATGGATGATAATTTTGCATCTATTGTATGTGCTATTAAAATGGGAAGACGAATTTTTGATAACCTCCAAAAGGCTTTTGGATATATCTTTGCCATCCATGTACCCATTGCTGGCTTATCGTTAATTCCAATTTTGCTGGGCGATTTCCCGCTTATTTTATGGCCTGTGCATATTGTTTTCCTCGAATTAATTATCGATCCGGCATGTTCAATCATATTCGAAGCCGAAAAAGAAGAGAAAAATATAATGAGCCGACCACCAAAGAGAATAGGTGAGCCATTTTTTGGAGGCAAAAAAATCTGGTTTACCTGTTTACAAGGAGTGGGTATATTAATAATAACCCTTACCGTTTACCTCGTAGGATTGCACTTTGGTTATAGCGAAAAGGAGGTACGAGCAATGGCATTTACAACCTTAATTGTTTCAAACATTGCGGTTATACTAACCAATCGGTCTTGGACCGATAATATATTTAGGATAATTGCAACACCCAATAAAGCCGTTTTATGGGTTGTTGGAGGGGCAATTTTCTTTATGGCTCTAATTTTAAATATTCAATTTTTTTTGGATTTATTCCAATTTCAAAAACTTACAATGATAAATATTGCCATTTGCATTTGTGCAGGTTTATCAACCATTGTTTGGTTTGAAATTTATAAATTTTTTAAGTTGAAAAGGCATGTATCGCTTTAAAATACTAAGATTTTTTTTTGTAGATTTTCGATTACCTGAAGATAGAATTACAACAAGAGTTTTTTATACATAAAAATATTAGGTGCAATATGACAACATCTTCATCTTCGATAATAAAAAAACTGCTTATACTATTTCTAGTTATTGCAGGATTATACTATGCTAAAGTTTTCCTTATGCCTCTGGCTATTGGGGGTATTTTAGCTACACTCTTTTTACCTCTCTGTAAATGGTTGGAAGGTAAGAAAGTGCCCAAAGGGCTCGCAGCGATATCATGTCTATTAGCGTTTTTAATCACCTTATCTGGAATAGGTATATTGCTTGGTTGGCAGATTTCTGAATTGGCCTCCGATTTCTCCAACATTACCGAAAAAGCTATTGATACTGGCAATCGAATTCAAGAATTTATTTTTAATAATTTCAATATTTCGTTAAAAGAGCAATCGCAGATACTAAAAAAGGAGCAACCATCAATTACTGGTATCATGCAGAAGGTGGTAGGATCACTTACATATGTTCTCACTAATTTTATTTTAGTTCTTGTATATATTTTTCTTCTATTGTATTACCGAAATCATATCCGCCGTTTCATAGTCAAACTTACTCCACCTTCTCAACAAAATGAAATGGAACAGGTATTAAATAGCATCACCAATGTATCCCAACAATACTTGCTTGGACTCGCTAAAATGATAGTATGCTTATGGATAATGTATGGCATAGGATTTTCCATAATAGGTGTTAAAAATGCTCTCTTTTTTGCCATTATCTGCGGTCTTTTAGAAATAGTCCCGTTCATTGGAAATATTATTGGAACTTCGCTCACCTTATTAGTTGCTGCAGCAAATGGAGCCAGCCTTACTATGCTGATATTGATATTAAGTACTTATTTAGTAGTGCAGGCGATACAGGGATGGTTACTAAGTCCACTAATTGTAGGTCCACAGGTAAAAATTAATCCTTTCACAACCATTGTTGTGCTTATAGTAGGTAATTTAATTTGGGGTGTACCCGGTATTTTTATTGCCATTCCTCTTATTGCTATGATTAAGATTGTTTGTGACCATATTGACCAGCTAAAGCCCTATGGATTCCTGATAGGTGAAATTGAGAAAATAAAGGAAGAACCAGATTTTGTCAAAAAGATAAAAAGCAGGTTTATAAAAAAAATTAAATAACAACTAATCAATAAATTGCAAAACATAAACAATGAGATTCATAATTATAGACTCTTTGAAGATAAGACACAAAGCGAATTCTCAAGCGATAAGATTATGTGTCAAGGTTGTCTTTAATGGTTAACATTTCAACTATTGAACTATTCAGCAGCAATAAAAACTCTCACGCAAAGGCGCAAAGACGCAAATACACTATGGTGTTCTATGAGCACACAGAAGATTACAATTAAAAAACATAGCCGAAAACTCATTGGGAAAATGTTTTTTTGTTAGAATAAGTCTGGGAAAATGAAGTTGCTGGAATTACAATCAATTAGCACGCAAAGGGAAAAAACGAATACGTTTTTTCTTTCTTTGCGGTCTTTGCGGCTTTGCGAGAGATGAAAGCGAGTAACAGTATTTATTACTGTAGTTTAATTTTACCCATGAAAGAAAATGGTTACCTGAAAATGTATCTGAGTAGTTACTTAAATTTTTAAGAAATGTGGTTTTCCAAATCAATTATCGATGTTCTTAAAGAGTTGAAAGTCGATCCATCATATGGTCTTTCAGAGGATGAGGCAAAAGTACGATTTGAAAAATATGGTGCAAATAAGCTGCAAAAGAAGAATAAGAAAAGCGTTTTCCTATTATTCATTGCACAGCTTAAGGATTGGCTTATTTATATACTATTTGTTGCTGTTATTATCACCCTTGTTTTGAGTGAATACGCCGATTCAGTTATTATCATTCTTGTTATTATTATTAATGCTGTACTTGGGGTTCTTCAGGAGGTTAAGGCAGGTAAAGCTATTGAGGCTCTTAGCAAGATGTCGCACCATAAAGCTCTTGTCCTCCGAAATAGGATAGTAAAAGAGGTAGATTCCGAGAAGATTGTACAAGGTGATATTCTAATTCTTGATACCGGACGATTTATTGCTGCGGATATTCGTTTAATTGAGTCGGCAAATCTTCAGATAGAGGAATCAGCCCTCACCGGTGAATCTGTGCCTTCTGATAAGGATGCATCGCTTATTATCGAAGATCCAAAAACACCTCTAGGTGACCTTGCAAACATCGCTTTCATGTCCACTTTCGTAACCAAAGGAAGAGGTGTTGGTGTGGTGGTTGAAACTGGAATGAATACCGAAGTAGGTAAAATTGCTAATATCATTAACACCGAAAAGAAATCAAAAACACCATTAGAAATTCGACTGGGTAAATTGGGAAAAACCATAGGCATGTTTGCCCTCGGTATCTGTGTTATTATTTTCGTAATAGCAATGCTTCAGGGACGAGAATTAGCTGAAATGTTCCTTATGTCGGTTTCATTAGCCGTAGCGGCTATTCCCGAGGGTCTTGCTGCAATCGTAGCAGTTGTTCTTGCGATTGGGGTAACCCAAATGTCAAAGAGAAACGCCATAATAAAGAAATTGCCTGCCGTTGAAACGCTTGGTTCGGTCAATATTATCTGTTCCGATAAAACGGGAACATTAACCCAGAATAAGATGACTATTACAAGGTATTTCAACCTGGAGGGTGATATACCTGTTGAATTGGATAACAAAAGTACTGTCTCGGAGGATGGGACATTACTAGCAAAAGCTATGATTCTTTGCTCCGATGCAACCTACGAGAATGGACAAGGAACAGGCGACCCAACCGAAATTGCATTGCTGGTTCTAGGAGATAACATTGGAATTAATAGAAAAACATTAAATACCGATAACAAACGAATTGGTGAATTTGCTTTTGATTCTGACCGAAAATTGATGTCAACACTAAACGAAGAGAATGGAAAGTTTACAGTTTACACAAAAGGAGCAATCATTAGCCTACTAGAACTTTCTACTCATGTGTTAGAAAATGGAGTAGTTATCCCTATTACAGATTTACACAAAGAGCAATACTTTACTGCAACTGAAAAAATGGCAAACGATGCCCTTCGTACTCTTGGTGTGGCTTACAAACCTGTAGATTCAGTTATTGAAGCCTCTGAAATGGAAAAAGACTTAATACTTATAGGGCTTGTAGGAATGATTGACCCTCCTAGAGCGGAAGTGAAGTCCTCGATTCAAAAAGCAAAAACGGCTGGAATCACCACTATTATGATTACTGGCGATCACAAGAATACAGCTTTTGCAGTAGCCAATGATTTAGGAATTGTTGATAATATTAATCAAACAATTACGGGTAAAGAGATTGATGAATTCACTGAAAAAGAGTTTTCAAGTAAAATTCTTGAATTTTTAGTATTTGCACGGGTGTCGCCGGAGCATAAAGTGAAAATAGTTCATGCTTTGAAATCAAATGGGAATATTGTATCCATGACCGGTGATGGGGTAAACGATGCACCATCGTTAAATGCAGCTGATATAGGCGTTGCAATGGGGATTTCGGGTACTGATGTTGCCAAAGGGGCTTCGGATATGATTCTTACCGACGATAACTTTGCAACCATCGTTTCGGCCATTGAGCAAGGTAGAAACATATACAATAACATCAAGAAATCAGTTGTCTATTTACTTACCTGTAACCTTGGAGAAGTGGTTGCAGTATTTGTAACAATTCTTATAGGTTGGAAAGCTCCACTTATTGCCACACAACTTTTATGGATTAATCTTATTACCGATTCTTTTCCAGCTATTGCATTAGGCATGGATCCTGGTAACCCCGATGTGATGAAAGAGAAACCCCGAGATCCGAACGAGAGTTTCTTTGCTGGAGGTGCAGGTTTACATATCATACTTGGAGGGCTTTTAATAGGTGTTTTAACCATTATTGCATTCTGGTTTGGATACTATGAGCATGGATATAGCCCACTTGATAATGCAGTTCCAGAAAACGTTGTAAATTACTCTAGAACCATGGCTTTTATGGTTCTTGTTGTTTGCCAATTGTTTTACACATTAACTGTTAGGAATAGCTCAAAATCGATTTTTCAAATTGGCATTTTCTCAAATAAATATCTGGTTGGTGCAATTATACTGGGAGTTCTTCTTCAATTGATTGTAATTGGAATTCCAGTAATGCAACGTGCATTCCACTTACAAATGCTTGATTTGCGTGGTTGGGTAATAGCTATTTGCTTAGGACTGGTTCCTCTGCTATTAAATGAGATGGTTAAGGTATTTATTCGTGTTCATAAGAATAAGTTAGCGGTATAGATTATAACATTTGTTCCAAATGGGATATACTTTACGAATATAATATTTTCAATTAATAGCTTTCTTTCGATTTTGCTTCATTTTTGCGACTAACCGATTAAGTTTGGTGATTTCTTTATACAGCTTATTATTCGCAATCTCAAGTTTATTTTTTCTTCCTTCAGCATCTAAAGTTTCATTAATATTGTCGATGCGTAATGTCTGTAACGCTTTTATGTGGTTAGCTAATTTGCCAATTATTTCCTTTAGCTCTTTTTCTTTTCTCTTTAAGTCTGTTATGTCAGTTGCTATAAGTATATAATTATCACCTTGCAGGTAAGGTGGCAAAAGGTGAATGGAGAGTCGAAGGTATAGCGTGTTGGTTAGGGATACTATTAAAACATCATGTTTGCCATGCGTCAACTGATCAAGAAAGTGATCTAATTTTGAATTATCATTCGGTGTGACATAACGTTTAAGGGATGAACCAACAACACTTTCGTGTGGAGTCTGTACAATTTCAGCAAATCTCTGATTACAATAAAGAATTGTACCCTCTTTCGTAAGAGTAACCGCCCCTTCGCTCATCTCCTCTATAAAAGTGCGATATGGTGTTTCAGCAGAGCTGACAGAATAAACCTGATCTCCCTTTTTGCCAGAAACAATTATTGCATCTACTTCTCCATTGCGGATTGCTGTAAGCGCTTCTTCAATTTCGACCAAGCGTGAACGTAGTTCTTTATTTTCAATAATGAGCTGTTCTTTTGTTTTGATCATTGATATTTCTGTTTAAACTCCAAATTTACTAAAATTCCTTAAAGTCCCTTTATCTTTACCAAATCCAGCCCCATAAGCACTTTCTCTTTATCTGACATATCGCCTATAATCCGACGGAATGGAAGAGGAAGTTTTTTAATCAATGTTGGGGCTGCAATTATCTGCTCATCTTTTGCTAAACTTGGTTTTTTATATAGGTCAATTACCTCAAGATCATATTGACCTTCAAGATATTCATCGCAAATCTTTTTTAGATTTGTTATGGCCATAGTTGATCGAAATGTTTTACCGGTTACGTATAAACGCAAAATATATTTCTCCTTTTCTGATCCAGAAATTGTCTGATCAAACTTTTCCGTTGAACTTTTAGCTTTTGTTTTTTTCTCTTTCATAATTATTCCTCCATTCACATATTGTAATTATAAATCAGCTAATAATATGAATTAAGGGTTGAAATTTATATCTTTCTTATAAACTTGGTGATAATTAGTGTCTTAGTGGCAAAAATAAAAAATGCCACAAAGACACAAAAGCACAAAGATTCACTAAGAAAATATTTTACATATTGCTAATAATTAAACCATTAACAAAATATACGTAATTGTTTTTTCAACCCTTAATTCGCATTCATAGACAATAAATTCAATCCAACAAGAACACGTTCCGTATTCGAAAGATCACCGATTATCTTACGAACAGGCACTGGTAATTTTCTTACCAACGTTGGTAAGGCAAGAATCTGATCTTCGGCACCCAGCTGTGGATTTATCAAAAGGTCAATAACTTCAATAGAATATTTACCCTTTAACTGCTCTTCGCAAATCTTTTTTAGATTTGTAAATGCAGTAAGGGCTTTGGGGGTTTGTCCGGCAACGTATAGACGAAGCACCCACTTATCATCTACTTTTTTTGTAGATTTCTTTTCTTTATTTTTTTTCTCCGAATTCTCTTTTATTGCTTTCATCGAATACTTCTTTTAATTATTTTTTCAACTTCTTAACTGTATTCTTTTCAGTCTTAGCTTTTCTGCTTTCTGCCATTTTAATTTTGTCTTGTTCCAACCGTTTAATTGTGTCTTGCTCTGTTTTTATCATTTTAATGGCTTCTGATTCTTCCGATTCAAAATCGGTTTGCAGAGTAGCAATTTGAGCCTCCAATGCCTTGCGTTTTCTTTCTATTTCTCGTTTCTTTTGCTCAATATCTTGCTTACGCGTCAATAGTTCGGCATTTTCATTTGCTTCTTGGGCTATACGAGCTGAACCGGTTAACACTCCACTTGCCCCAACATAAACCTCACGTAATTCTACACCATGGTCAGTTAAAATGAACTCACGAATTTGATTAGAGTGAGCCATACCGCGCGATTTAAGTACATACATTCCTCTGTTCCGTTCACCGCTTAATTCTATATCACGAAGTAACAACCAGGTATCAATTAACGATGATATTCCAACATCTGTTTGCTCTAATATGCCTCCATTTGAATTTAAGTTGGTAAACAATGCTGTTATTTGATTTGACTTTAGGTAATCAACAATTCGCATTAACATTATTTTTACTTCAATATCTTTTTCACCCATGGTGAAAGTATTTATTGGATCTAGAATTACAATACTAGGTTTGAATTCATTAACAGCTTTGTGAGTTGCAGCTAGGTGCATTTCCAATCCATAAAATGTTGGACGGGTTGCTTGGAATTGTAATAATCCTTTCTTTACCCAAGGTTCTAGTTTTATACCAATAGAAAGCATATTACGCATTAGCTGGTTTGGCGATTCTTCGAAACAGAAATACAAAACACGCTCACCACGTTTACAAGCCGCTTCAGCAAAGTGTGCCGCTACGCTTGTTTTTCCTACTCCGGCAGTACCGGAAATAAGTACAGTGCTACCACGGTAATACCCTTTTCCCTCAAGCATATTATCGAGCGCAGTAATACCGCTTGAAATTCTTTCATTTGATATTTGATGTTTTAATCCTAAGGAGGTTACAGGTAATATTGAAAAACCATTTTCATCAATCAGGAATGGATACTCATTAGTGCCATGCATTGAACCACGATACTTAACAACTCGTAAACGACGCGTAGAATTCTGTTCCGTTACCCGATGGTCGAGAATAATAACGCAATCGGAAACATATTCCTCCAAACCTTGTCTTGTTAAAGTTTCTTCTCCACGCTCGCCGGTTATGATTGCCGTAACACCTTTAACTTTTAACCAGCGGAATAAACGCCTTAGCTCAGCACGTAAAATCAGCTGGTTTGGCAATCCTGCAAATAGCGATTCAATGGTGTCTAATACAACACGTTTGGCTCCAATAGAATCAATTGCATAACCGAGTCGTACGAATAAACCTTCTAAATCGTATTCACCAGTATCGTCTATTTCACTTCGCTCAATATGAACGTGGTCAAGTGCAATTTTTTTATGCTTAACAAGATATTCCAAATCGAAACCGAGTGAAGCAACATTTTTGGTCAATTCTTCATTCGTTTCTTCGAATGACATAAACACACCCGGTTCGTTAAACTGCGTTGCACCACGTATAAGAAACTCCATTCCAAAAAGTGTCTTTCCACAGCCTGCCCCTCCACATATAAGTGTTGGTCTGCCAGTAGGCAATCCACCGCCAGTTATTTCATCGAATCCCTGAATTCCCGTTGGAGACTTTGGGAGAGTTTTATTTAAGATTTTACTTTCTTCCTTTTTCATGTTTTAACTTGATATAGCAATCTAATGGTTTAATCCCCTACTAATCGGATTTTATTGTTGAAGATCTGAGAAATATACAATTTATTTGATGGCTATTGCAATAAAAAGGGAAAATCAATTAGTTTCAGTCTATCTTTTATGGAAAAAACGTATTTTTTCCAATTTTATAACTAAGCTACTCCTTATCATGTTCCTAATTTAAGGATTTAGAAAGAAATATATCATTCTCATAATCACCCCAACTCTTACAGAACTGAATAGGTATGAATGATGTAACTTTTATAAAAAGTTATGTAACACCTTTCACTATAGTTGTATTCACCTTTGCCGTATAATTATCATGAATATCTTAATTGGCCTAATATCAGTTAACAACTTGTACATCTTTTCTTTTATGTATAAGTAGTATCTGTTAATAATTCAAATCGGTTTAATGATTAATAACAATACTAAAAAGTATATTTTCTCAAGAGGAATTGACGACTACTTTACGGGTGTTCACAAAGCCTATAAGTTTACTTCCCTTTTTTTTAAGGAGGTAATTAAAAAGCCCTTTCACATTCGTGAGGTAATTAACCAGTGCTTTGAGATAGGCATTAGAGCATTACCATTGATTACCCTTACCGGTTTTATTGTTGGTATTGTTTTTACAAAACAATCGCGCCCCTCGTTAGAGGATTTTGGGGCAACATCGTGGCTTCCCTCCCTTATTGGAATTGCAATAGTTAGAGCATTAGGACCACTTGTAACTGCGCTCATTTGCGCAGGTAAGGTTGGTTCAAGCATAGGTGCTGAACTAGGCTCTATGAAAGTGACCGAACAGATTGATGCCATGGAGGTATCGGCAATTAATCCATTTAAATATTTAGTCGTTACCCGTGTTCTAGCCACTTCCATTACTATTCCTATTCTTGCTTTGTATTGTAGTTGCGTTGGGCTATTTGGCTCTTACATAAATGTACATACCGAAGAAACCAGTAGCATTATCAGTTTTTATCAAGACGCATTTTCAACCATCTCCTTCCTTGATATTTTTACAGGTGTAGTTAAGTCAATCGCTTATGGTTTAACCATTGGTTTGGTTGGGTGCTACAAAGGGTATAATGCTACTCAGGGTACACGTGGCGTTGGCAAAGCAGCGAATCAAGCTGTAGTGCTTTCCATGTTTCTGATATTTATTGAGGAAGTTATTATTGTCCAGGTTTCCAATTGGATTAGATATTTTTAGATTTATGGATAAATCAAGATTACAGCATATTATAAATACTGATGAATCGGTTATCTCAATCAAGGGATTATATAAATCGTTTGAGGATTTGGAGGTTTTAAAGGGTATTGACTTTAATCTTTTTAAGGGCGAAAATATTGCTGTACTCGGTAAATCTGGTACTGGAAAATCGGTTTTAATAAAAATTATAGTTGGACTACTTAAACCCGATGAAGGTGAAGTGTATGTGTTGGGACAACAGGTCGATAAGCTAAATCGCAAGGAATTAGATGCACTACGGTTACGGATTGGATTTTCGTTTCAACACAGCGCATTGTACGACAGCATGAATGTTTACCAGAATCTTGCATTTCCGTTAACCATGAACATAAAAAACCTAAGCAAAAAAGAGGTTAATAATGCGGTGGATGAAGTACTTGATGCTGTTGGCTTAATGGATAAGTTAAATCAAATGCCATCGGATCTTTCAGGTGGTCAAAAGAAACGAATTGGAATTGCACGCACATTAATACTTAAACCCGAAATCATGCTGTACGATGAACCCACATCGGGTTTAGATCCAATTACAAGCACTGAAGTTATTGCGCTTATCAATGAAGTGCAACAGCAGTATAACACTAGCTCTATCATTATAACACACGACCTCACATGCGCAAAAAATACAGGAAATCGAATAGCTATGATGCTTGATGGACAGTTTCTAAGAATTGGGAAATTTGAAGAGGTATTCGATTCAAACGATGAAGAGGTAAAAGGATTTTTTAATTACAATTTTATACAATAAGCCATGAATAAAACATCAAATAAACGAGCAGTAATAGTCGGCCTATTTATTTTTATAGGACTTCTATTTCTTATAGCAGGAATCCTTATTGTGGGTAATCTTCGCAATACTTTTAAAGATAAAATGAAAGTGGTTTCACTTTTTGATGATGTAAACGGTTTGCAGAAAGGGAATAACATTTGGTTCTCCGGTGTGAAAATTGGTACAGTGTTTAACCTTCAATTTTATGGAGAATCACAGGTGAAAGTAATTTTGAATATTGAAACAAGCGCACAGCAATACATTCGTAAGGATTCAAAAGTTAAAATAACCAGCGATGGAATTATTGGGAAAAAGATTTTAGTTATTTATGGAGGAACATCAAAATCCAACGAAGTGCAGGAAGGTGATACCCTAGAGGTGGAAAAGTCGTTCACATCAGAGGATATGATAAACACACTTCAGGAGAATAACAAGAATATTTTAGCGATCACCACCGATTTTAAAGTCATTAGTAAGAAGTTAGTTGCAGGTGAAGGAACAATTGGGAAATTCCTTAACGATAATTCAGTTTATTCAAACATAAATGCAGCAACAATATCATTGCAAAACGCTTCGGAAAAGGCACAAAAACTGATTGGCTCGCTTGCTGCTTTCAGCGAAGGGCTCAATAAAAAAGGCACACTGGCAAATGAATTGACTACCGATACAATAATCTTTAATTCGATTAAAACTACTGTTTTGCAACTACAGAGCATTGCAGATACCGCAGCTGTATTTATTGCAAATCTCAAACAAACGGCAAGCAATCCCAATTCTCCAATCGGAGTTTTACTTCACGATAAAGAATCAGGTGCTCGTTTGAAAGAAACGATAAAGAATCTGGAGAGCAGTTCCAAAAAATTAGACGAAGACCTTGAAGCTGCGCAACACAATTTTTTGCTTCGAGGCTATTTTAAAAAGAAAGCAAAATCAAGTAATGCGGATAAATAACAATGTATGAATAATGTAACTTAATAACATAATTGTATAATTAATATAAAGTTAAAACCCATCATATTTGAATTCTAATTAACCATCGAGCGTTGACAAAAGTAGAATTTCAAAACGAGCTAATTAGCCTTCAGGATTGCTTGATGAGGTATGCGTATAGTTTAACCTCTGATAATGAAAATGCTAAAGATTTGCTGCAATCAACAAATCTAAAAGCACTCGCTTATTGCAATCAGTTTAAGGATAATACAAATCTAAAAGCTTGGACTTTTACAATAATGAAGAACACATTTATTAATATCTACCGAAAAGCCAAAAAGCAGAATACTAATTATGAAATAAACGAGAACCTGCTTTTGATGAACAGCAAATCAGAAAACAATAGACCTGATTCTCAGTATTCTCATAATGAAATCAATAAAAAGATTGAGGAGTTGGATGAAAATTTCCGTATTCCATTCCAGATGCATACTTCTGGTTATAAGTATATAGAGATTGCCGAAAAACTTAATTTAAATCTTGGAACAGTAAAAAGTAGGATTTTCCTTTCACGAAAGAAATTGATAGATCAACTGAGCAGGTAAGAAGTACACGTGAATTTAATTAGTGTTTGTCTTTAAAGTAAATATTGACTGCTTTCGATGTTGAATCTATAATCCATAAAAATGCAGATATAAAGCATATATTTCTTGACAAACCCATCGTAACAATTTAACCAAATAAACTCTTGGGAAAGTCGGAAACTCGAATATAAATATTCATCGAGTAAAAAATAAATTACAAGTGAAAAAATATCTATTCCTGAAAAGTATACTTATAATTCTCCTTTTATCAATAGCTCTGAGATCCATGGCTCCTGAAATAAAAGCCTTTTTCATTTTTACATCAGAACCAATAAAACCTTATGACAGACTGATTAAAGCAGTGGTTCATGTTGAAAGTCGAGGCGATACGTTAGCATATAATCTGATAGAAGAAGCAGCTGGAGCATTTCAAATCAGACCCATTAGACTTCGCGATTATAATCAGAGAACAAATAAAAATTACAAATTAAAAGATCGCTACAACTTTCGTATTTCGAAAGAAATATTCCTTTACTATGCTATGTTAGTAGGCTTTTCGGATTATGAAAAAATCGCTAAGGATTGGAACGGATCGGGAAAAGAAACACTTCAATACTGGGAAAAAGTCAAATTGCAACTATAATCTACAATTCGAAAGAATACAAGTTTTTCAATAGTAATAAATTCAGAAAATGCAATTTTGATTGCACCAAAAGTTCAGAATTAGATACTTCATTAAAAAATAAAACTGTGTAAATTATTAATCTATTAATTAAACAACATGGCAAAATATTCAAAAAAAGCTCAAGAAAAAATTGAGGAAGTAATGCATGAATTTAAGGAAGGAACCTTAAAGTCGGGCAAAAATGGTAAAAATGGCAAAGTAACAAGCAGAAAACAAGCTATTGCAATTGGAATTAGTGAAGCAAAAGAAGCTGGATTAAAAGTGCCTTCCAAAAAAAACAGCTAATTATTGAATTTTTTCCCGATCCTCTTTCGACAACCAATGAAAAGGTTATCGAGTATATTACTAGCGTAATGTTAAGTATGAATTATTACGCTTTTATTTTAACCGACGGGTTAACCCGTCGGTTATAGATATAAATACTATTACGTCATAGTATGATTAATATAACACTAGTTTTTTGGCTAATCAGAAAAGACTTCCATTAAACGAAATCTCTTAAAGTTCACTATCATTTTTCTGACGCTCCTTTTTAAATTTCTTTCTCGGAACCTCATTATTTAATTCATTCATCTGCTGGTAGGCTTTGATTAAAAATTTAGGGAATTCTCCCTCATATTCTATTTTATAGAATGAAAAACCATTGTAGGGTATTACGTTTTCGTCACTAAGAATTCTTAATTGACCTTCTACTTTTCTTTTCTTAAAATAGGAAACAAAAACATTCTTTCTTTCTTTTTTGAGATTTTCAAATTTGACGTTAACGGTAGTTGAATCAATAAGTCTGGTACATTTTTCCTGAATGGTAAATACAATAGAGTCTTTTATCATTCGGTTTAAATAATGGACAAACGAAGAATCCTTTACTGACATTTTATCAACCTTTTCTGAATCTGCAGCGCTGAATGATTGGAGTTTTTTATTTTTAGTCAACAGAAAATACCTTTTCTTGGCTTCAAAAAACAGGATGTACTCCTTTTCTTTTATTTCATATTGTTGAGGTAGAACAGTAATGGACGCTTCAGGTGTATCTGCGAGAAAATCTGCCATCCTTTTAATAAACACTTCCTGTTCATTCCGAAGAGAGCTAAGTCGCATCTCCCACTTCAATGTGAGCGATTTTTCAATCTCATTTTCAATATTGTCAACTTCCATTCTGTAAGGAGTTGTAGGAGGTTTTATGAAAATATTACCAAGAACATCAAATATTACATCCCAAAAATGAAATTTGGGATCCCTTAAATTCCCAGTTATCGGAATTTCGTAATCGATTACGTTACCACGTTCCCGTATAAAAAACATTATTAACGGCATGGGTATCCATTTATTATCTTTATTTCTTAGCCGCTTGGTTACTCGTGGATCAATAATAATCAGATGATTATCGCTTTTTATCCTTCCGTTTCTCACCTTCCATGCACCCTTAAGTTCAAGAGTACCCCTGTCTAAGGGGAAAGAAGTATATGAAATAGTGTAAGGATTAAACATGGAAACTGGTAGTTTCTGAAGATTGTAATGCAAATCAAACTCTCCGCTATCCTTTGGGTTTACGCTGAGGTCCACCGATAAATTTCCATATGGCTTTAAATCTGATTTAAACGATATCGATACCCGATTACGATTTTTATCAATCGAATCTGAAATTACAGTTAAAGGGCTTAATTCCAAAGCGAACTTTTCACTTGTCGAAAAGTCATTGAATTTTACATCTCCTTTGTAAATTACCAGGCGGTTAATCTTGTAATCACTTTCAAAAAAATTCTTCGATAGCACTTTTACATATTTGGCTATTTCAATAACAAGGTTAAACTTAGATTTATCAGCGTTAACGCCTGCTACATTAGCTCCATCCTTTCCAAACATTGTTTGTACATTATCTAAATAGTCGTAACGTTCATATTTGAAGTAAGGGTGGCTGATAGCTATTGAATCGAAAAGATATTTATGATTCTTTGGATTAAGTTCAATTATTGCTACAGCTAATTTGTCAAAAGAAGCATAATCCTCCTTAATATTTTTTCCGAAATGAAATTCATTAATTGCCAGCTGACCCGAGGCAGAAAGATTTTCTTGGTCTTTGAAATTTCCTTTCGCATTTATTTCAGCATCAAGGTTTGCATTAAAACCTCCATAGTTCGTTAAGGCTTTGAGATACTGTCCGATAATATTCAAATCTAATTTATTAGAGATAAAAGCGAAACGATAATCCAAATTTTTAAAATTAATTGTAAAATTGCCTTTTATATCACCGCTTCCTGTGCCTGGTAAAAAGGAAAACTTTGCGGCAATTGTATCTGCATTCCAACGTTTCCCAGTGCTTTCAATATTCACACTTTTTATAGAATAGTTTATTGGAATCAACTGTTCATGGTAATAGAATTCCCCATCGATTATTTTTATACCAAGAATATTAAAATGGACAGGTGCTTTGGTAGTATCGGAATTTGAGGAGAATTTCTTTATAAGATCGTTAAAATTGAGATCCTTTTTGTTTTGAATTATTGTTCCGCGTGGGTGATTTAATGTGATTTTGCTTATTTCATATGTTTTTGAGAATAGTTTAAGCATGGCAATATTTGCACCTACCCCATCGGCTGAAAAAAAGATGCTATCACTCTTTAGCTCATAAATTTTAAGGTTCCTAAAATAAATATAACCTGTAAACGGATTAACATACGCCCAACTCATTTTAATTTGCCGACCAGTGTATTTCTCGTCATACCTATGAACTAAGTATTTTGTGATGGGTGAAATAAATATAATCACGACCAATACAAAAATTAAAATGGAACTAATAAAGATTATTAGGGGTCTTTTAAGTTTGTGCATATAACTTATATAATGATTTTATGCAAAGTTCAGCGAGTCTGATGAAAAGAGTATTACACAACTTTTAGAATTAGTTATAAGATTCACACATTAAACCCGAATTACGCATTAGGAGGCTGTTAAGCCGAACTGATGTGTAAATGAGGGTTAACCCCGATTTAGAAATAGTTTTAATTCACAGAATGCGAATTAATTACTATTTCTTAATCGATTCAGCATTTTCTAATACTGAATTTGGGTTAAAGCAAATAAGTCTAAACGCTTATGTTAAGGCATTAGATAAAAGTTGAAAAGACTAAATTAGTGGTTATTCGACAAAACTAATGGATAGTTGTAATTCTACAAGTGCAGGGTTTTATCGGTGATCTCTTGAAAACCTTACTCACTTTTTATTCATTGGCTTTCTTAATCCCAGAGGGATTATATGTTTATAGAAAATATCTATCCCTAGGAACATTCGACCCCAGCCGGGGTCGAACCATAAATGGGCATTGTTTCTATAAACATCCGACCCCTCTGGGGTCAATATCGGAGCAAGCCCAAATTATCTCTCTCCCCTTCCATACCTTTTGTCGAATAACCAAATTAGTT
The DNA here is from genome assembly GCA_003818205.1 of Bacteroidales bacterium. Taxonomy (GTDB): domain Bacteria; phylum Bacteroidota; class Bacteroidia; order Bacteroidales; family Tenuifilaceae; genus UBA8529. The sequence goes on from RPRQ01000039.1 coordinate 43,415, forward strand.
GATGGCATAATAAACCTCTCTCAAAACCCACCAACAGAACTGATTCTTCATTGGATAAGATGTGTGAATTATGTAAAATATTTCAAAAGTTCTACAACACTTATTATTTCAAAGAGACCGACCTTTGACTTGGCAATATTCTATAATGCATATTTAAAAAAGAGACCTTAAAGAGATATTTAAATTTTTTAATGCAATTTATTTAAGATGAAAAAAAAGAGTATTGCCAAAGATTTTCCCATAGTATGTATAGGGGGTTCGGCTGGTGGGCTCGATGCCTATACTCTTTTACTAAAGAATCTTCCGTCAAATATGGGTGTTGCTATTGTCATCGTTAATTACTTGAGAAACGTAGCAACAACACTCCATGAAATTCTCCCAAGCTACACGGATATGCCTGTTGAATTGATCACGGAAAAATTGGACATTGAGCCCAACCATGTATTTATAATTCCCGAAAAGAAAGATTTGCACGTTTTAAATGGAGAATTCCGTTTAAAACCGATATCAAAGCCTTGGGGATGGCCCGATGTGATAACTGTTTTCATGAAATCCCTGACGAAGAACTGGGACGGCAAACTTATTGCCGTAATTGTTTCGGGTTATGATGGTGATGGGGCTGATGCGCTAAGCAGCATAAAAGAAGTAGGTGGAATTACCATCGCACAAAAGCCAAACACAGCTAAACAGCCAGATATGCCTGAGAGCGCAATAGCAAGCGGTTATATTGACTTTGTGCTTGCTCCTGAGAAAATTGCTCAGGAGATTGTCCGGATCGCTCGCACAGAATCAGTATCGAAATAGTTGTCCTATTGCCGTACAACTAGTTTGTTCTGCAATTGAAATATAGAATTGAGATCAATCGATGATAAGCACTGTTCGATCGAAATAATTGAAAACTAAATAGTGAAAGGATAAAACAAATGAATGAAAATGGACAGAATCAAAATAGACCAGAAGTGAACGATCATATCATGGTTGGACTTGATCATAAACCTTACTGGAAAAGGGTACATCATAGCTGGATTTTTTGGGTTTTCCTGTTTCTGACGCTTGCGTCAATTACAATTTACATAGTGAGTGTTAATTTTGCATTTGTCCCACAAAAAACAGAGTCGTCCAGCATAAAATAGCCATTTCAAATAAACTGAAAACTATGAAAAAAAAAAAAACAAAAAAAAAACCCGAAAAAAAACAAGAGGAGAAACAAAAGGAGGAACAAAAAAAAAAAACCAAAAAAAAACAAATTAAATAAAA
>RPRQ01000040.1 GCA_003818205.1 Bacteroidales bacterium
TACTTTAACCTTTATACTTTAACCTTTATACTTTAACCTTTATACTTTAACCTTTATACTTTAACCTTTATACTTTAACCTTTATACTTTAACCTTTATACTTTAACCTTTATACTTTAAAAAATGGAACTATCACATATCGACGATAAAGGAAAAGCCAACATGGTGGATGTTGGGGATAAGCCCAATCAGGTTCGTCAGGCTAAAGCCACTGGATTCATTATGCTAAGTTCACAAACTGTGAAACTTATCAAGGAGAACCAAATGAAAAAAGGCGATGTGCTTACTGTTAGCGAAATTGCTGGCATACAGGCAGCAAAACAAACACCAAGTTTGATTCCTCTCTGCCACACCCTGATGCTTACAAAGGTCGATGTAAAAGCTACTCTACTTGACAATGGTGTAAAGATTGATAGCCTTGTTAAGTGCGTTGGTCAAACTGGTGTTGAGATGGAAGCCCTTACTGCTGTTTCAGTCGCTCTTCTTACAGTTTACGATATGTGCAAGGCCGTTGATAAGAACATGGTAATTGATGGAATTACCCTACTTGAAAAAACAAAGCAGAATCTCTAGTAGTTTATTTACTTATTGGTGAATTATTTTATTAATACCTTGATGGAATGGTGGAATAATGGAATACTGGAAAAACAAAGTGATAGGAAGCCCATCATTCCAGTATTCCATCGTTCCAATACTCCAATTTCAAAATAAATATTAATTTTCATTCTTATTCGGAACCCCTATGCTAACAGAACAAAAAATAAAAATCCTTTCGGTGAATATTTCAACTAAGAAAGGAACAGTAAAATTACCTGTTGAGAAAATAGTATTGAACGATTTAGGCGTTGAAGGCGATGCACATGCAGGGGAATGGCATAGGCAGATTAGTCTTCTTGGAATTGAGAGTTTTAACCGATTCAAGGAGATGGCAAGAAGAGATATTAACTTCGGTGAATTTGCCGAAAATATCACAACCCAAGGAATTGAGTTGGTGAATACCAAGCCAGGCGATAGATTTATTGGCACTGACCTTGACCTTGAGGTTACGCAAATTGGAAAAGCGTGCCATGGCGATAGCTGCGCCATTTATCGCGAGGTTGGAAATTGTGTAATGCCCAAAGAGGGTATCTTTTGTAGGGTGCTGAGGCATGGAATGCTTAAAGCAGGCGATGAGCTTACCTTCCATCCCAAAATTTATAAAATACAGGTTATCACCCTGAGCGATAGAGCAAGCAGAGGTGTTTACGAAGATAAAAGCGGACCTGAGGTTGTTAGACTCATTTCTGAATACTTTGATACTCTAAAATGGCAATTCACGGTTGAATCAACCATTATTCCTGATGATGAAGAGCTACTCCGAGTAAATCTTGCCAAAGCGAAAGAGGAAAACTACGATTTGCTAATCACAACTGGAGGTACAGGAATTGGGCCAAGGGATATTACCCCCGATGTTGCTCGGCAGATGATTGATAAAGAGATTCCTGGAATAATGGAAATGATTCGAGTTAAGTATGGTAGCGAAAAACCCAATGCTTTACTAAGCCGTAGTGTTGCTGGTATAATGGGCGAAACATTTGTTTATACCTTACCGGGAAGCGTTAAAGCGGTTAAGGAGTATATGGAAGAGATTACCAAAACGCTTAAACACCTATTCATAATGAGAATGGGGATTGATGGGCATTAATAGCAAGTGCCTAAAGTTTAGAGTACTTCGAGTACTTAAAGTTATTTAAACTCTAGGCATTTTAAGTACTTAAGGCACTTTAAACTTTTCATCCAATGAACCGATTCGATAGGGTATCCGCAATACTTATCATGCTTCAAACCAAGAAGTGGGTAACTGCAAACGAAATATCCCAACGGTTTGAGGTGAGCGTTAGAACCATCTATCGAGATATTCGGACACTTCAGGAGGCTGGCATTCCAATTGGTGCTGAGGCAGGGAAAGGATACTTTATTGTGGATGGATTTCATCTACCCCCTGTAATGTTCACCCCCGATGAAGCAGCCTCGCTCCTACTTGCAGGAAAACTAATTGAAAAGATGTCCGATAAATCTATCGGGCAAGGCTTCAAATCAGCGCTTGAAAAGATTTGTGCCATTCTCCCCGATAAGGAAAAGGGTTATATCGATAATCTTGACAAAGGGATTGAAGTTTTCTATAACTCCTCGCTAATTTCATCAAAAATAGCAAGCAATATTTTATCAGAAATCCAAAGGGCACTGGCTAATAAATTTGTTATTAACATCGAATACCAATCACTACACAAAAACGAAAACTTAACAAATCGTAGCGTTGAACCAATTGTTCTGTGCTTTTATAGCATGCATTGGCATCTTATCGCCTATTGTCGATTGCGAAACGAGTTCCGTGATTTTCGTGTCGATAGAATAAAAAGGGTAACTCCATCAAATGAGATTTGTCCCAAGAGGGAAATTCAGAATGCAAGTCAGTACTTTAGTCGCCTCGGAGAAAATGAAGACTTAAAAGAGATAATCCTGAGGGTTGACAAAAAAACTGCTGCACATCTTTCGACCTCAAAGTACTATTACGGATTTATCTCCGAAACGGAGTACGAAGATTATTATGAAATGCACCTTATCTCCTCCGACCTTGATTATACCGCCCGTTGGTTGCTAACCTTTACCGATGGGATAGAGATAATCTCTCCACAAGAACTTAGGGACAAATTTATCGATTTGATAAAAACGCTAAATAATCGTTTTTTATAAAATCTACTGACAAACGGTTGTCACTATAGGTATTTAAGTTTGCATAAAACTTAATGAAATATGATTATTAAAAAAGCACCCTCGATGAACCTCTTTTGTTTTTCAACAGAGGCAACCCTTATGGAACTTGGCAAGTATGTTCGAGTTAAAGCTCATGAAACATACATTGAAGCTGTCAAAAACAACCTTGAAATTACAGGCCCAATCTACTGGATTTACTATGGAATGGACGGAAATCCTGAAACAAGATTTAAACTTGACATCGGTGTTCCTGTTCAACATGTGAAACCAACTTCTGATGGTTTTAACTGCAAAACCATTGGAGAAATGGAGCTTGCAACCTGTATTCATGAAGGTTCATGGGATAAATTTCCTCAATCCTACTCATCATTAATCGGAGAACTTATGAAATCAGGAAGAATGATGAATGGCATCGCACGAGAGGTCTATATAAATATCGACTTTGAGAATCCTAAAAATAATATCACTGAAATTCAACTCGGGTTAAAATCATTAGAATAGCTGTTTGTCAGCTGAATCAATAAAACAATGACAGTATGAAGAAAAAAATATTTGTATTCCTTTTTAATGGTTACTCCGATTGGGAGATAGCATACCTTGCGCCCGAGATTAAAAAGAGTGATGTGTACGAACTTGTCTATTTCTCGAAAGACGGTAAACCTGTACAATCCATGGGTGGTTTATGTGTTTTACCTGAAATGTCCTTTCCCGAAATTAATATAAATCATGTTTACATGCTGATTCTTCCCGGTGGAACCGCATGGGAAATTGGAGAAAACAGGGAAATAGACCTATTCATAAAAACCCTGTTCGCCGAAAAAAGAACAATTGCCGCTATCTGTGGAGCTACGATATATCTAGGGCAACAAGGGGTTTTAAACAATCTAAAACATACAAGCATCGATTTAAACTACCTAAAGGGAGTTGCACCGAACTATTCAGGAGAAAAGAGTTATATCAATTCCCTTGCCGTTACCGATGAAAATTTAATTACAGCTAACGGTGTTGCCCCAATCGAATTTGCGAGAGAAATCTTTACAAAGTTGAAACTGATGAAAGATGATGAAATTGAGAAATGGTTCCAACTCTTTAAAAATGGGCTTTGGAGTGAATGAAGCAAAACAAATTATCCATTATAGAAAATAAACTAAATATTGTTTATTACCGAAAACTTTGATGTTTAACTTTAGGCATCAATTCAAAAAAAGAAAACAATGGGATATCATATAGATTTAAAATCAATAACCATTGATGAGTATAAGAGAAAACTTGAGAGTTCTTTTTTAATACCAAGTAGAATGGTTTTGAAAGATAAAATAGATGAGCGTTTCAACCACTTCAATTCAATTGGCATAAAAAACGTTCACGAGCTGCAGCTGATGTTAAAGAGTAAGAGTAAGCAAATTGAACTTGCAAAAAACCCCCTTTTCTCTGAGGAATATCTAACTATCCTCTTTAGAGAGCTGAATAGTATTCAGGCAAAACCTAATAAGCTGAAGGAATTCATTGGTATATCAAATGATACTATCAATAAACTTGAGAAAGAGGGAATAAAGGATACCCTTAAACTATTTGATAGAGTGCGAACTGTAGAAAGTCGAAAGGAGTTAGCCAATAAATTAGGGATTAATGAAAATGAAATCCTTGAACTAACGAAGCTTTCCGACTTATCACGAATTAAATGGGTGGGAGCAACTTTTGCTAGAGTTCTGTATGATGCCGGATTTGAAACGCTCGAAAAAGTATCCAAGGCCAATTATGAAGACCTTCATAAGTCCATTGTAAAACTAAATAAGGAGAAAAATCTTTACAAGGGACATATCGGACTAAATGACATGAAAATATGCGTATTAGCAGCGAATGATGTGCCCTTGGAGATAGAATATTAAGAAGTGCCTAGAATGCCTAAAGTAATTTAAACACTCTAGGCACTCTAAGTACTTTAGGCACTCTAGGCACTTTTAACTTAAAATTAATAACATTCTTAAATAATTATAACAATGAAAGAGATTGTAAATGACACCAAACTAATCGCCTACTGCGGATTATACTGCGGTTCGTGTTCTAAATTTTTAAAAGAATCGTGCCCTGGTTGTGCAGGAAACGAGAAGGCCACATGGTGCAAGGTTCGCTCATGCAATATGGAGCATGGTTATGTTAGCTGCGCCGATTGTAAGGAGTATTCTAATGCCATGGATTGTAAAAAATTTAATAATTTCATGTCAAAATTATTTGGATTCGTATTTAAATCCGATAGAAATGCTTGCGTTAACATGATAAGAAGTAATGGCTACGAAAACTTTGCTAGCTATATGGCAAGCAATAAACTTGTGACGATTAAAAAGCAATAAAAAGGATGGAAAAAATAATCACGTTAACCGAACAAAACATATCGGAAGAGCACATCTGCTGCGCGATATCTGATAAGAAATGTAAAGCAGGATACGAAGCAAAGAAGGATTGGATTAGACACCAATTTGCCGATGGGTTTATCTTCAAAAAACTTGATGTTAGAGGTAAAGTATTCATTGAGTATGTACCAACTGAAAATTCATGGAGTCCGATTATTGCTGAAGGTTATATGATGATAAACTGTTTTTGGGTATCGGGGCAATATCAGGGTAATGGAAATGGAAAGCGCCTTTACGAGGAGTGTCTAAATGACTCAAAGGATAAAAATGGAATTGTAGTTATTACCGGAAACAAGAAACTCCCCTTTTTAACCGATAAAAAATTCTTTCAAAAACAAGGATTTGAGCTCTGCGATACAGCTGAGCCCTATTTTGAACTTTGGTTTAAAAAATTCAAGAACGATGCGCCAATTCCGAAATTTAAAGATATTGCAAAGCAAGGAATATGTAATAATAAAGAAGGGCTGACTGTTTATTACTCTAACGGTTGCCCTTTTACTGAATACTATGTAAACACCGAACTTGTTAATGTTGCAAAGAAAAAAGGTTATAAACTTAGCGTTGTAAAGATTGAAAGTAAAGAACAAGCCCAAAATCACTTTGTCCCGTTCACGATTTTCAGCATCTTTAAGGATGGTAAGTTTGTTACGCACCATATCCTGAACGAGAAATATTTTGAGAAGTTTGTTGAGTAGCATGAAAATGCCCTCCGAGATTCCTGAGTCCTTTTTTGCACCATGCGGAATGAACTGCATGGTTTGCTATGTTCATTTGAAAGAGAAGAAACCCTGCAGTGGTTGCCTTGGAGATGACCAATTTAAACCCGACCGTTGTAAAGCATGCAGCATAAAAAACTGTGCGAAAGAAAAAGGATTCACATACTGCTATGAATGCTCAGATTTCCCTTGTAAGCGAATTAATAATCTAGAAAAAAGCTATAAAAAACGATACAACACTAGTTTGATTGAGAATAGCAAGATGGTAAAAGAGAGAGGAATTATGGCATTTCAAGTAGAAGAACAGAAAAAGTGGAAATGCAGCAAATGCTCGGGTGTGATTTCGCTACATGATAAGATATGCTCTAATTGTCATAATACGATTTGATATAAAATCTTTCTTGTAAAATATTTTAGCTGAGTGAAATTTACTTACTCAAGTACAACTAGAAATAACCAAAAATAAAAAACAAAGACACAAAGAAACCAAGTAACCCTTAGCGTCTTCGTGTCTTTGCGTTTAGAAGTATTATTCTACTCCCAACACTTCCTTAAACGCTTTCTTAAAAGAATCTTTTGGCAATGCTCCTTGCGCCATTTGAGGCTGTGCATTCTTTGGAATGAAAAGTAAAGATGGAATACTCTTAATTCCAAATACCGAAGCTAACTCCTGCTCGCTCTCAGTATCTATTTTGTAGATATTCAGCTTACCATCGTACTCCTTTGAAAGCTCCTCTAGAATTGGAGCAACCATTTTGCAAGGTCCGCACCAATCGGCATAAAAATCAATAATCGCAGGCTTATCGCCTTCAAACTTCCAATCGGTATTCTTCTCGAAGTTAAATACCTTCTGCTTGAATGTTTCTAATGTTAAGTGCTCAATCATATTCTTAATTTATTTAGTTTTCATTTATCATATCGACTTATCTATATATGTCAAATTATATACCAAAACGTAAGTTATGACAAAATGTTCGTTATATGCTCATTTACATTTATCAACCATTTATAGTTATTTGGGTTTACATATTCAAATAGTCTAAATTATTCGTCATTAATCATTCAGCAATTATGCCATAAAGGCAATTAGTTGTATTTTTGGCAGCATAATAATTGGCTCTCAAACGTTGATATGCAACAATACCTAAAACATCCAATATTCAAAATTATTTCGGGAGTAGCTGATGCTGAGAATGTGTCGGCATATGTAATTGGTGGATTTGTTCGCGATATATTCCTAAAAAGAACCTCGAAGGATATTGATATTGTTGTACTTGGCAATGGAATTGAAATTGCTAAGAAGGTATCGAAGATGATAAAGAGGTCAAAAGTATCTGTGTATAAAAACTTTGGTACCGCTCAGCTTAAACTCGATGATGTTGAGGTTGAATTTGTTGGAGCACGAAAAGAATCCTATCGCCTTGACTCACGAAAGCCAATTGTTGAGAATGGCACGCTTGAAGATGATCTGCAACGTCGTGATTTTACGATAAACGCTCTTGGGATTAGCTTGAATAGTAAAACCTACGGACAGCTAATCGATCAATTTAACGGGATTGAAGATATTGATGATAAAATAATTAAAACCCCACTCGACCCTGATCAAACCTTTTCGGACGATCCCCTTCGTATGATCCGCGCAATACGGTTTGCCTCTCAGCTGAACTTTAACATTGAGCAAAAGACCTTTGCATCAATACAAAAGAATCGTAAACGCATCGATATTGTTTCAAAGGAGCGAATTATTGAGGAGGTCAACAAGATCATTCTATCTGCTCGTCCATCCACAGGTTTTCTTCTTCTCGATCAAACAGGTTTGCTTGAGCTGATAATCCCCGACCTATTTAAACTAAAAGGTGCTGAAACAAGGAATGGTTTAAGCCATAAGGATAACTTCCTACACACCCTACAAGTACTCGATAATGTTGCTCGGAAAACAGATAATCTATGGCTGTTATGGTCAGCATTATTTCATGATATTGCCAAACCTGCAACAAAACGATTTTTTCCGAAACAGGGTTGGACGTTCCATGGACATGAGTTTTTAGGAGCTAAGATGATTCCCGAAATATTCAAAGATCTTAAGCTACCTTTAAACGAGAAGATGAAATATGTTCAGAAAATGGTACAGCTGCATCTTCGCCCGATAATACTATCGCAAGAGGTTGTTACCGACTCGGCTGTAAGACGTTTACTTTTCGAAGCGGGTGATGATATTGATGATCTGATGCTGCTCTGCGAGGCCGATATTACCTCAAAGAACGACAATACCGTTCGTAAGCATTTGGCCAATTTCAAAATTGTACGTCAAAAGCTGATTGAGATTGAGGAGAAGGATGCCGTTCGTAATTTCCAACCTCCCATTTCAGGCGAGCTGATTATGGAAACCTTTGGGATTAAGCCATGCAAAGAAATTGGTATTATTAAAACCACCATCAAGGATGCCATTCTCGATGGTATAATCCATAATAATTATGATGAGGCTTTTGGGCTAATGCTTGTAAAAGGGAATGAGCTAAAGCTTAATCCTAAACAAGATCTCAGTAAAGAATAGAAACGATTAATGTCTTCATTGTATAAAAAAAAGCAATATTGATTTATTAGTTCAATATTGCTTTTCCTTTACTGTGTAAAACTTCTACAAACTCATTTTTTAAACTTCGCTAAAATATCTTTAACAGCATCCTTGTGAATAGTAAAGCCCATCATCTTTAGCTTAACGTAATCTTCATGGAAGAAATAGTAACCAAATTCTGGTGCATTTGAGTCATTATTTCGTGAACCTGAACCTGAATCTTTGATAAGATACCAGTCTTTTCCATCGCGCTCACAGTATCCAACCAAATGAATTCCATGATCATCTGTTGTTGTCTCATTAGTAAAGCGAAACTGACGTGCGTCGTCGTTGATAAATGCCGATGGAATATCAAATGATGGAATCATGGCAGCCTGTGTAGTACGCGAAAAACCTGGTTCCGATACATCACCACCTATACTCATTGTATATCCATTACGAATTCCCTTTTTAATAGCATCCATATATACATCTAGTGGAACATTGTAATAATCGGTACTATGCCACCAGTTGTCGGGCACTTTGTACTCAACCTGCTGCCAGTATGGCTCCTGCTTGTACGAAAGGATTTCAACATAGTCATCGGGATTGATCTTAACATAATCCTTCAGAAATGAAATGGGTGTATATTCTTTACCCTCGAACATAAATTTAACGGGTGGTTCACCTAAGTAATAGTTTAACATACTTTTGACAGTTGAAATCACCAACTCCTCATTCCAAGAATTTGAAGATTTAACCGACTCAAGATATGAGTTCAGTTCATTATACAAAGCCTCGTGGGTATGGTATTTACGACCAGCTGGTAATGCTGAATATATTGATAACGGTAAACATCCATACATTCTAAACATGCGGGTTAATGCATTGCCCTCAGAACCTTCACCAAAGGCAGAATTACCTCTTTCTTTCACATACCGACGTGCCTTTTCGATATACTCGTTATAAACGGTAAACATCTCTGAAATGCGAATTTCCTTATTATAGATACGCTTCACCTCTGACTCAATGAATGATGTGGTTGAAAAGCACCAGCAAGTATTTGTATTTCCCTGTGATACAGGAGGAAATGACCAAAACTTTTTATAATCAGAAATCTTGTTCGGGATTTTTGTGATATCCTGCACCATCTGAAACCGAGTAATCTGAACCTGTGGTTTTTGAATCTCGTTAACAGCATTTACATCTTTCAGAATGGACTTTTGGTAAAAACCGGGCTCAACATTAATGAACTCCGATTTATCTTGGGATTGAGCGAATAACGAGCTAGCTAAACCCAAAAAAATTAATGTGAAGAAAGAATTACGTACCATAATTATAGGGTTTTAATTTTTCGAAAGTAATAAAAAGTCCTGAAATGCATTGTTAACATTACAGGACTTTAAAGTACTATAACGTATTTATTTTATCTTCCAAGTTTCCCAAGTTCCTTCAACATCGGAACTAGCATTAACCTGAGGCGTTTGAACCTTACCGTTCAGAGCAGTCTCTTTTTTTACATTGCTAATTAAAGCGTTTGCAAGGTCTTTGTATGATATATTTCCCTTTGAATCCTGAATGTTTTTCAACAAGAAGTAGGTCATATATCCATGCTGCTTTTCGCGATAAACACCAGATGATTCATCGCCTGAACTTGATGTGAATACAACTATTTTTCCATTTACAACATTCTCCTTAGGTCTTACCTTAACCCCTTTCATGGCAACAAGAGCCTGATTCCGAGCACCCCCACTAAAACATGCATCAAGGAAAACGGTTACCTTTTTGGAAGGAAATTCATTCAGCTTTGCGTATAAGTCGTTCATCCTTACTCCCTGATTTACATTATTCCCGCTAACATCTACAGGGATAAGATAGCCCTCTTTGGTCTTTTCGTCTGGTAGTCCATGACCTGAATAGTAAACAATTACCTCGGCATTCCCCTCGTCAACGCTTATCAGGTTGGTTAACCATGCTATGCCTTGGTTCATCTGACCAGAAGTGGCATTAACTAGGAGTTTAACCTGTTTCTCAGGAATACCAAAGGTTTTAACGCAGTACTCCTTGAAAACCTTTGCATCGTTAGCTGCAAAATCGACATTCACCTCATTGCTCAAATCAGGTTGAAACGTGGTGTAATCCTCATTCCCAATAATCAGGGCATATGTATTCGACTTAACAATACCGCTAACCGGAATATCCGTATCAACTTCCGCTTTACCTATGGAAATAGTATTCGTGCCCTTCTTAATATTATTGCTAATTCCACCTGCTTTCCCCTCAACATCAATTACAATCTCGTTAAACTTGTAGCTAATGCTTGTAGTAGCGTAGGTAGTGCTGCTTTTACTATCATAAATATATTTCTTTTTGCTAACGGGATTAACAATTTCAGCGCTTGCAAGCACAAAGTTATTATCCTTTACATAGAAATCGGGGTTATTGAACTGATAGCTGCTGAAATTCTGCTTAAAGATGGGTGCTTCGGCAACAGGAACTGCAACCACAAATTCACCAAGTTCATCAGAAGAGAGCAAAAAACTCTCATTATCTGCATCATAGAGACCAAGCTTAACATTCTTAAAATTGATGGTCTCCTTAAATTCCTTCTTTAGGTTTTCAATGGCCTCCTTCTGAAAGTCTTCGATTCTCTTATTGCGTGCCACTTCGGTTACACGAACTTTATAATCAATTGTTTTCTCAAACTCTCCCTTCTGCTGCCATTGGTTCACCTTCTCCTCAACATACGCTTTAATTCGGTCGGAAACGCTTGCCTTCTTATTGGTGAAATTGGTGTTATTATCGTTAGCCAAATAGGTTTTACCATCATTATTAATCTGTTCCGATGCTCCTTTATAAACGCCATTATCCCACTTTCCAACCTGTAATGTGCCATCCGTTTTTGTATATGAACCCTGCCCATTCTGATTGCCATCTTTCCAATTACCTGCATGATATGACCCATCAGTCCAATAGAATGTACCATAACCATTCCGCTTATCATTGGCGAAGCTGCCATTATACTTCATCCCATCGGCATGTAAGTAAATACCTGCTCCACTTCGAAGCCCTTCATTAAAATAACCCTCGTACATCTCGCCTGAATCAAAAATCCAAACACCGTATCCATTTGAGCAATTCCCCGAAACGCACCCTGCTGTTTTGCTAGAACCCGAGAGGCTACCATCCTTAAATTCGCCTAAAGCTTTTGTTCCATCGGAATAGTACTGTGTACCGTAGCCATTCTGCTTCCCATTTTCCCAACCACCAATATACTTGGACCCACTATGCCAGGAATAATACCCTTTTCCGCTGAGTTGGCCATTCTTCCAGTCACCAATATATTTATCGCCAGCCCAATTGCCCTCACCCCAGGTGTAAATGCCAAACCCATTCTCGCAGTCGCCATTTATACAAGTTGAAGCCAAATTGGTACTACTCGATTCGCCTTTGTAATTCCCTTTTTCAAATTTACCAATCTGTTTAACTCCATTGGCTTTTGTGTATGTACCCTGTCCATCCTGATTCCCATCCTTCCAATTCCCTACATAGTAAGCACCATCGGTCCAATAGTATGTACCGTAACCATTTCGTTTATTATTATCGAAATTACCAGTGTATTTTTCACCATCGGCATATAGATAAGTTCCAGAACCAGTTCTATAGCTATCCTTAAAGTATCCCGAAAACTTATCGCCAGTATCGTAGATTCTTATACCGTAACCATTATTACAATCGCCTGATATACAGCCATATTCTGTAAAGTTCTTACCTATTAATTTAGCATTCTCCCAATTCCCACAGCTCTTTGTCCCATCCGCATGGTATTGTATCCCATACCCATTAATGACTCCAGCAGACCAACTTCCTATATACTTATCGCCATTGCCCCATATACAAACACCTTCACCCTCCATAGTCCCATTCTTCCACTCACCAAAATACTTATCAATATTACCTGAAGCGGCTTTCCATTCGTATATCCCCCATCCATTCTCGCAGTTCCCTTCAATGCAGGAGGAGGATGTTGAAGCTAAGCTATTACTGCTCTGCGAAGAGGTTCCAATGTACTTACCTTTCTCGAACGTACCCGTTTGCACAGCCCCATCGGATGCGATATAGGTTCCATAACCATCCTGATTTCCATCCTTCCAGTTACCAGTATAGGAGGAGCCATCAATCCAATAGTAAATACCATAACCATTCCTTTTATTCTGAACAACATTCCCCTTATACTTTTGTCCATCGGCATAGAGGTAAGTACCTTCACCATTTCGATACCCCCCACTCCAATATCCTGCATAGAGATCACCGGATTCATAGACCCATACACCGTATCCATTATCGCAATCGCCACTTAAACAAGCGGCAGAAGTAAATTTAGCACCTGAAATCTCAGCATTTAGCCAATTACCTGATGTTTTTGTTCCATCTGTAAAATATTGTGTTCCATAGCCGTTTATTACACCTTTAGACCATGAACCAATATATTTCTCACCTGTATGCCAGCTATACACTCCTTCACCATCGCGATAGCCATCTTTCCATTCTCCAATATACTTATCGCCAGCACTTGAGCCCGATTTCCACTCATAAATACCCCAGCCATTATCACAATTGCCTTTTATACAGCTAGATGTTTGACCAAATCCATCTAATACAATAATGGATGTCAATAGAATTACAAAAATCTTTTTCATAACATCTCTGGTTAAGTAGGTTTTATTTTGCATATAGCAAATATTCAGAAGGTTAAAACGGATAAACGATATAGCTATTCGTATTGTAAAAGTAGCGCACAAACACTTAAATATAAATAAATTTGCTATTTATTTTTTGAATTCCTAATAAATACTATTCTCTACTTGATGCTTTACCTGAGAAGTAGAAGAAATAATAGCATTATTGTAACTACTCAGGTACATTTTCAGATAACCATTTTTTTTCATGGGCAAATGTAAACTACAGTCATAAAGACTGTTACTCGCTTTTGTCTCTCGCAAACCTGCCCGCTGTACTTAGGTGCTAAGGCAAGCGAGACCGCAATGACCGCAAAGAAAAAACGTATTCGTTTTTTCCCTTTGCGAGCGCGAATTGATTGTAATTCGAGTAATTCCATTTCTCTAGGCTAATTCCAAAAAAACACTTTCCCAATGAACTTTCGGCTATATTCTTTTATTGTATTTTTCTTTGTGTTCATAGAATACCTTAGTGTCTTGGCGGCTTTGCGTGAGAGTTTTTATTGCTGCTGAATAGTTACACTTTAATTTTTTGTCACAAAAAAAGGGCTGCTTAACCAGAGCAGCCCCAAAACCAAACCCTAAACTTTATTTAACCTAAACCTTTGTAAGAAAAAAACTCTATTATTATTCCTAAAACTTATGGTACAAAGATAGTCCATGCAATAGCTAATGCGGGTTAACGAGAGTTAATAAAGGTTAAGTTACTAAAATAGTTTTTACCACTTAAATATTGAAGGGTAGAGTTATTACCTTTGAATTCGTATCTTTAATCAAAATATGTTTACTGTAACGAACCATACCTTTGCCATTTGGCTGATTACCAGCCTTTCTATTCTTTCCGCTAACCTTTCAGCTGCAAAGCCTTGCTTACAGAGTCAAGAAAATAAGATTAACACGGTTAGAATTCATAAAACTGGCAGTGAGCTTTCTGAACCGATCGTTGGGCTTGGGGGGAATGAATCGATAACCCTAACCTTTGACGATCTTTCCGATAGCCCTTTGAACTACTCATACACATTAATTCACTGCGCCAGCGATTGGAGCGAATCAAAAATAAATAAATCGGACTATTTGGATGGTTTCGAAACCAACCCCATTAACGAGTACCAGAGCTCATACTCAACCACTGTTCCCTACACACATTATAAACTGCAGATACCGAACAATGATATTAAAATTAAACTTTCAGGTAACTATTTGATTAGAGTGCTTGACACCTATAACCCCGAGAGAATCATTTTTGAGAAGAAGTTTATGGTTGTTGAGAATCTTTTAACCCTATATGCAAAGTTGAGACAAGCCATTGCTCCTGAAAGAAAAGAAACCTCACAACAAATCGAACTTTCAGTTGCCACAAGCCCTTTAAGCATCTCTAACCCTCACACCGATTTAATAGTGATCGCTATTCAAAACGAAGAACCCCAAGGCTATTTTTATGGGATAAAACCTGTATTTATTAGATCGAATGAGATAGTCTATTCATCGCCAGATAATCTAATCTTTAATGGAATAAATGAGTTCCGCTCATTCAATACAAATTCGATACGATTTATCTCATCGGGTATTAAAAGCATCGACCAGACCGATGGGGGTTATAGCGTATTGCTACTACCATCGGAGAACAATAGAAAACAGGTTTACTCCACCCAGCCCGATATTAATGGGAAATACAAGATAAACCTTGAGAATAGCGATCAAGGTGATATAGAGGCCGATTATATCTGGGTTTACTTTACCCTACCCTATTTCGATCAGCTAACCGACAAAGAGGTTTACGTTTACGGCGAGCTAACAGATTGGAAAACTTCACCCTTAACCCAGATGCAGTATAGCTATCAGCGAAGCGCTTATGAGCTACGCATGCAGCTGAAACAGGGCTATTACAACTATCGCTATGTAGTAAAGGACACAAAATCGGGGGAGATTGATCCAATCTTCTTCGAAGGGAATCACTCTGAAACAGAGAACAGCTACCTTATCCTTGTTTACTACAAAGAGGTTGGCAGTAGATACGAAAGGCTCGTTGGAATTAGAAAGTTGAATTCTCGAATTTCAAATTAAAACCCTAATTCTGCGGCAATGGGTCGAAGAGCAGCCAATGATATTTCGGCAAACTCATCGAGGGGGATACCAATTTTTTCACATTCCATAATCGTTTCACGATTAACTGTAGCAGCAAACAGCTTCTCTTTCATCCGCTTGGTAATGGATTTTACCTTTACGCTCTCAATCTTCTTATCGGGATAGACCAACGCTGTAGCAAATATTAGCCCAGTAATGGTTTCGCCTGCTGCGAGAGCATGCTGAAAACGAGTTGTACGTTGCAGCCCTGTTGCACACTCGTTGTGCATACGAATAGCATCAACAGTATCGGGGGGTAGCTCATTGGTTAGCATTTCGGCACCCACCAGGGCATGCTTCATCGAATCGCCATTTGTAATTTCAACATCAATATCGTGAAGAAGCCCTGCAATACCCCAAACATCCTCATCCTCCCCAAATCTTCGGGCAAGGGCTCTTAAAACCGCCTCGGAAGCGATGCTATGGGCAATCATTTTTGGATTTGAAACATGATTTTTTAGAAGTTCAAGGTAGTAGCTGCGAGTTTTCATTGAAATAACAGTTTATGAACAATGATGTAAAAATATTAAAAAATATTTAAATTATTTACTACGGAAATACAGGTCTGCCGCCTGCCTGCCTACCAGGCAGGCAGGCGGCAGACCTAAAGGGGTTTGATTTTCGTGTTAATAAAATTACTACAAATAGGTCATCGCTACGCGACTTTAAAGAGCAGCATTGCTGCGAACTATTTGTATAATAGATGATTATATTTTAACTAGAAGCAGCATCGCTGCGACCTATTGAATTTAGGTTTTTTCTCGGTTAATAATAGACATTATACAGATTAAGTATCAGCTGTTGTATCTATACTGCTTACCCAAAGCGTTATAGCCCTCGGAAAGGGGGTTGTTCTAATAACTCCGCCTTTTAAGGCGGAGATAATGATCTAACGATTTGTGGGTTTCACCCCTTGACTTTCTATGCCAGCTGCTATATACTTTCTATTAATCAACGTAGAAACAATTCTACCCTTAAAACCGTACACTACGCTTTTGGCTAAAGCCGAGGATTCTTCTTTATCTTGACTCCGCCTTAAAAGGCGTAGTTATTGATTTTTGATTTAAAAAGCACTGTAACTATCATATTATGAGATTTTAACGAAGCGCAAAACTGCTTAATCTATATAATGTATAATGATTATTTATTAATAACAAAATCGATATAAACGGGCAGATGGTCGCTAAAGCCACCATGGTACTTAAATCCAGCATAAGTACGGAATGGCTTATCCCCTACAAATGCTTCATCGGGCTCAAGCAGAAAATCAGCCCTGAAAACCGAAGTTTTCTCGGGTGATGTGAATATCTTCCTTCTCTTATCGAGTAAGCTCTCCGAAACGATAATCTGATCGATCATCCCCCAAACCCCTTTATACTTATAGCTGCCTTGCCCCCTTGACTTTAGCATTGATGAAATGCTCACCAAGCCCGAAGGGCACTTATCTTTAGCATTCGAGCAAACCTTCAACCCATCGACCAATGGCGTGCTCTCTGGCTCATCGTTAAAATCGCCCATAATAAGAATTCGGGCATCGGGGTAAAAAATCTTTATTGAATCAACTTTCTGTTTTAGGGTATTCGCCGCAGCAAATCGACCTGCATTCGACTCCAGCTCACCGCCAAACTTCGAAGGCCAATGGTTAACAAAAATATGAATAGTATCAATGCCTCCAATTACGCCCCTGGCGTAAAGAATTTCTCTTGTTCTACGCCTTGAATCATCAGGGAAGATAACCCGGAAAAACCTCGATTCCTGTAATCGGAATAATTCCTTTCGATAAAGCAGCCCCACATCAATCCCACGTGCATCGGGCGATTCACGATGAACTATTCCATAGTCAAACTTCAATAATGGAGTTTCATGGACTAACCGGTAAAGCACAAAACCATTCTCCACCTCGCACATACCAACAAAAATGGGTGGCTCCCATTCACCAACAGCAACTATGGTTTTATAAATCCCGTTAATCTTATCATTCATTCTCTTCCACGTCCAATGACGAGTGCCCCTAGGCGTGAACTCCTCATCGTTAGTTAGCGAATCGTCGAAAGGATCGAATAGGTTCTCAACGTTATAGAACATGGCTCGATAACGCTTCGGGGAAACTTCCTCCTGAGCGTTAACTGGAAGATTGAAGGCGATGAAGAGGAATGGAAATATTAATAAAAATCTTACCATATTAGGCTACTCTTTGCGCTCGTATGCACCTAAATCAGGGAATAAATCGAGAAGATGACTAATATTCTTTAAATCGATTGGAAATAGCGTAGCAAAATCAACTTTCCCTCCATCCTTTGCAGGGCTTAGGGTGTCGAGCTGATAGTTCAGCTTCCAAGGATCTTTAAACTTCGGATCCTCTTTGGATACGCTAACAAATTTGGTTGGATCGGAGGTGTTAAAATCGTTTGGCATTTTTAGAATACAATGGTCGAAATTGTAGTTCATGGCTGCGCTGACGGCTTCCCCTTTATAAGTATTATCAATCTCAAGCTCCTTATCTCTGCTCCCATAAACTATGCAATTATTGAATGATGCTTGCTCCAAATCACGGGGTTCAACGAATAGTGATCCATTCTCAACCTTTGAATATAGATAGTAATTATTGAGCATTAACGCAGGCCCATTCCTATAAATATACTGTCCCCAATAGTTTGCAATAGTGCAATGGTAAAATTGGTAAACTCCTCCCATTGTTAATGCAACGCTTACCTGACCAGCATTTGAGAAAAGGCAATTATCGGCATCTATTTTTGAACCACGAGCATACAGCCCAATGGAGCTCACATTTTCAATCTTTGTGTTGCTAATCCTCAGGGTTGGCGTACCGACGGTAACACAGGTATCAACAATAATTCCATTAATTGATCCTCTAATTTCAGCCCATTCAATGCTATTATTCTTGCTTCCTGCATATAGCCATATACCTCCCCATTGTCCCGCTTTATCGCGATAAAACAGTTCTCTTCTATCGCCCTCAAAGGTTATAGGGTTTTCGAATTCGCCGTTAACTTGAAGCGTTCCCTGAACAACCAAATAGGCATTATTATGAAAATATAATTTTGCCCCGGCCTCAATATTCAGTAAAATGTTAGGGTTAACAAGCAGGTAATCGTATATCAAATAGGGCTTATCGGCTACATAGGTAGTATTACTCTCAATTGTCTCGGTTTTAATTAGATGAACATCCTGCCCCCAAGCAATCAGCTTAACATCTTGCGCATTACCATTGGTCTCGAAAACAATTGAATCGGCTACCACAAGCGGCGAGCTCTGATTGTTCGGGTCAACGGTAACCTGAACAAAAATATAAAGGCTATCATTTCTGCGAATGGTAATATCCTCAACCGTAGCCGAAGCGGCTCCATCAACATTTATTTTAAAGTTTGATGTACCTCCTCCAACCAATTTAATAGATGAAATCTTTAAATCGTAACTATTTCTGTTATAAACTTTAAAGTGCTGAGTGGATGAGCCGATGGAGGTAAAAACGGTATCGAACATCACCGTATCGGTTGAGAAATTGAGCCTTAACGATGGGTTAGTAGAAATATCCTCCCTCTCACAAGCAGCAAACCACAGAGCAAAAACTAGAAAAAATATGGGGTAAACTCTATTCATAGCGCTTCAAAAGTAGAAATTATTTTCTGCAAACGATTTTAAAAGATAAATTTGATACTTTTACTCTCCTTAATTCAAAAATCATTACGATGAAAAAAAGTACAATATTAGCCCTAATATCCATCATTCTAACTTCAACAATCCTAATTATGGCATGTTCAAAACGCCAAAAAGTTGATTTAATTGTAGCTAATGCTACAATTTATACCGTTGACTCAACCTTTAGCCAAGCGAACAGCATGGCCATTAGCAACGGAAAAATTATAGCAATAGGCTCTAAACAGGATATTGAATCGCAATTCACCTCCGACAGCATTGTTGATGCGGAAGGGAAATTCGTTTACCCAGGCTTTTTCGATCCCCACTGCCATTTCTTGAATTACGGGCTAACCCTTAGCAACGCATCGCTTTCGGGGGCAAAAACATGGAGCGAGGTTGTTGACCGATTGGTGGAACATCAAAAGGCATTTCCTTCCGAATGGATTCAAGGAAGGGGTTGGAATCAGAATGAGTGGGATATTAAAGAATTCCCAACCAATGAGCTGCTCGATAAAGCCTTTCCGAATAACCCTGTTCTTATCATAAGAATCGATGGACATGCTGCAATAGCAAACAGCCTTGCCCTTAAGATGGCTGGCGTTAATGAAAAAATGAAGAAGGATGGCGGTGAACTAATATTAAAGGATGGTAAGCTTTCAGGTGTTCTTGTTGAT
Organism: Bacteroidales bacterium; assembly: GCA_003818205.1. Taxonomy (GTDB): domain Bacteria; phylum Bacteroidota; class Bacteroidia; order Bacteroidales; family Tenuifilaceae; genus UBA8529. The sequence continues at coordinate 19,633 of RPRQ01000040.1, forward strand.
AATGCCATTGATCTTGTAAGAGCTATTATTCCTGAGGTACAAAACTCAACGAAAACCTTGGCCTTACAAAAGGCTCAGGAGAATTGCTTTGCAGTTGGTTTAACATCCGTATCGGACGCAGGCTTAGAGTTCAACGATGTACTTCTGATTGACTCTCTTCAAAGGTCAGAATTAATCAAGATGAGGGTATATGCTATGCTAAACCCTACCCAAGAGAACTTTGACCATTTTATTTCAAAGGGAATTTATTCTACCGACAATTTAACCGTTCGCTCCATTAAACTTTTTGCCGATGGAGCGCTAGGCTCAAGAGGAGCCTTGCTGCTTCAACCTTACTCCGATGCTCCCAACACAAAAGGATTACAGGTTGAACCAACCGAAAGTCTTAGCAAATTCTGCGAAATTGCCTATAAGGCAGGTTATCAGGTTAACACGCACTGTATAGGAGATGCAGCCGTTCGGTTGATGCTGGACCTATATGCTAAAAACCTAAAATCGACAAACGATCTGCGGTGGAGGATTGAACACTCCCAAATCGTTGACCCCACTGACATTTCGAAGTATGGCGCTTACAGCATTGTTCCCTCCATACAAACAACCCATGCTACCTCCGATATGACCTGGGCCGATGAGCGTTTAGGCGATAGAATAAAGTACGCTTACACCTACCAAGACCTGTTGAAACAGAATGGTTGGCTACCCAACGGTAGCGATTTCCCCATCGAGAATATCAATCCGCTTTACGGATTCTATGCAGGGGTTACTCGTAAAGATTTATTGGGCTCTCCCGAGGGTGGTTTTCAGCCCGAAAATGCTCTGACAAGAGAACAAGCACTCAGAGCAATGACCATTTGGGCGGCAAAAGCGAACTTTGAGGAGGACTTCAAGGGTAGCCTAGAAGCAGGGAAATGGGCTGATTTTGTGATTTTCGATACCGATTTAATGAATGCTACAGAAACCGATTTGCCCAAATCAAAAGTTATTAGCACTTTTGTTGCAGGTGAGCTTGTTTATCAAAAAAAATAGAAGATAGCCATGGAAATACTCCTTGCAGATAAGAATAAGCTGATTGAAGTTCTATATATCATGCGCGAATGCTCACGACAGCTAATCGATAAAGGTGTAAAATATTGGAATAATAGCCTCTCCGATTATAACGAAATATCCGAAGACATTGCCAATCAATGCGTTTACCTGCTAGTATTTAATAGGGTTGCCATTGGAACCATAACCATTAAACCCAATAAGAAAAATCCTAAAACAATCAATGTTAGCCGTTTAGCAATTATTCCCCACTTCCAAAAACGTGGGCTTGCCGGTGAAATATTAAAATTTGCCGAAGACCTTGCCAAAGAAAGGGGTTCAACAACCCTAATTGGCTCAACACCCATTGACGATGAGGCGCTTACCCAGCTATTGATAGAGAATGGTTTTATTAATCAAGGGGTTGACAGTGAAGTTCACGATGAGTTTGTAAGGATTAAGTTTGAGAAAAAAATTTAGCCAATACTTAGAAAAGCCCTTAATATAAGGGCCTTTCTATTATTAATAGGTTGCTTTTACAAATAAAAATTCAACCCTCCGCCAATAAAATGGTAGGTAGGATCGGTTAACCCTATTTCGGCTTCAAAAATAAAACTCATATTCTTCTTAATCCCAATCTCAAGCCCAAGGGGTAACCAGAGCAGGACACGGGTTTTATCGTCATTAAAGTTAATGTCCGAATCAAGGCCTGTGGAGAAGCGAATATCACTCCTTATGGGGAATGTAATATTCAAAGAGCCATCCAAACCAAAATCACCGAACTGATGCGCTCCAACAGCAAACGACATTCTATGGGGTAATGCAAACTCAACGTCTGCTCCAAAATAATCCAAAGGGCCAAGTACACCAACCTTTGCCGAGAAGTCGATGCCCTGCTTAATACCATAACCCCCATGAAGAAACATGATAAACTCTGAATCACCGTTAACCATTACACCCGGCTCGATACCCAGTGAAAACTTTTTTGGTTTAAGGGTTTGACCTGTATTGAATACCTGCCCAAAGGTTGTACTAGCTATGAATAGGATTGCTAGAATGGTAAGAAAATTTTTCATAATATGCTTTATTGGTTGATTAGTTTGCAAACAAAAATAGTAAGTTTTTTTTAAACCAGAAACAAACCCCGGGGAACCACTCCCGGGGTTAAACAAACCATAACAAACCTACAAAAATAAACCTGCGAATTACAGGGTTATTGGGATACCCCGATAAAAATCGAGTATTTTAAGTTTCAATAAGTATGAATACTTTGCGTTAATTAAATCAGCGTTTGCCCTTACAAGGTTTGACTTTGCTATCCAGTAGTCTACAGCATTTATCATCCCCAAATCAAACTTTTGACTAGAAAACTCAAATACTTGTTGTAGCGCATTTACTGACTCATTCGATTGATCATATGTATCTTTAGCAGCAAGAGCATCAGCAAAGGCTTGTTGAATATTTTTAAGAACTTGTTTCTTCGTTTCGTTAAGCGCTTCTTTACGATCTAATACATTTATTTTAGCGCGACTAATTTGATTCTGCGTTGAATACTTATTAAAGATAGGTATTTGAATATTCAATCGTATAGAAGTAAATGTATTATCAGATATTTGATTAGAATAGGAATAGTCAGGGTAAGGCCTTAATGATGCGGAGAATGGGTCAATTGCACTTTGAGAATAACGACTATTGTAATCAAAGGACATATAAATTCTAGGACTTCTTAACGCTCTAGCCATGTTCAATCCCTTTTTTGATTGCAAAAGCCTATACTCTGAAGATTTTATCTCAGGCAAACTTACAGAAGCAATCCCAAATATTTCATTACAGTCAGGAATTGGTGGGCTTGTAATGATTAAATCTTTCTTTAAGTCAATCTGAAAGTTATTAGTTGAATCGAGTTCCAAAAACTGCGCTAGAGTTAGTCGAGACATGACTAGGTTGTTATTTGCTACAGTTAAATTTTTCTTTTCTAAATGATATTGTGATTTAATTTCAAGAAAACCGCCTTCGGTAATTTGACCTAACTCGAATTGGCTTTTTGTTTTATTGAGTTTTAAATCTGCAACGGTAAGCTGTTCATTCGCTAGTTCAAGCATTTCTGAAGCATAAAGAACTTGTAGATAATTTGCTACAACATTTAGTACTAGATCGTTCTTTAACTTTTCAACATCAGACTTGCTGGCCAAATATCCGTATCTATTACCACTTATACTGCTTATTTTTGTAAACCCCTGAAATAAATCAAGTTCTGAGGTAATACCAAAACTTCCGCTTTCAACTTTTTTATCTTCGTAAGTACTTTGATAGTAGTTATAACTTAAACCTTTAGAAATACCATGTCCACCATATGCGTTAATGGCTGGAGTGACATCTGCATAAGATTTAATATAATCTGACTTTGCTATTTCTGAGGTATAAATACTTCGCTTTATTTGAATGTTGTTTTGAAGTGCTTGGTTAATGCACTCCTCCAATGTCCATTTCTTTTGAGCAAAAAGCGAGGTTGCTGATAGAAAAGTAAAAACGGCTAAAGAATATTTAAGAATTCTAATCATGGCAAAAAGATTTCAACTATGTTATGGTAGAAATTAACTCAACCCTACAGTATTTCAATCATCTCGAAACTCTTCGAGTCAACTTTCTTAAGTAAGGGCATTACATTCTTAATATAATATTTGATTACGTCAAAATCTGTTGAATCGGGTTGATCGTTAAGCTGAAAACTTAAATTCAGGTTTCCCGAATCGTAAAAACAAGTATCTAAAATTATTGGTTCAATATTTTGTTGGGCTGTATTATCCAACTCAGAGGTTAAAACAATTGTTGGTGCTTCTTCATCTACAGGTTTGGCTTTGACTGATTTCGGACTGACAGTTTCTGACTCATCTGCTTTTGCAAACCCAACGTTTACTAGCACTAAAGCTAGAATAAAAAATCCATATTTTAACCTCATCGTAGTAGTTTTTAGTGTCCGTTTTTCTTTCGGTAAAGTACTTGTATGTGCGTTGCTCCTGCACGAGGAGTAAATATCTGTATCAGCTCCCACCCCTTATCGTAATGAGCAAGAGAGTCTCTCAACTGCGTAATCTGCTCTAAAGTTGCATGTAACGTATCGCTTTCCGTAGAGCTTTGCTCGGAGTTGATACTCCATGGAAAGGATTCTACTCTGAAGCTATAGCTCATTTTCTTACCGCCAATGGTAACAATAACATCGGCTATTTCATCATCTCCAAGGTTCGAAATTGGTATGCAAATCTCTTTCATAGTATTACCCTTTCTTTAATTTTAACATGACTTTTTTTAAATAATTATTGATTGTATAGTAATTTTTAATTTATCTGGAATGTTGGAAGATTGGAATATTGCCTGCCTGTCGGCAGACAGGGAAAAGAAGCATAAACAGATTTCATTTAAACACCTTTAAACTCGCAAGTTCGGTTCTTCCACTATTCCATTACTCCATTCTTCCAAAAGTAAATATTCTCGTTTTACTAATTATTTTTCTTACAATTCCCTTAAAACTACAGCATTTTCTTAACATTCTCGGTTACAATATGACCGTCGAACAGCTGAACGATTCTATGCGCCTTCTCGGCATCGGTTGGTGAGTGTGTAACCATTACAACGGTTGTTCCTTCGCGGTTCAACTCGCTTAGTAGCTCCATAACCTCTTCGCCATTGGCTGAATCGAGGTTACCGGTAGGCTCATCGGCAAGGATTAGCTTAGGATTTGCAACCACTGCACGGGCAATTGCCACCCTTTGCTGCTGACCACCCGATAGCTGTTGTGGGAAGTGCCCTTTTCTATGAGATATTTTCATACGCTCTAAAACGGCTTCAACCTTTTTCTTACGCTCCGATGAGGGCACGTTCATGTAAAGCAAAGGTAGCTCAACATTTTCAAAAACAGTTAGCTCGTCAATCAGATTGAAACTTTGAAATACAAATCCGATATTTGACTTACGTAGGTTTGTACGCTGCTTTTCTTTGAACTTCGATACCTCAATCCCGTTGAAGTAGAATTCGCCACCGCTCGGATTGTCCAACAAACCAATGATGTTTAGAAGCGTGGATTTCCCACATCCCGAAGGACCCATAATGGCTACAAATTCGCCTGGTTTTACTTCAAGGTTAACTTTATTTAAAGCAGTGGTTTCAACCTCTTCGGTACGAAAAACCTTTACTAATTCTTGTGTTTTAAGCATTGTCGTAAATTTTAATGTTCCGTTATTTTATATAGTCATTCGTTTATTTTGTGAGCAAGAGCTTATCAACGCTATTATAATTATCGTAGCTCGATACGATTACCTTTTCGCCAGGCTTTAACCCCTCAACCACTTCGTAGAACCGAGGGTTTTGACGATTAATTCGGATATTGCGCTTGGTAGCAAAACTTCCCGATGGGTCAACTACGTAAACCCATTGACCACCTGTACTTTGGTAAAATCCGCCACGGCTTAAAAGAACGGCTCTTTGCGATTCGCCTAGCTCAAGGTTGATGCGCGAGGTTTGACCAATTCGGATATTTTTGGGTACCGTATCGGTGAACACCATGTCAACCGTAAAACGCCCATTTCTAACCTCGGGGTAAATGGTCTTTATCTCCCCATTAAATTTTTTGCTTGAAAATTCGCAGTCTCCTGTTAAATTTCTTACAATTCTTGATATATAATGCTCATCAATATCAACCTTTAACTTATAAGAATCAAGTACGTTGATTGTACCCATGCGAGTTCCCATACCAATAACCTGTCCAATTTCAAGATTGAGTGAAGCCAATTCACCAGTAACAGGAGCTCTAAATTCGAGAGATTCCAAACGTTTACGAACAATCCTTGAATTCATTTGCATTCTCTCATCTTGTTCCTCAAGGGTTTTAATTTGCGTGAGGTTGTATATGGAATCCTTCATTGCGCTTTGACGAAATAGGCTTATCCTTTCAGTAGTGAGTTCATAAGCCTCCTTCGACCGCTCAAATTCATCTTTTGATATATGTTTTTGTTCATAAAGCACCCTATTGTTCCTGTAAGTACGCTCTCTTTCCTTTAAATCAAATGTAAACTGAATTAATTGACTCTTGGTATCGAGAGTTTGCCTTTCCATTTGAAGTCGAATATTTCGAAGTTCATTCGTGCTTCTGGAAACTGCGGCCTCATTATTCGAAATTTCAAGTATAAGGCCAGTGTTGCTGAAACGAGCAATTACATCACCTTTATTAACCAAACTCCCTTCTTTCAGAACAATCTCATCAACCCGACTTCCGCTCTCGGTTGCATCTAGGTAAATGGTTCGGATTGGAGCAACAGTTCCAATAACAGTTATGTAATCTCTAAAAAGGTCTTGGGTAACCTCCTCAACGGTTATCTTATCAACTTCAACGTTAAGCTTTGAGCTTTTATCGCCAAAAGCGATATAGTACACAATATAAACTGAAAGCACAGCCGTGCCTAAAATTAGAAGAATCTTTTTAAGAGTCCATTTCTTTTTTTGAATCGCTTTATCCATCACAAAAAACATTTTCAGGTTCGTAATCTTTAAACAGTTTATATGCCATACTTATCTAAGCGTTGATTTTAAGTGCTTTGTGGCATTCATATATTTTATTATAATCAATAATCATGTTCGATTATGCAACATTTCCTGTTCGATATCGCACACTTCTTATGCAAACCATAACATCAAACCTATGTAAGAGTTTTTTAATATATTTACCGAGTTATCAGGATTTATAAAATGGTAGCTATTCAACCGTAATCGAAATGAAAAAAAACCATGGAGATACGCCTGCCTGCCGGAAGGCAGGCATTATTGGCTACGCCGAACTCGCAAGCTCGGTTCCAGTCTTCCAAAAACATAGTGTTCGTATTAAAGTATTAGTTAATAGCGATATAACATGCATTATTATATCGAACTCACGTTATTATAATCCAAATATCTACAGCCATGATTAAAAAAGCAGGGAAAATATTAGTTGTTGATGATAATGAGGATATTCTATTCGCAATTAAGCTGCTGCTTAAACCTCACATCGAGCTGCTGCATACGACCCCAAACCCATCGGATATTCCAGAACTGATGGCAAAGGAAACGTATGATGTTATCCTTTTGGACATGAATTTCACGAAGGATGCAATCAGCGGACAGGAAGGGTTTACATGGTTAGAAAAAGTACTAAGCATCGATCCGAAAGCTATAGTAATTTTTATTACTGCATACGGAGATGCTGAAAAAGCTGTAAAGGCAATAAAAGCAGGTGCTACCGATTTTATTCTTAAACCTTGGCAAAACGAAAAGCTAATAGCTACCGTTTCGGCGGCAATGAAGCTAAAGCGCTCGCAGCAAGAGGTTGACACCTTAAAAATGAAGCAACAGGAGATTAGCGAGGTTCTCGATCAGCCATTCCATGAGTTTATTGGGAGCTCGGAGGGAATGCGAAGTGTTTTTGCAACGATTCAAAAGGTTGCAAAAACCGATGCAAACGTCCTTATACTCGGTGAGAATGGGACAGGCAAAGAGCTCGTTGCAAGAGCTTTACACCGAAATTCTCCTCGTAATGGTGAAGTTTTTATTAATATCGATCTCGGTTCAATCGCTGAATCGCTGTTTGAAAGCGAGCTGTTTGGTCATGAGAAGGGCGCTTTTACCGATGCCAAGAAAGAAAAACCAGGAAGATTCGAGATAGCATCAGGGGGAACGCTTTTCCTCGATGAGATTGGTAATCTTACCCCTGCAATGCAGGCGAAACTCCTCACGGTAATTGAGCGTCGCGAAGTAATCCGAGTCGGCTCTAATAAACCGAAAAATATTGATGTACGCTTGATTTGCGCCACGAACATCAACATCAATCAGATGACCACCGAGGGACAATTCCGACAGGATCTCCTTTATAGGATAAATACCGTTGAAATCCACCTGCCTCCGCTAAGAGAAAGAATTGGCGATATTGCCCTTTTAGCAAAGCACTTTGTTCAGATTTACACCAAGAAGTATAAGAAGGATATCAGTAGCCTAAGCCCCGATGCGCTAAAGAAGCTGAATGGCTATCATTGGCCCGGCAATGTTCGTGAACTACAACATGCAGTAGAACGAGCCATAATCATGAGCGACTCTACTATTCTTCAACCCGATGATTTTTTCTTCTCGGCTACAAAACAGCCGAACGCTAGTGAGGGCGAATTGGACACCTACAATCTCGAAGAGGTTGAAAAAGCCATTATCAATAAAGTGCTCAAGCAGGCTCAGGGTAACATTACGCAAGCCGCGAATGAGCTAGGCATTACCCGCACATCATTATACCGTAGAATGGAAAAATATGATTTATAAAAATTTTAGGGTAAACGCAATTATCAGAATACTTTTAATTGCCACAACAATATTTCTACTTTTCTATACTTGGAAAGAGTTCTTCATTACGCCTGTTCTAATCGGTGCATTCATTGTTATACAGCTATATGCCCTTTTCAAGTATATCGATAAAACAAATCGAGACCTTTCAAGTTTTTTAGAATCGATAAGGTTTAGCGAGTTTACCCGATCTTTTCAGATGGAGGGTATGGGATCGTCGTTTGATGAGCTGAATAAGGCGTTCAACGATGTAATCAAAGATTTTCAGAACGTAAGAACTGAGAAGGAGGAGCATTTCCATTACCTACAGAGCATTGTACAGAACATTGATGTAAGTATAATTGCCTATCAAAAGGATGGTACCGTAGAGATGATTAACAAATCGGCAAAAAAACTATTTCAGCTCAGCGGGTTGAAAAATGTTAAGCAGCTCTACCCCATTAGCAACGAACTGGTTGAGAAATTATTGAGTATTACCCCAGGCGAGAGTGCCCTTATCAAGGTACAGCAGGAGGATGATTTATTGCAGCTAGCAATCAATAGCAATGAGTTTAAAATTCATACCAAAACCATTGTTCTGGTTACTATTAAGAATATTCAAAGCGTTTTGGAGGAGCAGGAAACCGAGGCATGGCAGAAGCTGATTAGCGTTCTCACCCATGAGATTATGAACTCCATTACGCCAATAGCCTCGCTCTCATCAACCATTGATATGATGATCAAAAGCTTCCAGGAGGAGCAGGCAGCCGATCCCAATGCCAGTATCGATTCCGAAACAGCACATGAGATACAGCAAGGGTTACAAACCATTCACAAACGTAGTACAGGTCTGCTCCACTTTGTAAATACGTACAGAAATTTAACCCGAATACCTAAACCAAACTTCAGAATTACTACTGTTAAGAATGTGTTCAATAATATCATCCCTTTAATGAACGAAGAAATTTCGCAAGTAGGTATTTCATTCCATAGTGAGATTGACCCACCTGAAATTGAGTTCTCGGTAGATATTGAGCTGCTTGAACAGGTAATTATTAATATCCTGAAAAATGCTATTCATGCCCTTGAAGGGGCTGAAAAGCCTCAGATAACACTAAAAGCATTTCTAAACAAGCGGGGGAAGGTTACCATTCAGGTTGCAGACAACGGCGTAGGTATTTTACCCGAGGTGCTCGATAAGATATTCATCCCATTCTTTACAACAAAACCCAAGGGTTCAGGTATAGGCCTTAGCCTTTCAAGACAGATCATGCGCTTACACGGTGGAAGCATAACCGCATACTCCGTTCCAGGGCATGGGACTACGTTTACGTTGACATTTTAATTGGCAATGCGGTAACAAATAGCACTTTTTTACATTAAAATTCAAAGTTAAATTTGACAATCTAACTAAAGAGGAAATAGGCTCTGCTGATGTGCAACCTATCCGCAATAGGTTTGATGCGTAAACTATAGATTGAAAGAATGGTTGATTGCAATCCTTTTTTTTTCAATCTATAGGTACGCGGAGATGGCTTATAAAACCTAGCGTAGTTGGTGGTTTTTAAAGTGAATGTACCATTTGATGAAGTTTTTCTTTGGCGATTAACTTCAACCCTCGATGAAGCATTAACGTCTCTTTGAAGTGAGTAAAATAGTTTTCCAATCTGTTTGTAGTATGAGGAATAGCTGGGTCATCGAGGTCGTTGAACATACTTGGGATGGCATTAATAATCAAAGAAGTTGCCAGATGTAGGTTTTTATGGGTAAACCGTTCTCTTCCTGTTTCTTCATTAACCGTTTTCTCGTTGATGTAATGGTGGTTGGCATCATAAATCCACAACTTTTCAACTTGATTCAAGACCTTTAACAAAAAAACCCTTGCGTTTGCAAGGGTTTTTGTTGTGGGAACTGCTGGGTTCGAACCAGCGACCCTCTGCTTGTAAGGCAGATGCTCTGAACCAGCTGAGCTAAGCTCCCATTAAGAGCTGCTTCCTTTAAAAGCGTTGCAAATGTATTGGTTTTTTTTAGAAATCAAAAATATTTATTAAAAATTTCAATATTTTCTTCAATCCCTTTCAAACCAAAGAACCTTTTTTATTCTTGAACTATATATCAATATCGTGTAACTTCATGTGTTGTAAATTGATTTTCATAATCTTACTTGAATATCAATAACATAGCTCTTAGCTAAAACGACATCGATATTTATATTAAAACACACAAATAATGTAAAAAGGTAAAGCCTCATTTCTAGGACTTTACCTTTTCAATATTCGCTTGGTTTCGGTATGATAAATTTAGAATCCCGTTTTGGGGACTTTCTGCCAGAGTATTAGCACTCCCACACAAGCTCTGTCCTGCCCAATATCCTTAAACTCTGTTTTGGCAGCAAGAAGGGTTATTTCCACAATAAGCCTTCTTGTCTTTTCAATCGTAAACCCAATGGATTCTAAGTAATCATCATCCTTATTGTCATAGAAAACTTCTTGGGTAAGAGGATCGATTAAACGTATGTGAATGGGGTAGAAGTTTGCTTCGGAGCAAATAATAAATTTATAATCCTTCTCGCCAAAAAGGGTTACGCTAAAGTTATTGGGAATATTAGCCTGAAGTAGCGCATTTTTCGATTGGCCATAAACATTCATCACCTCTCTATTCATCAGCAATAAACAATTGCCCATTCTATTATAATCCCTACAGGGTTGAGCGAAGGCAATATTTACGCTAATTGCTAATGTTATTGTTACTAGTAGCCACTTCATCGCTTAGTATTGTTGATTTACAATTTTTGTACGAATATTAATTACTTTAGCTTTCAACAGGCTAAAGTTTTCATCGCTTGAGGATTTCTTACTATCGTCCGAAATTTTTATTTTCATTCCGCTTGAGGTCATCTTTTTAGTTGCCGAGGAGGTGTTATTTCTCTCTACCTTGCCTTTATGAAGAATATCTCGAACCTCAGTTAAGTCCATTAACAAGGGCTTTAGCGATTTTTCATCGTTACAAAAGACTAAGAAACTGCTAAAGAAATTCTCGTAAAACTCACCGATATCGTAAACCGATGATACTAAACGCGGTTGCTTCTGAGCGTCAGTAATTGAATTGGCCGTTAAATAGAGCGCCTCAACGATTGATCCAATACCAATGATAGAGAAAAGCATATTATTATCGGTTTGGTCGAGGGAGTTGAAAACATCCGATGAAAGCTCAATGGAAATCTCTTTGAGGGAGTCGAGGTTAGAGTAATTATCCTCCATCCTTTTAAAGAAACTCTCCTTGAAGAAATGTTCAATGCTTAATTTTAGCGAAAGTTGACGAAGTGTTGTTAGATATTTGAGCGATTGGGTGTTCTTGTCGAAAACGCTTAAATAGTAGAAATCGCAAAAATACATGCCAAAGTATAGCGCTTGATTGCGAAATAAATTGATCTCCTCAATATTCTCAAGCGGATTAACTAGAAATTCTTTGTAGGTATAGCCTTGATCTTTGGCAAAGCTCATGAGCTCCTGGGGTGATGGTAGGAGGTACTCTATTCTTTCTCTGTAAATCGAATCCTTTTGTTGAGCTAAAAGACTGTCCTCTTTCTTTTTGGATTCATTTACGCACCCTAAAAGACAAGAAGCAAGAATAAGCGTTATCAGTAAATTAGTTTTTCGCCTCATTTTTCTCAATTTTCATTAACAAAACCAATATTTATTTTAACTCTAGGAGATTTGTTGTAATACAATTTATGATCAAATAGTTGTTGCAATATATAAAAAAAAGTAATACTATTTTTCAAAAGAACAGAATTATCAGCTATTAAATGTAATGCGATTTTTGAAATATTGTTGATAAAACCGTTGATACCGTTTTGTGAATTTGGTGAAAAGTTCAAATACAAGAATAATATATAGAATAATAATCATAAACCATATCGATATCAAGTTAAACCAATAGGTTTCAATAGTATAGTTCCCTATTCGTTTGAATGAAGCAAAAAAGTGCGATCGACCGATTCGCGATTGGGCTAGCCTGAAAATTGGATCCGATTTGATGTAAATCTCCGATTCAACCTGAATAACCTGATCGGTTACTGACCGATTCTGAACTAAATCGCTAACAGCTTTATTAACTGACTTTTGCTTTAAAGCGGTAACACCTTCTTCGCCGCCATAAGTTAATGAAAGGTTCTCTAAGATTAAATCTTTTCGAAAACGTATTTTGTCGAGTGCTGCTGAAGCCTGCTTGCGCTTCTTCTCAAGATTGGCTTTAGCCATTACAATCAGTTTATCATCCTGATTTGGGGCTTGATTGCTAATTTCAAGTATAGCTAATCCATTCTTTATCAGTTTTATATCTTTTCTTCGTAAGGTTTCATCGGTTTTAACGTTGTAATCCTCGATTGCCTCGGTAACCATAGGGATAATGTAGAAAAGTTGAATCCGATTTACGCTCTCCTGGGTGTTTACATCGGTGAAGTTTTTCTGATACTCGTTATCGTTAAACTGCCTAACCGTAAGCGCTTCAAAGGCCCACCGCGATGCCATTACCTCCCCTATAATGGGTACTTTATCCTGATCGCCTACCTTGTAGTTCAGCTGATCAAACTTTACGACTACCCCGCTAAAAAGAATTTGAGGAATTAGCAGGAAGGGAACAATCACGTAAATTGCAGGAACTGATTTTAGCGATGCGGAAACGATCAACCCCATTAAATTTGCTAAAAAGGATAAAGAGAACAGGATTAACCAGAAGCTAAGCGTGAAATCGGGAATTTTAAAGAGTAAAACCCCGAAAATGGCCAAAAAGAATGATTGGAATGCGCTAAGGATGAAAAAGAAGATAACCTTTGAGTTATAGTAGCTAAACATGCTTAGGTTAAAGAAGGCCTCTCGCTTCAGCATCCTATTATCCCTGATTATACCTTCGGCACTGACGATTAAACCTATAAACAGGGCTGAAATAATTGCCATGAAGAAGTATGCCGGCACATTTGAATTTTCGAATAGTATATACTCGTAGGTACCACTTTTTGTTGTGGCGAATTGCTTTGTGAAGAAAGCCACAAGAAAACCAATGATTGGAGCAATCGATGCGGATAGGATGATAAATTCCCAATCGCCCAACTTAGTGAGAACCGTTCGATGAAAGAAGAGCTTAAGCTGTTTGAACGATGATGGTTTCTGGAACTTACGCTCAGGAATCGGACCATTGCGCTGAGTATTTCGCTTGCTCTTCAGATCGTCTAAATAGAATTGATGCCACTGGGTAGGGCTAATCTTTCGTTCGTTAGTGTTCTCACCGTACTGATTTACCTGCTTTTCATCTACTATCTCAAAGATTAGGTCGGGGTTAATGTGTCCGCAATAATCGCATGCAATTTCCTTTTTATCGACTCTATCCCCTTTGTTCTTGAAGTAAAGAATCGATTCAATAGGGTTTCCGAAGAATATAGGGTATCCCCCTTTATCCAGGATAAGAATTGAATCGAATAGCTTAAATATTTCCGATGAGGGTTGATGAATGTTAATAAAAAGGAGAGTCCCTTGTAGCGACAGCTCCTTGAGTAGGTTCATTACATTGTCGGAATCCAAAGAGGATAGACCTGAGGTTGGCTCATCAACGAAAAGTATTTCGGGCTTACGAATAACCTCCATCGCGATATTCAACCGTTTTCGTTGTCCGCCGCTGATTAACTTTTTAAGGGGCGATCCGACCTTTAACTCCTTAATGCTATATAAATCGAACTCTAAAAGGGTTGATTCAACCCTTTTGTGTATCTCGTCATCGGTTAAATTGCCTAATGTAAGTTTTGATGAGAATAGGATATTTTGATAAACCGTTAGCTCTTCGATAAGCGAATCTTCCTGTGGAACAATCCCAATTATACTTTTAAGATTTTCGTTTTCACTGTCAAGTGGCAAACCGTTAATCTCGATTCGTCCATTACAAGGCTTATAGTTACCACAAAGAACGTTGATAAGTGTTGATTTGCCGGCACCGCTCCCTCCCATTATTCCAATCAGCTCGCCCGAACGTGCATCGAAAGAGAGCTGTTGGATTGCGGTAACCTCATTCGGAAATTTATATTCAATCTCATGCGCCTGATAGTGTATATCGTGAATTGCCTCATCGTACGAATAGGCTCTAAGGATATCGCCATAGTAGATTGGCTTTAGATTTTTTCCTGATATGAAAGAGCCATTCTTCAAGGTATAGACGCGTCGGGAGAAGATAACCTGTTTATTAATCTCAAGGGTAAGCGACCCTCTGTATCTGAATAGAAGTAGATTAGAACCCGATAGATGGAGGAAAATTAGGTAACCGTTTAGGTGGTCATTTTGAAGAAATTTTACCTCCTCAATGCTAGGATCCTGATTTCCAACAATTAACAGCTGCTTCTTCTGGGGTATTTTATAGATTTCGCCAAAAATGTAACGGATCAGGTTGAGAAATTCTGTTTTATTAATCTTTAGCTCAAGGGCTATCGTGTTCACAAAAACCTTAAATGGTTTTTCGATGCTAAATATATTGTGGAATGAGATTTCAGAGTAAAGAATAAAATCGAGAAGGTTGATAAGAATTTGGTACTTCTCCCGAAGGTTACACTCTTGGTTTATTGATCTGCAAACATAGGTGAGCTGGTTTCTGAAGTCGGAGTTCTCCTTAAATAGCGCAGCATACTTTATATATACCTCTATTTTCTCATTGGCAACCTTCTTCCCGAATGATTTTTTCAGGTAGTTTTCGATGTATTTTCTTGTTAACAGCTGTTTTTCATCCCTTTTCAGATTCTGAATGATAGCAAGAAACTGAAGCAGGGCGTTAAGCATTGATTCATTCATGTTCGCTGGTTTTGAAGGAAATGCCTATAGTAACACCTGTTTCCTTGGTTATATCAACCCAATAGAAGCCATCGTGGACATTAAGTACCATTTTGGCTAAGGATAAGCCTATCTCCTGATCAATTGAAGTTGAGTTAAATATTTCGAGTATATCCTGCTTATTAAAAGAAATTCTATTTGTCGTTATTTTACAATCAACGGTGTCTTTCCCAAGGCTAAAATCAATAAATATTTCGCCATTCTCCTTGGTAAGGTTGATGGTTTTGTCGAGTATTGCTGTAAAGCTATGGAATAGTAAATCTTTATCACCATATATACTTGCACTGGTATGGGTTGGGTTGACGGTAAGTTTAATCTTCTCAAGCTCTAAGTACTCTGTGAGTTCCAACGCAGAAAATCTAAATATTTCATCGAGGTTAACCAACTTTTTTTTAATGGGGTAACTCCCAAGTTTTAAATCAGAGGAGAGCGTTGCCTTGAAGGTGAACTCAACCATCCGATTAAGCGTAGTATCGATTATGCTAAAAAAGGGTATTAATTCGGGGTCGTCAATTTTTTCTTTGATAAGCTGAATGGGGCCACCCACATTGTTAAGAAGCGTTCTTATCTCATAGGTAATATTTCGGATAAAAACAGCTTTCTGCTGATTAATTTCGATGTTGTCCTGTAAATCAACCTTTTGAATAGTTTTATTTGGCGGATTCTCCAGCTTAGGCTGAGCATCAACTATTGCTCTGCGCAGATTAGAATCTTTTACACTTAACACTAAATCGCCAATTAACAGGGAGTCGGGAGGCGTTATAGAGGTATTAATAATCGATTCGATTATAATCTCTTGACTCGCTTTTAGCCTAAAGAAAAAGGTAGGAATGCTATAGTCCTTGAATTGCTTTTTCACCAAACTTAGATCAGGCTGTTTATTCTCAGCTAAAAATTTGATATTAACGAGTATTGCATCGAATCTCTTTTGCTTAATAGGTTCAACCTGGGTTAAATAGTTATCTGAATACAAAAATTCACATTGAGGTAATTCCTTTAGAGCATCCTTATAATTGAGGGTATTGCTTTCGGAATCGATTATTAACACTATGAAATTTTTATCGTTAACGTTCATGGCATACTACATTAAAAGCGTTATTTTCAACAAATTTTTCGTAAAGACAACCACTAAGGCTAGAACAATAGATGAACAGAACCATAATTTATCCCCAGCTATTCAAATCCTAATAGATGGTTCATTCTTTGCATTAGAAAGTTCTTGTTATACGGTTTTGTGATAAAGGCTGAGCATCCTGCCGCCATTGCAACCTCCTCATCGTTTGGCATGGCGAATGCTGTAACGGCTATAATGGGTACAACCTTATCGGTTACTCGAATAATCCGAGTTGCATCTAACCCATCCATCCCGGGCATTCGAATATCCATTAAGATAATATCTGGTTTTTCGTTATTATTAACCTCTATCGCCTCGTCGCCATTATTCGCATTAAAAATTGTTATCCCTGTTGTTGACAGGAAGAGTTTAACCATCATGAGGTTAACGCGATCGTCCTCAACTATCAATACTTTTTTTCCTATCCAACTGTAATTTATAGTAGCCATAACAATGAAATTATTCAGTATGTTAAATAACCAACGATGCCGTAATTTAAGTATATTTTTTTGAAAATAGTTATTGTGTATAATATTAAGGGAGAGAAAAAGAATAAACCCGATAACAAATTTGGTGTGGTCAAACATTGAATAGCGCAAATAATACCTCTTATTTCAACGTTATCTTATCTTAAAATAATTATTGTATTTATATGTTTACCTGCTAGTTAACTTTTGGTTTTTTTATAGTTCGCTATAAAGAAAATCATCCCAAGAATATGGAGAATGGCAGGTTTTTATTGAAAAAAGAGTGATATATATCACTAGTGATTTAAAACAACAGGGGTACAAGTAAATACAAAACCATAATCGATAAATTGCTGTTGCGAAATTGGCAAAAGAAACAGAAAATTCTTACATTTACATAAACATGCCAATAGTCAATGAATAGTCTTAAAATGAGATATATAGCATACGGTGTTAAGGTCGGTAAATAATTGTAATACATATAATTCATTAAAAATGAGGTTGCTATTCAGCTTCGAGAACTCATTAAAAATTCAAGGATTACTAATCTTTCTGATTGGGATGCTAGGCTTTTTGGGATGGGCAAGCAACGCTCTTCTCCTTGCAAGCTATAGCGATAATTTTATTCCCATGGCTCCCGATACCTCTTTTATTTTTCTGATTTTTGGATTAGTGCTATTTACAAATTCTTACAAGTCGCATATCCCCATTATAAGAACAGGGACAATAATTACTATAGCTTTTCTTACCTTTTATGGTTTTTTTAAGTCCGTTGAATACTTTGCAAATAGCGATTTAACATTTGAATACTACCTATCACCTGTTACCGAGAAATGGGGTGCATTCCCATTAAAAAGGATGTCGCCGCTAACAGGTTTTCTGTTCTTCATGGCGGGTATTGCATTCTTAGTAAAAGCCAAGTTCGGCGAGAAGAAGAGCACAAATGGATTAATTGGAATTCTTGGTGCTTCGGTTACGTTCTCGGGGTTTGCCGTAATATTGGGATATCTGTTTCAAACCCCTTTGCTTTATAAAAGCGGAGTTATCCCTTTGGCTTTACCTACGGCAATTTGCTTTCTTATATTAGGCGTTTCCATTGTTATCTATAGCGGTAGGAAAAACTTTATTGTAAGACAATTTATTGGCAGAACACCCTATAACATACTTATACGAAGCATTATACCCATCCTTTTCTTTGCCATCTTGTTTCAAGGGTTAATCCTAAAATACTTTAACGACTCCAAAACGCTGAACTTTGCCCTCTTTTCGGC
Organism: Bacteroidales bacterium; assembly: GCA_003818205.1. Classification (GTDB taxonomy): domain Bacteria; phylum Bacteroidota; class Bacteroidia; order Bacteroidales; family Tenuifilaceae; genus UBA8529. The sequence goes on from RPRQ01000040.1 coordinate 37,706, forward strand.
CTTGCTGACGCTGCTATTGATAACCCTAATCGGTTTTGTTATTATTCAGGTCTCAAAATCAGTTTTCAAGAACGCAATATTAGCCGAAAATAAGCGTAAACAGGCCGAAATAGCTGTGCAATCCAAGGATGAGCTATTAAAGCTAACCGGTGAGTCGGCAAATGTGGGTGGGTGGGAGTACGATGTTCAAACGCAGCAGATTACTATCTCCTCGGAGATTGCCCGAATTTTAGGGTTGGATACGAAGCAAAATCTAAAAGTTTTTGAAGACTCATTAATGCAGGATTCTCGAAAAATATATGATAATGCTATCGAATTAATCATTAAAAAAAGGATTGCCTCGGATTTCGAAGTTGATATTATCACGAATGAAGGGCAGCAAAGGAATTTAAGGATAATCGGAATTCCTGTAGTTGAAGATTCTAGTGTTGAGAAAATTAGAGGAATCATACATGATATTACCGGTGAAAAGAATTACGACAAGAAGCAGCTGCTCATAGCAAATATCCTAGCCTTACTAAATCGTCCTATTGAATGGGGTTTACTGGTTGACGATATCCTATACGGTATTAAGGAATACCTAAAAAATGAGTCAATTGTCTTACAGGTACAGGGTAAAAACGACAACCCTTTTAATCATTCAATTGGGTTTCCTGACAAGTATGACATTTCAAAGAATACCCTTTGCCCAAGACGAGATAATTGTGATATAGTAAACGAACAGGAATGCAATTCGTTTTACGAATGTTTTTGCGATGTTGTGATTAAAGGGAATTCTAAAACCGCTAATCATAATTTCACAGCATTAAGCAGCTTTTGGTTTAATACATTGGATTCGCTCAACGCATATGTGCCAAAATCCGACTTACCTCACCATTTTCGGAATCATTGTAATTTAAATGCCTACGAATCCGTTGCATTAATCCCTTTGCATTCCGATGATGAGATTATCGGTTTTCTGCAGCTGAACGATAAGCGGCCGAACTTCTTTAATACCGACATTATTGGGTTCATGGAAGAGCTAAGCTCATTAATTGGCATTGCCTTTAAGCGAATTCAATCCGAAAACAAGATAAAGGAGAATGAGAAAAAGTTTAGGGCAATGTTCGAATCGGCTGCTGTTGGGGTTGCATTAATCGACACGAACAATTGGAAGCCCATCGAAATCAATCAGAAGTATTGCGATATTCTAGGGTATTCGATGGATGAAATGCTTAGCATAAGCCCAATGGAAATAACTCACGAGAATGACATTGAAGAAAACCTAAAACAAAGGAACCGAATAGTTAACGGTGAAATAAGCGAATACTCAATAGTTAAACGCTATTACCATAAGAATGGGAGCATTGTATGGGTCAACCTATTCGTATCGCTGATGGCGGACAGCGAACGTTTCCAAAATTACCATATCGTAATAGTTGAAGATATTACGGCACAAAGAATTACTGAAAAGGCTTTAACGGATAGCGAAGAGCATTTTCGCTCAATTGCTCAAACTGCAGGTGATGCAATCATAAGCATGAACGAGGAGGGTAAAATTTTTACATGGAATAATGCTGCATCAACCATTTTTGGGCATAGCGAATCGGAGGTCCTTGGGGTTGATTTCAAAAATTTAATTATACCAATCGAGTATAGTAACATTATTAGTAATTGCTTTCAACGTGTAAATCAAGAACCCATCGAAAATTCAAGCGGGAATACAATTGAAATTAAAGCCTTTAGAAAGGATGGTGTAGTAATACCCGTTGAGCTATCAATATCATCCTACAAAAAAGACAATAAGTGGCATGCAACGGCTATTCTAAGAGATATTTCAAAAAGGAAAGAAGCGGAAAAGGAGATTAAGGAAAGGGTTAAAGAGATACAATGCCTGCAAAATATTACACGAATAATCGATAAGGATAGCCTAACGTTTGCCAAATTCTTTAATAAAGTAGCGAACCTAATCCCAACAGGTTTTCAATACCCCGAAAACACTGAATGTAGGATTGTGCTTAAGGATCATACATTTCAAACGTCAACCTTCGTTGAAAGTAATCTCAGGTTAAGCTCAGAGATTGTCAACAAAAACAAACAGCTTGGTTACATTGAGGTATTCCTTCACTACGAAGCGAATGAACCTTCCTTCACCCCATTCTTAACGGAAGAGAAGGAGCTTATAACCACCATCTCAAAAATTCTTAGCGAGTTCATCGAACGAAAGCGCAAAGAACAAATTCAGAAAATAATTTATAACAGTTCCATCGCTGTTGATACATCGGAAAGCTTAGCCGATTTGATTGACTATATCAAAAATCAGATCGGGCTGCTCATCGACACAACAAACTTTTTTGCTGCGTTCTACGATGAGGAGACCGATACCATAACGTTGCCATACCATAACGATCAGAAAGATATTATTAAACATTTTCCTGCCGGGAGAACGCTAACCAAACACGTGATAAGAACAAAAAAACCCTTACTGGTAAACAAAAAGCAAATCGAAGAGCTTGAAAATGCCGGAACAATAGATTCTTTTGGTAATAAAGCGGCGGTTTGGTTGGGTGTTCCGCTAATTGTTAAAGGTAAAATAACAGGAATATTTGCAGTACAAAGCCACGAAGATAGGAATGCATACGATAACGACGATTTAGAAATGCTTGAATTCATCTCCCGTCAGGTAAGCATCCTGATAGAACGAAAAAAGGTGGAGCAGGATATGAAAATAGCTTTCGAAAAGGCGAAGGAATCAGACCGATTAAAATCAACATTCCTCGCCACCATGTCGCACGAGCTGAGAACGCCATTGAATGCGGTTATCGGATTCTCTGATATGATGAAAAATGAAATAGATAACACCAAGATACCCGAATATGCAGGTATCATTAATACCTGCGGATTAAATTTGCTTGAAATCGTTGAAGATATATTCGATATAACCCTGCTCGAAAGCGGTGAAGTAAAAGTTAGCTTGGAGGATTACAGAATTAGCAATCTTCCGCATGATATAAACGATTCAATAGTGTTAGAGCAGGAAAAGCTGAACAAACAACACCTCAGTATAACTTTTATACCCCCCCAAGAAATCGACAATCTAATTCTACATACCGATAAAACGAAGCTGAAACAAATACTGCTCAACCTTATCAAAAATGCGCTCAAATTTACTTTTAAAGGTTATATCGAGTACGGCCTCAGTATTGATGAAATTGACGATAACAGCGTAATAAAATTTTACGTTAAGGATACAGGCATAGGAATTAGCGAGGAGCACATTGAGATAATATTCGAAAACTTTAGGCAGGTTGATGATTCCAACACAAGGCTATTCGGCGGAACAGGGCTAGGTCTTTCAGTAGCAAGACGATATACTGAAATGCTAGGTGGAAAAATTTGGGTAGAATCAAACTTTGGCAAAGGCTCTACCTTCTACTTCACTCTTCCAAACTATGAGCTACTAGCTGTCGATGAAAATATAAAATATAAAGATACCCTATCAGCTATGCTCAATTTTAAGGGTAAAACAATACTTATAGCAGAGGATGAGACCTCTAACTATGAGCTGTTGGTTGTCTATCTTGAACACCTAGAAGTGAAAATCTTATGGGCTCGTAACGGTGAGGAAGCCATTACCATTTGCAATACCATTGGCGGTATTGATTTAGTACTTATGGATATAAAAATGCCAAAGATAAATGGATTCGATGCCACCATTAGCATTAAAAAGACGCATCCAAACCTTCCCATCATAGCGCAAACTGCCTTCGTCCTCCATGGCGATGATAGAAAAGCGCTAGAAGCTGGATGTGATGATTACATCAGTAAGCCTATAAAGAGGCGAGAACTGTACGGCCTGCTATCGAAATACCTTCAAGAATGATTAGTTATTCCCCATTGAACATAAAAAAGGAAAAAATCATTTTTTATTACCATAAAACAATGATAAATACCTCCGAATGACGAATTATTACTCAATAGTTATTAAAAAGAAATAAGAATTACTTCTCAACAATATGCTAATCAACTTGTTTTACTGTGAATATCTAGCCCATTTAAAGATGCTCCATTGGTAATAAAGTAAGGTTATATTGACTATCTTTAATCGTTGAGTAAAACAATAAACCTATCAAAAAATGGCAAAAAAGAAATTAAAAAAATTGTTCGTTCTAGACACAAACGTCATCCTTCACGACTATAAGTGCATCTACAATTTTCAGGAGAATGATATTGTGATCCCCATCGTTGCGCTTGAGGAGTTGGACTTTTTCAAGAAAGGGAACGAAATGATTAACTTTCATGCACGCGAATTTGCTCGTGAATTGGACAAAATATCAGGCGATAATCTATTCAACGGAGGCATTCAGCTGGGCAAGGAGCATGGAAAGCTAAGGATTGAAACAGGAAAACCATTCTCGAAAGAAATACTCGAATCCTTCACCGAGAAAAGCCCTGACCATAGGATTCTCGCTATTACTGATTACCTTCATAGAAAGAATCCCGATAGACCTGTAATCCTCGTATCAAAGGACATAAACCTGAGGATGAAAGCAAAATCGTTGGGGTTGAACGCTCAGGATTACCTTTCTGATAAGGTTCAGGATATAGATACGTTAAAAAGAGATATTGAGACGATATCAAATATCAACGATTCTTTAATACAGCAGATGTACGAGAAGCATGAAGGACTAACGGCCAAGGAGCTAAAGGTAAAACCCTACCCCAATCAGTTCTACATCATCAAAGGCAACAAATCGAGCGCATTGGGTCGATACGATGGTATCTCTGCTACAATTAAAAGGATAGAAAAGATTAAAACTTACGGCATCGAACCGCGCAACTCGGAGCAAACCTTTTCCCTTGATGCACTACTTAACCCGAATATTCAACTTGTTGCCTTAACAGGTAAAGCAGGAACAGGAAAAACCCTGCTAGCATTAGCCGCAGCACTTCAACAGGAAGCTAATTTTCAGCAAATTCTTTTAGCTCGGCCAATCGTTGCCCTATCAAATCGCGATTTGGGATTCCTGCCTGGTGATGTAAACGAAAAGATTAGCCCCTACATGCAACCCCTTTTCGATAACCTTTCGGTTATTAAGAATAAGTTTAAAAGCCCAAGCAAGGAGTATCAGCATATAGAAGAGTTGCAACGCACTGATCGGCTTGTTATCACACCATTAGCATACATTAGGGGAAGGAGTTTATCGAATGTTTTCTTTATCGTGGATGAGGCTCAAAACCTCTCGCCACACGAGATTAAAACCATCATTACACGTGCAGGCGAGGGTACTAAATTTGTTTTCACAGGCGATATTCAGCAAATCGACCACCCTTACCTCGATATGAAGTCTAATGGGTTATCGTATCTAACAGACAAAATGCATGGGCAGGAAATCTTTGCACATATCAACCTAGTTAAAGGTGAGCGCAGCTTTTTAGCTGAACTTGCTAGCAACTTACTGTAGAAAGTACTTAAAGTTTGAAACTTCATGCACTGAATATATAAAATACTTGATTCCCTCAGTATTTTTACTTATTTTTATTAAGTTACTAGGGTTTATGTTTAATGTTGTATGCAATTTTAAGAAAAACACTACTCATATTGATAAATAGTAACTTAACAAGAAAATGAAACGATTTATTATATTGATTTTAATATTTTCGTTTTTTTTATCGACTAATTGTCAATCCTATAAACGGCCTAATATGGATTTAAAAATTGTTCTGGATTTTATTGAATCAATAAATAACGCAAACACAGATAAACTTTATGACCTAATGAGTAATGACCATGTGTTTATAGATTCTCGTGGTAATAGTATCGTTGGCAACGACAATATGAAAAATGCTTGGATAGGCTACCTTGATTTGTTTCCTGATTATAAAATAGAGATTACAGATACGCTTCAAAATGATTCAATAATAGTTCTTTTGGGCTATGCCAGCGGGACTTATAAAACAAAAAATAAGAATGTGGGCAATAATAATTATTGGAAAGTTCCTGCATCATGGAAAGCGATAGTTGTAGATAAAAGAATTAAGCTTTGGCAGGTATATGCCGATAATAGTGTAGCAATTGAAATAATGAATAAGAACAAATAAAAAACTGTGCACATGTTGTAAAACGCTGTCTATGGAATACAAGGAGCTAATCGTGATTCGGCACGCTAAGTCATCGTGGGATGAACCAAATACGGATGATGCTGATAGAGCATTGATTTCAAGGGGAATAGCTGATGCTTACGCAATGGCGAATCGTCAGAAAAAAATACTAAAGTCAATTGATCTGGTTCTTACTAGCCATGCCAACCGAGCAACCCACACCGCAACCATTTTTGCAGGGATTATCGGCTACCCTTACGAAAAAATCAAACTATCATCAAAACTTTATGAGATAAGCGAGCATCAGCTAATATCAATCGTTAAATCTCTTCCCAATGATCTTTCCCGAGTTATTATCGTTGGGCACAACCCAACCTTTACCTATTTTGTAAATAAGTATTTAAAAAGCCCAATTGATAATATTCCAACGGCAGGTATGGTAGGCTTATCCTTTCATACCGATTCATGGAGCGATATTTCAAAGGACAACCTTCAATCTAGCTTTTTTGAATATCCAAAAAAGGAACAATTGTAATATATTTGTTTCGGGATGCTATCAATTTTATTGATTTTGGGATAGCCATTAATAATGCGAATTAAGGGTTGAATATTACAGCTAACACAATAAATAACCGCCTTTTAAGGCGGAGTCAAAGGGATAAAGGGTACTGGGCTTTAGCCCAACATCGATTAGAATACGAATGACAGAGTAAAATGAACTCAACATTTATCATCTTTTTAGAATATTCCTTAAA
>RPRQ01000041.1 GCA_003818205.1 Bacteroidales bacterium
TACTTTTTCATCAAGGAAAAAGTAAAGGATGCAAGGAAATCAAACAATACATGAGAAAAACCTTGCATCCAAAATGATCTTAATTGTATTTATATGGCAGGTAATCTATTCGTTAAGTCTTATTCAGCAAGCCCTAAATAATTTAAATGCCATATTATCAGTATTTTACTTTTTGGGTTAAAATGGAACCGAGCTTGCGAGTTCGGCGTAGCCAATGATGGAGAAATGGAATATTGGATGAAGAAAGTTAGAAGTAACCCCATTATTGACTTCGTCGTCCGGCAGTTGCCGGATCGCTCCAGTTCCATTATTCCCTGCCTGCCGGCAGGTAGGCAGTCTTCCAAAAACATAATATTTGTATTAAAGCACTAATAAATAATGATATAATAAGCATTCTTTTATCGAACTCACGTTAATTATATTCCCATTTGAGCAACCGCTGGAACTTAATAAATATTCAAAGCCAACAACAAACAATTATGGAACATGAATGAAAAATGAACTTCACGCTTATTGGTTGATTGATAACCTCAAAAATCATACATTTGCAAAACAAGATTGAAACCCTTATGGAAACAAGAGAGATAATTAGAGTAATCAGAAAGTTTCCAATAAGCAAAAGAATACTTATAAAAGCATGAAAAAATTTGGATTAATAATTGCAGCTCTTTGCAGTTCAACCATAATAGAGGCTCAGCAAATAATAGAAAACCCCGTTGTTGCTGATGATCCAACACATCAGGATTTAAACATTAATTACATTGCCCTTTACCCCGATTCGACGGTTATCAACCTTTCTGTTGAAAACAAACTAGCTCAAGGCGGCTGGTTTTGTGCCGATAGAAAAATATATATCGAAACAACGCAAGAGCACCAACGATTCAATATTATCAAAGCACGAGGTATTCCTCGTTGTCCTGCAGTTCATAGTTTTAAAAAAGTTGGCGAAAAGTTAACTTTTACATTCGTTTTCCCGGCAATTCCAAAAGGAATAAATCGACTAAATCTGATTGAGGATTGCGATAAATCGTGCTTTAGCTTTAAAAATATTATTCTTGATGTAAAAATAAATCAAGACATTAGGCTTTATATGCAAGGCGTTGAATTTTATGCAGCCAATAAAAACAAGGAGGCCATTGATTGCTTTAGCAAGGTTGTTGAGGCTATACCCTCATCGCCTACCCATGTTTACGGATATTCATACTTCAACCTTATTCGAATCCATTTTAATAGCGGGGATAAGGTAACCGCCAAGTTCTGGCTCGAACAGCTCGAAAAATCATCGCTACTCGATAAACAGTACTTTATCAACTCGCTTCAAAAGGAGGGAATTCAACTAAAATAGTTGTTAGTTGGCAGTGCTGAATATATTATTTCAATGTCTATCAACCAGTTAGTATATAGTAGTATAAAAACCCAGCGAGATGGGAGAAAACTTTTTCGAGTCATAAATAAATTGAAAGAACTCCCCTAACTTCTAAGAACTGCTAACAGCTAGTTAATTGCAAAAAACTCTGAACAGATATTGTTCCTTTATAAATTGACTATATTTGTTTTATGAAGACAACTATTAGAAAATTTGATAATCAGTTTGAAGAAATTCTAGGATTGATTAAATCCGCTAGACAAAGAGTTCTGAAATCTATAAATACTGAACTCATTGACTTATATTGGAATGTAGGGAGATTCATTTCTGAAAATTGTTCGAAAAACAACTGGGGTGAAAATACCATTGAGAATTTATCCCAATTTATCATTGAAAAAGAACCTGACCTCAAAGGTTTCTCTCCTCAAAATCTATGGAGAATGAGGCAATTCCATGAAACGTATTGCCAAAACGAAATTCTCTCACCACTGGTGAGAGAAATTAGCTGGTCTAATAACCTTCTCATTCTTTCCAAAACAAAGGACTTGAACGAAAAAGAGTTTTACATTCGATTATGTATAAAAGGAAATTATTCCAAAAGGGAACTTGAAAGACAGATTGAAAGCGGCTTCTATGAAAGATCAATGATAACAGGTGAAAGTGCTTCGCCTGCACTAAAAGGAATTCATCCGAAAATTGAGACTGTTTTTTAAAGATAACTATGTACTTGAGTTTTTAAATCTCCCCCATAAATACTCTGAGAAAGAATTTCAAAAGGCGATAATATCTAACCTAAAGGACTTTATACTCGAATTTGGAAAGGACTTTACATTTCTTGGTGAAGAATATCCAATACAGGTAGGAAATGAAGACTTTTATATCGACCTACTATTCTTTCATAGAGAACTTCAATGCCTAGTTGCCCTTGAATTAAAGATTGGTTCATTCAAGCCAGAATATCTTGGCAAAATGGAGTTTTACCTTGAAGTATTGGATAGAAAAGTCAAAAAAGACCATGAGAATCCGAGTGTTGGAATAATTCTTTGCAAAACGAAAGATAAAAATGTGGTTGAAATATCTTTGAGTCGCAGTCTCTCACCAACTCTCATTAGCGATTATAAAACCAAGCTAATAGATAAGGATCTTTTAAGAAGAAAACTTAAAGAATTCTTCGAGATAGAAGATAAAAATATCAAATAGTTGCTAAATCCAAGCGTTTTCTTGTCAACTTTTAAACTTGTTAACTTAGCACTTGTCGCTTATCTCTTCTTGCCTTATCTTATTATCTTTGTACCTAAATTATCCTCAATAATGCCGAACAAATTAAAACGTACTGAACTGCACGAGCTGGGTGAATTCCGACTAATCGATCACCTCACCCAAAATGCAAAAGCAACAAACGATTCAACTATTCTTGGGGTTGGCGATGATGCTGCCGTAATTGACCCCGCAGGGAAAAGGATGGTGGTTACAACCGATCTGTTACTGGAAGGGGTTCATTTCGATTTAACCTACTTCCCTATCAGACATCTAGGGTATAAAGCGGTGATAGTAAACCTTAGCGATGTGTATGCCATGAATGCAACCCCAAAGCAAATAACCGTTTCATTGGGCATATCGAAGCGATTTTGCCTTGAGGATTTAGATGAACTTTATAACGGAATCTATTTGGCATGCGAGAAGTATGGGGTTGATTTAGTGGGTGGCGACACTTCAACCTCCTATACCGGTTTAACCATAAGCGTTACCGCAATAGGCGAAGCCAATGAGAATGAGCTATGCTATCGCAGCGGGGCAAAGGTGAATGATCTTATCTGCGTTACGGGCAATCTGGGTGCAGCCTATATGGGCCTTCAGCTGCTCGAACGTGAGAAAAAGGTTTTTGAGGGGAATCCTAACGTTAAACCGCAATTTACAGGTTGGGATTACATCCTGGAACGATTCCTTAAACCCGAAGCAAGAAGACCTATACTCGAAAAACTTCGTGCGTTGGGTATTAAGCCCAATGCAATGATTGATATATCGGATGGTTTATCGTCCGAGGCAATGCATATATGCAAAAACTCAAAGGTTGGCTGCCGGATATACCTCGAAAAACTCCCCATCGATCAGCAAACGTTCAAAATTGCCGAGGAGATGGGTATCGATGCCATTGTTGCTGCACTAAACGGCGGTGAGGATTACGAGCTGCTATTCACCGTACCCATTGAACAACACGATAAAGTGCTAGGCATGGAAGGGGTTTCAATCATTGGCCATATCACCGCCGAGAATACCGGAGCCTTCCTTATCACCCCCGATGATAAAGAGATTCAGCTAAAGGCTCAGGGATGGAATGCTATTGTAGAGAAAGAGTAATTAGTATCTGTAAATTCAGCTATCTATTGTTTGATTAAAAATCCAAATCAAATAAAAGTGAAAACGGTTCAAATAACCATTCGCTATATAACTCTAGCAATTCTAGCTCTTACATTCACCCAATGTAAGGTTAATTCTTTCTCATTATCAAAAAATGGGCTGGTCGCTTACTACCCTTTTAATGGGAATGCTCATGATGAAAGTGGGAATAATAACAATGGTGCTGTTTATGGGGCAAACCTAACAACCGATCGCCACAATAAGGCTAGGAAAGCCTATGAGTTTGATGGAATTGATGATCATATAAATACTTTCTCAATATTCGACTATCCTTATAGAACGGTATCCCTCTGGGTTTATTCGTATGATATTCATGGTACAAGTCCACATAATCATGTTGCTATTGCACAGGATAGTCCTCTGAATTCATATGGATTAATAACAGTAGCATTTGCTGATGGAATGCTTGGCTTGAATGCTGGAGGTTCAAATTCCGCTCATTTCTTCAAAAATGTAATGGAAAACACTTGGTATCATTTGGCTCTAGTCAGAAATGGGAATCAATCATTGTACTATGTTAATGGTAAATTAGTGGCCCAGGGAGTTACGGGAAAGTTGGCTAGCACTGCCTTACCGAATCCCCATTTCATAATTGGTTCAGGTCGTTCAACAAAATATCAGTTTTTTTCTGGCAAAATTGATGACATTGCAATATACAATAGAGCATTAGACCAAAATGAAATTCGCGCCTTGTACAATTCTAAGTAATTTGTTTTCCAAATACAATTAACGTCAGTTCGATGTATAAAACAATTTAAGTGCTATGTTATCAGTATTTTACTTTGAGGGGAGAAATGGAATAATGGAAAAATGGAATATTGCCTGCCTGCATCGCTTTCGCATAGCTTCAGCGGAGCAAAGTCGGCAGACAGGGAAGAAAAAAGTTAGAAGAAACCCCATTATTCCACTATTCCCTGCCTACCGGCAGGCAGGCATCATTCCAATTCCAAATGGAAAATTTGTAACAAATTACAATTTAGAGTATTACCACTATTTCTTAAATCGAACTCACGTTATATTATCAATATTTTGCTTTGATGGGAGAAATGGAATGATGCCTGCCTGCCGGTAGGCAGGGAAAAATGGAACTGGAGCGTAGCGGAACTCGACGAAGTCAATATTGGAAGAAATAAGTTAGAAGTAACTCCAATATTCCATTATTCCAGTCTTCCAAAAACATAATCTTGGCATTAAAGCACTAATAAATAATGATATAATAAGCATTCTTATATCGAACTCACATTAATTATATGTTAACTGTATATTTACAAAAAAACATAACAAAGTGAAGGATCGACTTTTTAACCGACAGTTTTTATTCACAACGAGCAATCGGTTTGATTTACCATGGGAGTGTATTAAAATAGCAAACTTTAATCTATACCATCATCCCAATATCGAGTTAACGCAACTTCAAACGCCTAAAGTTGAATTATATCTACTAGGTTTCCTACTCGACTATGAAGTACCTTCTTTATCAAATCTTCAAATTCTTGAGCATTTATCGCAGTTTAGCATATTTACAGATTTTTGTAATGCTCTAAATCGCTATTCGGGTCAATTTGTTGTAATATATAAATCCGAAACGGACTTTATAATAGTAACCGATGCGTGCGCTCATTACGAAGTTTACTATGATACCACATTCTCTACATTTGGAACTCAGCCCAAACTCCTAGAAAAGGTAGTTGTTGCAGAAGAGCATACCAATCCCGAGGCCATTGAGTTTTTTTCAAAACCTCCCTTTTTAGTAAAAAAAGTATTTGTAGGAAATACCACTCATCGTTCAAATATTCTTCACCTATTACCGAACCATTTCATTGATATTAATAAAAAATCGATTGCTCGTTTCTTTCCAGCTATACCCCGAATTGAGATATCGGTTGATGAAGCGGCGACAAAGGCTATTTCAATGCTAAAAGGCTATATAAAGGCAGCATCCTTGAGGACAAAGCTGGCAATGGGGGTAACAGCGGGCTATGATTCCAGGATTCTATTCTTAATGAGCCTTGAAACCGAATGTGAATACTTTATATTCAAGCATAGGAATATGAGCAACGATCATTATGATATCGTTACTCCCCAGAAACTAACAGCAATTCACGGTAAAGCCTTTGAGGTTATTCCCGATGCCATTGAAAAAGATACTACTCCAGATTATGATCTGCTCCAAAGTATTGATTTCCCGAGGGGTCAATTTAAATCGGAGAAGCTCTTCGAAAACCATTTCTACATAAATGGATTTGTCAGTGAGATTGCCCGGAACTACTATGGTTATACCAAAAATATAACTGCTGCTGATTTGTCATACCTGAATGGATATCCCAATAATCCATATGTTGAGAAGATTTGCGCCGATTGGCTTAATAAAAATGCAAAGAGCATTAACGATCTGGGTTACAATTTTCTGGATCTGTTTTACTGGGAAGAGAAAATGGGCAACTGGGGAGCAAAAGCAAAAACGGAGGCTGCGTTGGACAGAGTTATCTATTCCCCTTTCTGTTCACGCGATTTATTGATTACCTTACTCGCAACTAACCGTAAGTATCGTGATTCACATCTCAATGTACTATACAACAGGATTATAAAAATCCTTTCTCCTAAGGCTTCGAAAATTCCTATAAATCCGTGTTTAATGCAACGAATTATTAGGCTGATGAAAATTCTACGAGTTTTCAACTTATATCGAACTCTTGGCTTAAAATTTCATTGGTTAAATATTTAGCCCCCATTAAGGATAAAACTTGCAACTAGGTTTAACCCACTTTATTGACTTCGTCGAGTTCCGCTACGCTCCAGTTCATACCTGAGCGCAGCGAAAGGTTTGAATGTGCTATGGATTGTGGACTGTAAAGCGGAAAAACCTCCGATTAAGAGGGTGTTTAAAAAGACTCTTTCTTGCAAGAGGATGTCTCTTAATCGTCAGAATTACTATGAATAATTCGGGTTAACTTCATATAAAAACTGCTAAAATACTTAGAGAGACTCCTTCGTTTAAGGAGAATTAGTAATATTGCATAAATTAACATATCATTCTCTTTAATGCAAAAACAGTTTAAAAACCTATTAAAGGGTATTCTTATATATGGCTTTGGTAACGTTTCGGTTAAACTCGTTGGGTTTGTTCTACTACAGCTATATACTAATCCGAAAATACTTTCTGTTGAAGAGTTTGCAACATCACTAATACTAGAATCTACATCCTTAGTAATCGTTTCAATCTTTAGCTTAGCATTATATACTGCATATATCCGATGGTATTGGGATAAAGAGTTTATAAATCAAAGAAAAAGTATTTTATTCTCTTGCTATGCTCTACTATTGGGGATAGGTGCGCTACTTTCTTTATCGGGGTATTTCTGTTCAAAAACGTTTTCATTAATACTTTTCGGTAAAGACTCTTTCTCCATACCCATAATATTGATGATTATTGGGATATCAATTCAATTTCTAATCGATCTAACCCTTTCACAGATGAGGGTTGAAGAAAAACCAACCTTTTACATCACCACAAATTTAATTCGACTTACCGTTTCGCTTCTTGCAACGGTATATTTTCTTAAATACGCTAATCATGGTCTGGTTGGTATCTATGAAGCGCTTCTTTTGGGGAATTTAGCCTTCATGATTATTACGATACCATATATATTAAAGCGTATCGAATTTAAGTTTAATTTCCCTGTTCTTAAGGAGATGCTAAAATTTAGCTCTCCGATAGCTTTTGCATCCATTTCAGGAATTTTATTGTCACAATTCGATCGATATGTTCTTAATTTTTCATCAACATTAATAAACGTAAGCGTTTACTCGTTAGGGGTTAAAATTGCAAATATTACCAAGCTCTTCATCATTAATTCAATTCAAATCGCTTTAACACCTACGTACTTTAAGCTGATGAATCATCCTGATCACAAAGCAATCTATTCAAGGATAATGACTTGGTTTACAATACTAGTGGTTTACACTACTCTATTCCTTTCGCTGTTTGGATTAGAGATAACTAAACTTTTTTCTATATCAGCAATATACTGGGATGCTTATAAGATTATCCCTATTCTTAGCCTAGGTATAATATTCTCGATGCTGAAAGACACATCTATTATTGGGCTGCAAATAACAAAAAGAACTAAAATTATCGGATTAACATTAGCTGGAATAGCACCTTTTAATCTTTTATTGAATTTAATCCTTATACCATTCCTTGGAATCTATGGAGCTGCAATTACTTCCTTAGTTTCACAATTATTCTTTTTTATCATTATTCATAGGTATGCACAAAAACACTACCATATTCCATATCGTCTCGATAGAGTTTTTTCGATAATTATAATAGGCACAATTCTTTTTATAGCAGGGTATTTGTTTAATTGTTTTTCATTGGAAATAAGGATAATAGCGAAGTTCATATCGTTACTATTATTCCCATTCTTTCTTTTTATATTTAAAGTATTTGATAAGAAAGAGATTATTGCTATTAAATCATTTATTGATAGCATAAGAAATATTTTTATCAACACTCCACCAAAAGAGGTTGATGAACAGGTTGCGAATATCGAAGAAACATTAAACTGAAACGAGAATGAAGTATATTGAGAACTGGAAACCCAGTAAATTCGTTTTCAAAAAAGGTAAACTCAGAGCATCAAGGGACTCTAAGGAGGTTGGGTATTCATCGAGACTTGTTGCTGATCTTGTTGCAGAATTCTATGATCATAATGCCAAAGAATATATAAAAGGTAACCTAATCGATTTAGGTTGCGGAAAGGTTCCTCTTTATGAGGTTTATAAAAATCTTGTTAGCAGTGTAACCTGTGTTGATTGGGAGAATACAATACACAAAAATCAATTCTTAGATTACACACAAGACCTGAATCAGCCATTAAATTTTGCGGATGAATCGTTCGATTCAATCATTCTTTCAGATGTGCTTGAGCATATTAGAAGACCTGAAGCGCTATTGAAAGAGATGAATAGAGTGCTTGCCAAGAATGGCGTATTAATGATGAACGTTCCTTTCTATTACTGTTTACATGAAGAGCCTTTTGACTATTATAGATACACCGAATTTGCGTTAAAATCAATGGTACAGGATAATGGTTTTAAAATTATTAAGCTAGAAACCATCGGAGGAGCACCCGAAATACTAGCCGATATTCAAGCAAAATTGGCAATTCGCATACCTTTCGTTGGTAAATTTCTCGCTTTATTTATTCAGAAAATTACCTGGTGGTTCATTAAAACTAAATTTGGGAAAAAAGTATCGAAACAGACTTCGAAAAAATTTCCGCTGATATATGTAATGGTAGCTGTAAAGGAATAGAATCAACTCATTTTACAAAAAAATCAACGCTATTAATTGCTCTTTTTTGGATTTAAAAATGGCTACTTTTGAAGTATTATTATAGAAATATTATCAAATATGAAAATTCTACTAGTTCTCGATCAAGAATTTCCATCCGACATCCGCGTTGAAAACGAAGCTGAAGCCTTAATTGAAGCTGGGCATGAGGTTCATTTAGCCTGTTTCACCAAAAAAGGTCGTACATCTAACGAAGTCTATCATGGAATAAATATACATCGAAGAAATATCAGCACTTTTACTTATAAATCAAGCATTGCAGCATTAAAATTTCCATTCTACTTTAATTATTGGAGATCGTTTTTATCCGATCTGGTTAAAGAGTTTCAGTTTAATGCTATTCATATAAATGATCTTCCTTTAGCACAGGTTGGCTATGAAGTTAAAATAAAGTTTGGCTGTAAACTAATCATTGATCTCCATGAGAATTGGCCCGCATTTCTTGAAATGTCAACTCATACAAAAACTGTATTAGGAAGATTGCTCTCATCCAATAAGCAGTGGATCAGCTATGAAAAAAGAATTCTGCATTTTGCAGATGTTGTGATTGTGGTTGTGGATGAAGCGAAAACTAGACTTATAAATTTAGGGGTAGAAGAATCTAAGATTGTTGTTGTTTGCAATACTCTAAACACCAATCATTTTGATTTAGCAGAAGGACAGCCCGATCCCAACTTAAAAACCATATATTACGCAGGAGGTATTTCTTTCCATCGAGGTCTTCAGACGGTCATCGAAGCGTTACCAACGATTTCAGAACAATATTCAAATATTAGATTCTGGATACTAGGATCGGGAAAATATCAAGTAGAACTAAAAGCGCTAGCAAATCGCCTTGGCGTTGAGGACAAGATTACATTTTTTGGTCACCGTCCTTTAAGCGATGTGGCAAAGTATTTGGCAATGGCAGATTATGCTGTAATCCCCCATTTAAAATCGGATCATACCGATTCAACAATACCGCATAAACTTTTTCAATACATGTTTGCTGAGAAACCTATAATCTCATCGAACTGCTCCCCCATCGAACGAATTTTAGATGAAACTAACACAGGTATCTCCTTTCAGTCTAACAGCTCAAAAAGTTTTGCTGAACGTTTTCTTAGCCTAATTAGCGGGCAATCGCACGTTAGTGCTGGAAAAAATTGGGTGTTAGAAAAATATAACTGGAATACCGATAAAAAAAGATTAAGCGATGCATACCAAAACCTTACCAAAAAGTAATATTTGATTCTTAAAATTATACCCATTCATAACAGATAGCCAGGACAATGATCATCCATATACTAGGAACGGAAAACTTTTACCAAAAGAGCTTTATCAACCTCATCGAAAGAAACTTCGCTCCTGATTCCCATCGATTTATATTCAGGTCAACTAAAGTAAAAAAGGAGAATTATCGTTCTACAACCGCCATTGGTATTAAAAGGAATGTTATTTCATTAATCTTCTTTATACCACAGCTACTAAAAGCCGAAAAGATTTTTATTCATTACCTCCCACACGGACCATCGCTCATTTTCTGGACAATCTATTCATTTTTTTCAAAAAAGTTAGTCTGGGTTTACTGGGGCGGTGATATTTATATCTATAAAGACAAAAACAGAACTATTAAGAGTCAATTTTATGAGCTTTGCAGAAGGTTTTTAATTAAAAACCTTAGAAATATTGCAGGTTTTCTATACGGTGATTTTAAAATAATTAAAGAGGTATATCAAACACAAGCCGTTTACACGCAAATAATTTACCCTTTACCTATTGATTTACTATTATTAGAGAGAATATCTGCTGAAAATAAAATTGAAAAAAGTGATAATAAAACTCGTATTCTAGCTGGGAATTCAGCCGATCCATCAAACAATCATATTGAACTTTTTAGCTTCCTTGAACGATTCCGCGATGAGGATATTGAGATTATTTGCCCTCTCTCCTATGGCCCTAATAAAGATTATATTGAATTGGTTAAGAAAGAGGGAGAGCGCATATTTGGTGTGAAATTTAAACCATTGCTTGAATTCCTGACACCCTCCGAGTATAGTAAAATATTGATTGGTGTTGATATCACAATAATGAATCATCAGCGCCAACAGGGTCTCGGTAACCTTGTCACTATTCTTTGGCTGGGTAAAAAAGTGTTTGTTCGGAGCGATACAACGTCCTATGCCTATTTTAATTCCGAAAAGATTAAGGTTTGGGATACCATTGATATTCAGAATCTGCCTTTCGATGACTTTAAATCTATGAATCCTGCTGATGGTATTAAAAATAAAACCTTAGCTTTGAATGTTTTTTCTGAAAATCATTATGTTGAACTATGGAGTAATGTATTTAACGTCAGTTCGACGTAATAAATAATTTAAACGCCATATTATCAGTATTTTACTTTTGGGGTTAAAATGGAATGATGGAAAAATGGAATATTGGATGAAGAAAGTTAGAAGTAACCCCATTACTCCATTATTCCAATCTTCCAAAAACATAATATTTGTATTAAAGCACTAATAAATAATGATATAATAAGCATCCTTATATCGAACTCACGTTATTTAGCATTAAATGATAAACGTAACCAAAACATATTTACCCGCACTAGACAAGTATCAGGATTATGTCCGACGAATTTTTGAATCGGGCTGGTTAACCAACAACGGGGAGTTTACCCGAACACTCGAAGAGAGATTATCGGAGTACCTTCAAGTTCCTTACATTGTTCTAGTTTCAAATGGTACCCTGGCGTTACAAATAGCATACAGGTTACTTGATTTAAAGAATGAAGCAATAACAACACCATTCTCGTTTGTTGCAACTTCCAGCTCAATGGCATGGGAGGGTATTCAACCCGTTTTTGCAGATATTGATCCGGAAAGTTTCAATATTGACCCAAAAAAAGTAAAAGAACGAATAACCCCATCAACGTCAGCTATTGTTGCCGTTCATGTTTTTGGAAATCCCTGCGATGACGAATCGTTGAGCAGAATATCAAAGGAACATTCAATTCCTATTGTTTACGATGCTGCTCATGCATTTGGGGTAAAGTATAACGGTCAATCAGTTGCCGAATTGGGCAATATTTCCATTTTCAGCTTCCATGCTACCAAGATATTCCATACCATTGAGGGCGGAGCAATTATTGTAAAGGATAAAGCAACCTATGATAAAGCAAAACTCTTGATCAACTTTGGAATTCCTGGATATGACCAAATTTCCGAACTAGGCATTAATGCGAAGATGAATGAATTCCAAGCCGCAATGGGCTTATGTATTCTTGATGAGATTGAGAATATTATTGAAGGAAGAAAAATAGTTTCTGATCGATATACAGATTCTCTGTCACATATAAATTCACTAACCTTTCAACACTTTAACTCCAGTGCAACCAATAATTATGCTTACTTCCCTTTAGTCCTTCCTACAGAAGATATACTACTTAAGGTTAAAGGGGAATTGAATAGAACAGAGATTTTCCCAAGAAGATACTTTTATCCTTCACTGGAAAAGTTGAACTACGTTAAACCACAGAAAACGCCTATTGCAGACTCAATTTCACGAAGGGTGCTATGTTTACCTTTGTTTGGAGACTTAGATTGGGGGGCTCAGAAGCGAATAATTGATACAATAAAAACTTCTATTTGAGTTTTATGGATGGACATCCAGTGTAGATACCCTCTTCTGTAATATTTTTAACGACAACCGCTCCCATCCCAATCTTTACATTGGAGCATACATGTAGCTTCTCTCGAATCGAGGAATTTGCTCCAGAATAAACGCATTGACCGATAATACAGCTACCGCCAATATTCGCACCTGGCGATGCGGTGTAATATTCGCCGATAACACAATCATGCCCAATTGTCGAATTGTAATTGATGTGAGCGTGTTTTCCAATCCTAGTATTACAACTTACCACTGCTCCGGGAGCAATTATAGAACCATCCCCAATTTGAATAAGTTTAGATACAATTGCCTTGGGATGAATTACAGTTAGATATTTGGTGTTAACAGGTAGTCTTTCAACAATATTTTTTCTATCATTCGACTCTCCAACAGCGACAATAACCTCATAATTCTGATATGAGAATTTTGAATATGGAATTACAGGTATATTTAAAATTGTTTTCTCGTTGTAATAATTATCATCTACAACAAACACCGCAATATCCTCAATTCTATAGTTAGTATCAGATAAGCAGTCCATTAGATAGCACATGGTTTCTTTTCCTTGTCCCCCTGATCCAAAAATACTTATTCTATTCTCAAATTTTAACATCTAATAATAATACAAATTAAGGGTTGAATCAATAGCCTAGTAATATTGAACCCCGGAAAACCGGGGTTCAATATATTAGTTGTTATGCGTTAATAAGCTCTTTGTACTGCTCAGGCGTTAGAAGCTCGTTTAGTTGAGCTGGGTTAGTTAACTTAATCTTAACCATCCACCCATCGCCATAAGGATCTTTGTTTACAACATCGGGGGTGTCGGCGAGTTTGGAGTTAACCTCAATAATTTCACCTGACACAGGCATAAACATATCCGATACCGTTTTTACAGCCTCAATCGTGCCAAAAACTTCTTCCTTATCGAGGGTCTCACCCTGTGTTTCAATCTCAATGAATACAACATCACCAAGCTGACCTTGCGCAAAATCGGTAACACCAACAACAGCGTTACTACCTTCAACTTTAATCCACTCGTGATCTTTAGTGTACTTTAAATTAGCGGGAACATTCATGATTATAATTTTTTTAGTATTAGAAACTTTTTGTTTTAGCGATTCAAAATTACTTTTTTTTTATAAAACCATAATATGAAACGATTTTTATTTTTCAATACATATCCGTTTCATAACAATTTTATAATGCCAACGTACCCTATATCATTACAAATCGAAGGCTGAACCCAAAACTGCTATTGGTTGTTGGATACGATTGACCCGAAGCGATTGGTTTTGTTTTTCCCCAATCGAAAAATGCCCTAAGGGTAACCTGCGTGCTAATTAGATAGTCAGCAGAGGCTTTAATGGAGGTTGTTATCATACCTGCGGTTGGGATGCTAACCTGTTCGACCATTTTATGAAGTACCGTTTCATTTTTCCGTATAGAAAAATCAAGCCTTAATCGAAGATCGCTTTTTAGGGTACGCTGCTTTCCATCCTCAGCACCAAAAATAATAGGCATATTCTCGAAACGGTATCCCCCACCGATTATATACTCCCAGCTGTTGGTTTGCGTAAGCTGGTTATTGGAGAAGCTCATGGCGAGTGAACGGTTAGTCTTCACCTCAAAACGAGTAGTAAGGCTGTTAATCCAATTCATATCCACACCAATCAACGGGGAGAACTGTTCAATAACGGAAACATTCGAAATCTCCCGTTTAGCGATAAAATCGTCGATGGCATTTGTAGTATAACTATACCCATCGCTTTGCTCATCGTATTTGCTATTGTTCGAATAGGCTCCTATCGAATAAACTGAACGATAGCCATGGGTAAGCGTAAAGGTTCGTAAAAAGTTTTTAAATGGCTTAATCTTCGATAGCCCATCATAGGTTATTTGCCAGTTTGGCATGGGGATTAAAGGGAAATTATCCAACGGAACCTTGCTAGGGGTGTAATTCGAATATGCCGAGAGAAACGATGGGATAAGCACTTCCTGCGATAATTCACTGTAATTATTAGGGAAATCGCCAGTTCCTCTAACATAGCCCTGTGAAGAATGATTTGCTCTATCCTCAGCAAGGCGATTTGCAACTATAATACGTGATGCCCTAAACTGTTCAAACACCTTCTCTGGCGATTTAAAGGCTGTCCCTAAGCTGATAACGCTCATGCTAAAGCTGCCATTCGTTATAGGGTTATATCTATTAAAATCGCCATGGGCATTAGCTCTATAGTATTCGTTGATGTTTCTCGAATAGGTTCTAAGCGCATTTATTTCAAACTTAAAATTGGGCATTGGCTCAAAAAGCGTTCTAAAGGTTATGTTTTGGCTTGAGGTAAGGCTAAAAGGGCTATTAAAGGTTGTGTCCTTGGTTAACCAACCATTGTTTATTGCATACCAAGCAAAATTAGGATCCTGCCACCCCGTTACGAATCCAAGGCCCGGTGCGCTTATACCATTCACATCGTTTAAGCCAAAATATTTAGTAGTAGGTTTGTACCCGGGTAGGGACGTTCCTCTTGTTTCGGAAAACGATAGCGAAACGCTCTTAAATCCCATTAAAACCCTTAACGTGCTCTCAGCAATTATTTTAAAAGGGCTATTCCTTTCAGGCACTTTCCCCTCAATAACCACCTTGATATTCTCGTAATCATTATCGGCTTTGATGGTAACCCGCTCATCGCTCTTCACCTCCGATTTAATCTTTATCTCGATGCCCTTATCGGTATAGGCTTTTACTGTAACGATCTCCGTTTTCAGCTTGTGATGAATCGATTTTACACCATTCGCCTTAAGCTTTAAAACATTCTCCTCATACTTAACGGTGTTCATCTTTTTCTTTGGGGGAGTTCCACGAGCCATTTGATCAAATTTCTGATTCAACTGCTTGAGGTAACCCGATTTATTGTAAAGCCCCATCATATTGAGCTGTCCAATGAACTGAACGGTGTTTGAGTTCTGAATAGTATTGCCAGGGTCAAACCTTGACGTATCGGCCAGCTGTGTTCCTGCTCTCCAGTTATAGCTGCCCGAGTATTTCGCCGAAAGAGCCGTCCAATCGATAAATGGTATTTTATTTAATGGGATGTTATAGGCAAGGTTAAACTGATGGTTATATTCAATATTTCGACCAAAATTTAGAATATTGTGTATAACCGAATCGCGCCAATGGTTATATTTATCGCGGTATTGCTTATCAACAATGCCATCGGGTTCATCGATACGAGCAATATTACTGGCATTAAAATCGAACTTTAGCGACTGCGATAAATCCCAGTTAAGGGAATAAACCCTATTCCAAACAAAATCCTTTGAATAGGTAGGTTCAAAATATTGATCCGTATTCTGGATGTTCCTAAGTTGCTGCTCAAAGTAGTTCCTCGTTAAATCCGTTCGGAATGAGAATTGAGAAGGGATGGGGTTAAAGTTAAAATCCTTAATAAGCTTTAAATATTTCGAATTAAATATCTTAGCTTTTTTCAAAGGGACAATAGGTTTAGAATTAGTATTGTAGTTGTAGGTTAAAGCTCCTCTAATCTCACGATTTACTCTATGATCGGTTTTGATATTTCTTGAGAAGGTTTCGTTGAAAGAGTAGCTGGCCGAAAAGTTAGAAAGGGCAAGTGGCCAAGGTTTAGCATTCTGCCTGTCAACCTTGACATTGGTAAGGTTAATACTCTTTCTACGGGTGTAATCTTGGGCTATCTTCTTAATGGAATCCTTTTCATATTTCGATACAGCATTAGCAATGGCCGTCCTAAGCGGAATGTCAGGATCTAACGGATTATACTCCGGATTAGAGAACGATTCGCTGTAGCCCACGTAAAGCGGAACCTTAATTCCCGATTTAACAGGAAAGAATTTACCCATTTCGAGGGTAGCGCTTAAATCGTACTGATAGTAATCCTCCGATGATCTATCGGCGACCTTCGACTCAATGGAACCAAACCCAGGTTTACTCGTTGTTCCGGCAATGGTAACCATCCCCAAATCGGCAAGTTTAGCCGATAACCGGGCGTTTGCCGCCCAACCCGCCTCGTTGGTAGTATGCGAAACCCTAAGCTCGTTCACCCAAACTATTACTGATTTTGGCTGTTCGTTACCCGATGAACGGGGATTTCTAACCCCGATCATTAAAACCTTAACGTTGCTTAGGCTAGGGTTTCCCCTAACTTTAACCTTATTATCACCATCCGCTTGAACAAACACAGTGCTCATGCTAACGGTTGAACCAGGCTTGCGCATTGCATCGTTACGGGCAAGCTTGGCATCAGTAAGTAACTCCAAACTTACATTTAGTAGGTTTTCACGTGGCCATACTATTTGTCTATGCTCCTCGTTATTGTTACTATAGCCATTGGGTGATACAGGGGTGATTTTTAAAGGGACTTCGTATTCGTAGTAGTTATCGGTATTATCGTTTCCCAAGCGAAGGAAAATAGTAACCTCATCGTTGTTAAGCGGAAAACCTGGAATAGCCTCGGCATGAACATCCATCATCAGCTTCCGATACTTCCGAATATCATAGCTAGTCAGCTTAAAAGCAGCCCGTGCATCGCCATCGGCAAGGTTGGTGACTTTCAGCTCCATCGATTGCTCGTTCTGCTCAACGATTTGACTTTGCGAAGGATCGGTAGAACGGCTTAGCTGTGGAGGTAATACGTAATTAATGGGAGTTCGAGAGCTGTTCTCCTCAAGGTTTACCGAAGTAATGTTTATTATTCCATCGGAAAGATCAGTGCTTGGAACGCTCTCCTGCCCCTCAATCATCGGGGCGTCATACTTTTTCCACTCGTCTCGCACAAACTGTAGCTTTGCAAACCTAAGGTTAAGCGTATCGTCAAAGCCCTTTAAAAACATTCTAACCATTGTAATGCTGCTAAGGGTTGGATCCCCCACCTCTCTTTCGGGTTTATCGATAGGGACTTTAAACTGATACCACGATACTTTTTGCTTTTCAGGGTATGCAGGCATATCGGCTAAGTAATCCACTTTATTGGTAATGTAGTTTTTACCAACCACCATATCTTCATGGCGTAACGACACCTTATACTGAAAGTAATTTTCAATATTATCGAGGCTAGGCACCCCATCGACATCCTCCGCATCAGGAGAATTAGTAGCTGCCGTTGATGTGTTTTGACCGCTAGGGGGGGTATTGCCCTCGGTGTTATTATACCTCTTATACCTATCAATAATACTAGCTTCTACCGAGGTGTAATAGGAATCGGTATAATGCCTATAATCATCGCTGGAGGGGTCGTTTTCAATATCCTGATATACGCTAGGGTTGGCAATTCCCTGAACAGCTGCAAGGTAACTTTCAAAAAACTTTATCTCATCGTTAATACCGTCCCCATCCACATCGAATCTTGAGCTAAGACCATCGAGCCCAATATCCTGATTTCTTTGCTTTGCTTGATCGGTAGAGAAATAGTTGGGTATAGTAATTGTCGGAACACGTCCCCAGTTTGTTGTATCGGTATGTTCAAGGGTGCTGGTGGTAGGAAAGCCTCCCTCATAGGCATATCGCCCATCCTTCAAAATATCCTCCGAAAGCCCTCCCAGATTGAAGTACAAATCCCCTCCCCGTTCATCGCCATTATCGTAAACGAATGGATCCATCAACCAGAACTCAATAAAGTTGATATTCAGCGCCTCAAAGTCCGAATTATTGGATAGCGAACGCATAATCCCGCCCCAGTTCTCCCTCTTATTATTAGTTAGAAATCCGTTTGGATCTATATTCGGATTATAGTTGTAGGGACCTCGCTCGTTCGGGTAAAATGCGAGATTTAATACGGGGATATTGGTTGGCTGACCCTGCGGAGTGTTCTTATAGGGAAAAAGTTCCTTCTCATATATCTCACGCACCCAGTGGCTGCTCCTAAGCTTTTCGTTATTCCGAATGTACGATGGATTTTCGGATACCTGACGCAGGTAAATGGGATCGATTCGAAACCATGAAAGATGCGCTCGTTTATAGCCATACGCTAAATCATTGTTCATGGAGCCTTCAGGGAAACCCATCTGCCCCATGGGAACGCTCGCCAACTTCCAGCTAAAGGGGGAGGAGATATCTAGTGGAGTGCTGCTACTCTCAAAATCATCGATAAATACGGTGCCATTCCTTCCAATGGCCTTAGAATAGCCTGGAATGAGCTGTGCAAATTCAGCATCAAAGGTTATTGTTGATTTCTCCTTGGTTTGAATGAACGGAAGAAGGTCAACCATTTTGGTTAGAAATGGTGCATCGGTTTGAAACGAGGTGTTCAACCCCCATATGGTATTGGAAATGGCCTCGTTCCCGATATTGACTTTACTCGTTAGGGGTCGTTCAGTTAAATTAAGAATGGTTGCCCCAACGTTAAACTTATCGGAAATTTTGTAATCGAAGTGGGAGCCCACCAAGGTTTTTGTTTGGAAGTTGAAAAGGGCATTGTTCTCCAACGTGATGCGAATGGGCGTCCCCGATTCAATTAAGCCCGTTTTAATAATCTTTAGCGAACCGAGGTTGTAGTCCACCGTATAATCGATCCCCTCCTCAAGCTTTGCCCCTCCGGCGGTTACAACCACCGAGCCTTTGGGGATATTAGCAGCATTTAGTGAAATTTCGGAACTTCCAGATGATTTTAACGAACCTGCAAGCTTAAACTTGTTCTTACGCGATACCTTTTGTGCCTTGGTAAGGGTTGAGTCGTATATCTCCTGATAAACATACCTATCTGCAATTGAATTGTTATCAATTTTATCCCTTAGATCGCTCCCAAAGGGCTCAAGCATAGGAAATATAACCCTCCCATTGGTTGAGTTAATTGTTACCGGAATTTTTGTAGTAGTCGGGTTTCCTTGTATATCATCGATAAAATCGAATACTCCATCGGGCTTGGGGTCATTCTGCGCATTCAAATTATCGAGGTTTAAAACCTTGAGCAATGGTTTATTGGCAATTTCTCCCTCGGTGATATACCTTAAATCAGTACCCACCAAATCGTCGTGATAGTAAATATCTAAGTAAAACTCCTCTCGGCTAACCTGATAGGCATCCTTAAGCTTATAGATATTTTTCATCATCAACTTCCATGTTGGTGGTATCTTAGGATCTTTAACAACCCCCATTATCAGCTTAAGGAACAGTGCACCAAGCGTTTTATTTCCTTCAATCGCTTCGATTCCATCTGTTGAAAATTCGCCAACTTGAAAAGTCTGCCCCCCAACCGTATATTCGTAGGCAACGGCTAGCTGTTGATTGGGTGCCAATGGGGTTAAAAGGGTGATGTACCCTAATTTAGCATTAACAGAATACTCGTTGGGTAGTAGTTTACGAGCAATTTGAAGCTTTTCATACCCTCTCCCTTGCTTAAAATTTGGAGCCTGTATAGATGCAAGCTCACTTTCCAGATTATAGATTTCTCGAATAGCTTTATGATCAACGCTCATCAACCGGTAGAGATCGTTCACCCCAT
The DNA here is from genome assembly GCA_003818205.1 of Bacteroidales bacterium. Lineage (GTDB taxonomy): Bacteria > Bacteroidota > Bacteroidia > Bacteroidales > Tenuifilaceae > UBA8529. Next base: position 20,267 of record RPRQ01000041.1, read on the forward strand.
TATCGGGGTATGGTCCAATTTTAGCATTTAGCAGGCTCTGCGGGCCAAAAATATTATCCACCGCCTCCCCTAAATCGCTAAATGCCACTATGTCACGTGAGTTCTCATTGCTTTGGTTGGTATTCGAAACCCAAACTTCAACCTTGGTAATGTTTACCAGGGTGTTTACGAGGGGAAGGTTCTTCAGCGTTGAATTGTAAACCGATCTGAAATAGGGTGAAAGGAAAAAATGTTTATTGGCTTCATACTCATCTGCATTAACTGAAAATTCAGTGGTTTGAGCACCACCCTTTACATCAATAACCTGGCTTTGACCATTCTGCTTCGAGAAAATAGTAGTGACATTCAACTTTCCGAATTTCAGCTGCGTTTTAAACCCAAACAGGCTTTGACTACCGGTTATAAGCGTTCCGGGTAATGGCAACGAAACGTTACCCGCCTCAATCTTCTGGATAATCTCATCCTCATAACCAGTGTATTCAACCTTTACGTTGTTTTCAAAATCGAAGGTAGATTCGGTATTGTACTGTACGGCCATGGTCAACTTCTCCCCGATCTTTCCGTTCACATTCATCTGTATTTTCGATCTGAAATCGAAGGTGGTGCTTTTCTGCTGATCGGTTGAGGCAAGCGGGTTTAGCGATTTGGTACGATTAAGCCCAAAGGTTAACTCTGCACTTCCCTCAGGGATAATCTCAATGGTATTACTCCCAAAAATTCTATCGAATGTCTCGCCTCCTACCTGCATTCGAGGTAATAAACCCGACCCAGCATTAAATGACTCTCCTGCACTCTTCTTCCGCCAGTACTCGCGCATGGAGTTCTCGAACTGATAGCTTCGGAACTCCTCCTCGCTCATTACCCTTGGGGGCTTAATGTTATATTTTCCAACCCTTTCGTATATAATGTACTGCTTTGCCTTGGGGTCATACTCAACGGTAATCGTAATATTCGAAGGGGATTCTAGGTCGAACGATGAGCGTACCTTTCTATCGGATGCAAAGGTATCATCAGGTTTTATTGGGTATGGAAGTTTTATTGTATCGGTGCTTTGGGGTAAAATACGCTCAAGGGTAAGTTCGGCTGATGCCGATTCGGTAAAAGCATTGGCTGAACTATAATATACCGATAAAGCCTCTGATGTTTTAGCAAAACAAACAAAGGCAGCGATTAAAAATCCTGCTATATGATATTTACAAAAACGATTCAACCTGTTTTATTCCTATTCTATAATCGCTTTAGCGCTAATTTAATTAACCCTTCTACGCTTTGGCTGCCCTCCTCCTTTAGGAGTTGATCGAGCACTTTTTCAGCCGCTGATTTATTGAACCCAAGCATTACTAAAGCAGATAACGCTTCCCCTCGGGTTGTATTGTTTATAATCGAAAATAATTGCGCCGAGCCAATATCCTTCCCGAATACCTTATCCTTTAGGTCAACAACAATACGTTGAGCCGTTTTTAAACCAATCCCTTTAATCTGCTTCAATGCGTTAATATCAGCACTCTGAATGGCCTTTTGAATTTCAGGCGCCGACATCGACGAGAGGATAACCCTTGCGGTATTAGCCCCAACGCCCGAAACGCTTATAAGTAAGCGGAAGAGCTCCCGCTCATCCTTGCTTGCAAACCCGAATAGCAGATGAGCATCCTCCCTCACCACCTGATGCAGGTAAACCAAAACCTCTTTCTTCCCCTCAAAGCTGCTGTAGGTTTGTAGCGAGATATTCACATAATAGCCTACCCCAGAAGAGTCTAAAACAATAAAGGTTGGAGTCAACTCTGCTATGGGACCCTTTATATACTCAAACATAGTCCGATGGTTAAAATCAAAAAGTTATATCCTATATCGACTCAGGGTCAACCCGTTGCAATGGGTTACTGGTCAGTTCAGCGTGCATCTGCCTATTCTTAAAAAGATCAACAGCAAGGTATAGCGCTTGACGAAATGAATTCGGCGACGCTTCACCCTTTCCGGCAAGCTCGTAAGCAGTACCATGAGCAGGGGAGGTTCTTATTACCGGTAATCCTGCGGTATAGTTTATCCCTGTATCAAAGTTTACCGTTTTGAAGGGTGCTAAACCCTGATCGTGGTACATCGCTAAGATTGCATCAAACTTTACAAAATTTTCCGAACCAAAGAATCCATCGGCAGGGTATGGCCCTAAGGCAACAATCCCTTCGTTGTTCGCCTCGTTGATAGCAGGAATAATTATCTGTTGCTCTTCTGCACCGATTACCCCCTGATCGCCTGCATGGGGGTTCAATCCCAGCACAGCAATTCTTGGACGACGAATGGCAAAATCCTGAATCAGCGAACGGTTCAATATCCGAAGCTTAGAAAGGATTGCCTCCTTGGTAATCATCGATGGAACCTGCGAGATGGGGATGTGCCCGGTAACCACGCCAACCTTCATCACCTCGCTAATCATAAGCATTAGAACCTCCTTGCAGTCGAAACTACTTGCCAAGAACTCGGTATGACCAGGGAAATGAAAATTTTGCCCCTGAATGTTATGCTTGTTGATCGGTCCGGTTAGCAGAACGTCAATTTTTTTGGCTTTAATGTCAACAATGGCCGCTTTCAGGGATTGTAACGAACCCATTCCGCCATATTCAGTAGATTTACCCAACTCAACCCGAACATTCTCGTCCATACAGTTGACAATGTTAACCCGTTTTGAGTTGGCCTCGCTCGCATCTTTTATTTGATTAAAGCTGAAGTTTTCGACATTTAGCGCCTTGCGATGGTATGCTGCAACTTTTGGCGACCCATATACTATTGGAATACACAATTCATTAACCCTTGGATCGGAGAATGTTTTAATAATCACCTCGTATCCTATTCCATTAATATCGCCCTGGGTTATTCCTACTCTTACTTTTTCTTCGCTCATATTCAACCTTTTTAAATTTTTAAGGTTTATCGTACAAAAGTATAAAAAAAGGGCAAGGTTCAAAGAGTTAGCAGAAGAGTAGTTCATGTGATATTGTGTTTTTAATACCCTGTTATTTAGTAATGAACTTTTATTTGATTCTCAATGCGTTAATAACCACGCCCTCTAAGGTGTGGTTATAGCGAATTTTCTTTTTTTCTTAACTAACGACATTAGTTTCTAATAGTCGATTTCGTCAAACTATTAATTTTAACAATTCCCTTCTGCTCGCTTACAAAGAATATATGCTTACTTTTTAGTACTTTTATGGTCCGTTAAACGCTTTACATGGAAGTAAAACAGCTGTTCGATAAGGCCTTGGCTCTAAATCCGCTTACCATTGAAGAGGGTCTTTTTCTATACCTCAATGCACCTACTAACGAGCTGATGTTCGTTGCTAGTGAGCTAAGAAAAATTCATGTTCCCGGAAATATAGTAACATGGCAAATTGATAGAAATGTAAACATAACCAATGTATGTGTATCGGGGTGCAAATTCTGCAACTTCCACTGCAACATAAGCGATGAAAGTTCATTTATCACATCAATTGGAGAGTATAAACTAAAAATAGATGAGTTGCAACGCTATGGTGGCGATCAGTTGCTGCTTCAAGGTGGACTACATCCAAAGCTCGGGTTAAAATTTTACACATCTCTTTTTAGTGAGCTAAAAGAGATGTTCCCCAATATTAAACTTCACGCCTTAGGCCCTCCAGAGGTTGCATTTATTGCAAGGATTGAGAAAAAATCGTACCGAAAAGTGCTTATCGCACTAATCGATGCTGGACTCGATAGCTTACCCGGTGCAGGTGCCGAGATATTAGTTGATAGAGTTCGTAAATACATCTCCCCGGGGAAACCCGATGCTCAAGCTTGGCTCGATGTTATGGCTCAAGCCCACACCCTCAGGCTTGTTACCTCTGCTACAATGATGATAGGTCACATTGAGTCCATGGAGGAACGGATTGAGCATCTTGTAAAGCTTCGTGAGCTTCAAGCGAAGAAACCAGCGAATGCACCAGGTTTCCTAAACTTCATTGTATGGACTTTTCAGGCGAAAGGGACTAAACTTGAGAATCTTGGCATTAACACTATTGTTACCCCAGAGGAGTATATACGAACCATTGCCATTTGTAGAATAATGCTCAACAATATCAAGCATATACAAGCATCGTGGTTAACCGTTGGCAAGGATACCGCACAGGTATGCCTTCATGCAGGGGCAAATGATTTTGGATCTATTATGATTGAGGAAAACGTTGTTTCATCGGCTGGCGCAACCAATAGAATGGATTCATATGGTATGCAAAAAGCAATTGTTGATGCGGGATATGTACCTCAGCTTCGTAACCAAAGGTACGAGCATATAGCCCTTCCTGAATGCGAGTTTAGCGAAATTTTAAGCCTAGAGGAGCTTAAAAAAAGGCCTGAATTCGAATAAAGAATTACTTCTCCGATAGCTGCACTTTATAGCTATCGTAAAGGTAGTTTAGCTCTAACAGAATTAACTCGTACTCCTTCCCCTCGAAAGAGAAATTCCATTTCTGCCCTGGGTTAACGTTGATAATTTCCTGCGAAGCAGCATTGGGTAGGGTTAGGCTACCAAATGCTAACCTATCATAGGTGATATTCCTGATTCCAAAGGTTAGCCCCGTTAACGAATCGATAAAAACCTGCCCTGTGCTAATGGGTGCGCTCTGAACAAAATACTTTTGAAACTCCATAACTATATCGTATTAACAAATCAAAGATACAAAAAACTACGGATTGTTTTAGCATAACAATATTCAATGGCATTAGTTTTCAAATTCTGGATGTATGCAAAAAAACCGCCATTTCGGCGGTTTTCACTTTTTTCTATACTGATTTTATATTACATTCTATTGTAGAATCGCTGTATGTTTTCAGCACTTCTAGAGTCAACCTCTAGCCAAAGTGTTGTTTCATCCTTATAAACAAAATACCTCTTATTATTAGAACTAATAATCAAGGGATCCTCGTAGCAGTAGAGACCTAAACCATTGCGCCAGCCGATTTTTTTCATAAACACCATACCTTCATAGTGCTTATCATTGTATAGCGGTTTTTGCGAGTAGGTTTCACCATTCATTTGGTAGGATTCAACGCTACTGTAATCGAACTTCGTTTTTTCACCATTCTCCTGCATGGCCTTAATCTTTAAAAGGCCAAATTGAATTTTGGCAAAAACAATCTTGCCATCTTTGGTTATAATGTAATCCCTTTTATTGCTAGGGTTAGCACTAATTGTTGCGCTTATAAGAGCAACAATTAAAATTGATAATAAAGCTTTCATAGTTAATCCTCCTAATTTTAAATTACTTTTCGATATAATATATTATTGAAACTAATACAATTTCAAGTTACACGATGTATGCCAAATAATACTATAGCGCTGATTATTACATTTTTAACTATTAAATACGTTTTATATTGATGTACGTTCTTGATATTTTCTGTTCATTTTCGAACATTCTGATTTTCAATTAGCTTATGTTAGCTTTTTAGTGTCAAATCTACTAGCTCAAAGAACTCTACTATTCCCTCTTGTACATATATGAGCTTTGAAGGTCGATTATACCCTATCCAAGTTCTATGTATTTTAGCTATCATTCTGTATTACTGAATCTTGTGTAAAAATATATCCCACCATATTATAAATCATCAATAGGGCTTAATTGATTGAATTAAGGAGTTTATATGAAATTCCTCACCATTGGTTGATTTTTATTCATTATTCATATAACTATTAAAACATTTGCAATTATTATTCGATGTCGTTTAATTAAGGATTTTTACAATTGACGCTTTCAGGTCTTCCGACTCTAAAAGGTCAATCAAGTTGGTTAACCTGACTATCAGCGTTTTATCAACCTAAAGTAAACAACATAGAATTATTATTCTCAGAAAACCTAATATCGACTAGCATGAAAAAAGAGAAAATTTTAACCATTGTAGGAGTAATACTTGCGCTATTCGTGATTTTTCACATCGGGATAGCCTATAACATTGCGATTAGCAGTGTATTAACCCCAGAAATAAAAAATTCAATTCAGATATTCAATGCGGCTGTAACGTTCACGTTAGCCTTTTTTGCGTATGTATCGCTCTTTAAAAGGGATGAGATGTTAAATTCAAAGCTTGGCCGTTTCACTTCGGGCTTTATTGCGGTATTCTTTGTGCAACGAGCTATTGTAGATATAGCATTGAATGGCTTTAACCCTTTTTTAATAAGTACCTTGCTCATTATCTCGATCATTTATTTCTACCTAGCAATTCCATCGAAAAGGGTTGAGGCCATATGATGCCCTTATAAAATTTCTACCTAAACTAAAAAAATGGAAAAAATTTATAGGCTATGCTCATTCCTGCTAGGTATTGGGATTATTCATACTGCCCTAACGCCCATAATCTATAAGGACTTAAATCTCAATGCGTTTTGGTTTGCAGGTACTGGTTTTGCCTTTGTATTCTTAGGAATAATAAACCTTATTGCCAGCCGAGTCCCACAAAAATGGATTCTTAACATCTGTATTGTATCAAATATATTCATGCTGCTCTACACCTCCACTATAGCATTACTAAATGAGCCACAGGCCTACATTTTGGTCGTAATTTTGATTGCAGTAACCGTTTTATCGCTAATCGTACGATTTAAACAAAATATCAAATAAATTTCATAGAATTGTATTCTGTTTAAATCTTAATTCGCTTTGAAACTTTATATTAAAATAGCCATCCACGCCATATTTTGGTTTGTTTATCTATCATACTCCATATCGGTAAGCCTTGAGCTTGCCCGACGGTTAATGATTACAAATGTCACCTCGCATTTAGCAATAAATATTATTTGGGCCGTTGTCGCCTTTTACTCCTTCTACATTTTTGTAATCGGATATTTCGAGAGAGGTAAATATTTTAAATACCTAGCAGTCTCGTTCATTATATGCTTACTATGCGCAATTGTCTTTCTTCCTTTCCATTTTATCCTATCCAATGAGGACAAATTTTTAACCATTAAGCTAGCAATTACGTCAACCATTGGCACGTTTCTTCTTGGTCAGTGCGGTAGCCTTATCAGAGGTTTCGAGAATTGGGTGAATAACCTAAAGCATCAAACCGATATTGAGAACCTATACCTCAAAGCTGAGAATAACTTGCTAAAATCGCAGATTAGCCCTCATTTCCTATTCAATTCGCTTAATAATATCGATTCATTCATCGGCTCAAACCCTCGTAAAGCCTCAGAAATGCTAATATCGCTCTCAGAAATACTAAGATACATAATTTATGAGACAAAAACTGATTTCGTTGAAATGGGTAAAGAAATCGGGTTTATTCAAAGCTATATCAGCCTTCAGCTCATAAGAATAAAGAACCCGAGCTCCTTAAAGGTTTCGTTGCCATCGAGCTATAGCAACCAACGAATTGTTCCGTTAATCTTATTGCCATTCATTGAGAATATATTTAAGCATGCTAATTTTAACGATAGTAGTAATACTGAATTACGAATTGACCTCACCGATAAGCAAGTCACACTTTACAGCCTTAACAATTTTACTCCAAGGTTAAATGAATCTGATAGTAGTGGGCTAGGCTTAGAAAATGTGAAACGTAGGCTTGACCTACTATATAAAAATAAACATCAACTTACAATATCCAAAACATTCGATACATTTGAGGTACAATTGGTATTAGACGTAACCTAAAGATTACCCTTTCAATGATTATTACCTGTATTATCGTTGAGGATGAACCCCCAGCAGCCGAAAAGCTTAAAGCATTCATTGACAAAGTTTCCTTTCTTCGCCTTATAAACACCTTCAACAACCCGATTGATGCGATTAGTTTTATAAATGAGAATAAAGTGGATCTGATTTTTCTTGACATTCAGATGAAACAGCTTACCGGGATTCAACTCCTTGAAACTTTACCAATAAAACCCTCGGTAATAATCACAACCGCATACTCCGAATTCGCATTAAAGGGATACGAACTCAATGTTGTTGATTACCTGCTTAAACCGTACTCATTCGATCGGTTCGTAAAATCGGTCAATAAGGTAAGCGAGCTCTTATCAAAGAGGGGTCAGCCCTCACCCAAATGCATCTTTGTAAAAGATGGGTATGCTATTGAAAAAGTGCTGATTGACGATATTCTTTACATTGAGGGGCAAAAAGAATTCCTAAAAGTAGTTACAACAAAAAAGAAGTTTATGACCCTAATGAGCTTTGGCGAGTTGCTTGGAATGCTACCCTTGGACAAATTCGTTAGAGTTCATAAATCCTATGCAGTAGCTATTGATAAGATTGAATCCATTGAACGGCATAGAATAAAAATGACCGATCAATTAATCCCAATAAGCGAAACGTATAGAAAAGATTTTTATAATAGAATATCTGGCAATATTAAAAAACCCTCTACAGGATAAATCCCTAAAGAAGGTTTTATGTCGTTGTCCTGCAAGGTTTCGAACCTCGACTCTTCTGATCCAGAATCAGATGTGTATCTTTATTCTATTAATCTCTATTTTCTATAAATTTAAGCAAGAAAAGACTACACTGTAAATGATTCAACTTATCCATTTGGAAAAGGAAAGTATGAGATACCCATAGGTGAATCTGTTAAAAAAGTTCTTTCAATTGATCAATTAAAAGTAAATATTTTCAAAGGAAATGGTTCAACACCATCATCTAAACTCCTTAAATTTCTGAAAGAAACCTTTTAAAAAGTTCAACACCTAAACCTATCGAACTTTAAACTTGCTCAGATATTCTGAAATAGAACTTACGGGTAGTTTGCTCCCTACTGCCTTAACTTTAGCTATAAAATCGTCACAATCCTTTTCTGTTAGTTTTTTTGAATTTAGTGCTTCAACGAGAAAATCCATTGTTGTAACGTAGGCTATACCATTTGCTTCACAATAGGTTGTTATATCTTTTAAATTACTACTAGCAAGAATATCTTTATTGAACCTACAATAAGCCATGCATGCACTTTCGCCCCTACCAAAACTCTTGATAAGTCTTGCATACTCCATGGTAATTTGTTTATCTCCCTGAAAACTAATTTCTTTAATAAAACCTGAGTTTATAACATTATTGATATAGTTTTTAAACTTATATGACGCTCTTAATTCGTTAGCAACTATATCTAATAAAACTTTTTTATACGGAAATAGGAAAGGTAGTAAAGCAAATTGTCCTCCGCTTATAAAATGACTAATCACATCGGTATCCAGCAATATCAACTTTTCAATTTTCTTCGCCATGCTCAGGATTTGTAATATCAACACCGATTTGATTCATCAATTCAAGATAATGTCCTTCGGATATTATTTCATTATCAAAAAGGACTTTTGCTTTTTCACCATAATTCCCAATAGTCACATTATGATTGCCAGCCTTATACAATGAAGTATCGTAACCGAAAAGTTGTGCCGATTCAATCGCTTTAAATGTTTTTAAAAAGTCATACGATTTACTATCCAGAAGACCAAGCATTTTTAAGCGGAGAAGCATGGAAGAATGGGAAACTGAAAAGTACTGTTCTAACTTAATAATGGACTGCAAACTAACTTTGTTCTTTGTTAATTCTGCATCTGGCAGCATTTCATTAATTCCATTTTCGGGCATCAAAAGACAAGAAGCGAAATAATCTGCATTGAATTCTTCTTTGTTTTTAACATCAAACAAACCTGTTTTGCACTGATGAATCTCAAATTTTTCTTGAATAAATAAATGGTAAAGTTCGTGTGCAATGGTAAAGTGCTGTCTACCTCTTGAATGATTTGAATTCACTAAAATAAATTTTGAACTATCGTTTATTTTCAATGACATTCCAGAAAACCCCTCTGTCATAGGCTTGAACATTGTAAAAACATTAAGTTTTAACAATAAACTTTTAATACGAATTGCTTCACTACTGCTAATGCCATTTCGTTCTCTGAACAAACTTGCGTTCTTTTGGAGAATCTTCATCATAGTTTAGCAAGTAAGTTATTCATTTTAAGATAATTCTTAACAACTGCCTTAAATTGTGCTATGGTTTCTAAATCCTCACTTTCAAAACCATCAGTTCTAAATGCACTGGTTACATTTTCCTTAAGCCGAATCTCATCTTCCTCATAGAAATCTGCTAGATCAACTCCATATAAGTCGCTTAAGCGAGTCAGAACATCAAATGGAATCTCCCTTGATCCATTTTCGTAGTAACTTATCATTTCTCTTTTTTTTATACCAAGAAAATTAGCAATCGCTTCCTGAGTAAACCCGTTGATTACCCTATACGATTTTACATTTCTTCCAATTATAGTATCTGGAGTCATGACTTTATTTTTTTACTATTTTGTTACAATATTATCTAATTTAAACCTATTATACAAATAATGTAACGAATAAAAAGCAATATTGTTTCGCTATATTCATTATTTATCAATATTTTAACGTTTTAGAGGTATTGTTACGAAGAGGGGTGCAAATGTAAATACTTATTTATAATAACGTCAGTTCGACGTAAGAAACAATTTAAATGCTATGTTATCAGTATATTACTTTGAGGGGAGAAATGGAATGATGGAAAAATGGAATATTGAAAGAAAAAAGTTAGAAGAAACCCCATTATTCCACTATTCCATCATTCCAATACCATATGATAAACTTGTAACAAATTACAATTTAGAGTATTACTACCATTTCTTAAATCGAACTCACGTTATAATAGAAGGATAAATTAAACTTTTTTTGCTGTTGAAAAGAAAAAACTAGAAAGAAAACCCACCCAACCCCTTAAATGTGCAGTTCCAATTCAGTAAACTGATTTAATCATTTCGCTCCGCTCAAGCATTAAAACCGTTTACTTAATCCCACACAAAGAGTTTTCATTTAGAGGACAAACTCAAACACTTTGTGCAACCCCTTTATTTACTGCCTTTATATAACCCGAAGAGAAGAACTTTCGTTCATTTTTCTTTTCAACAGCATCTTTTAAAAGATGGAAAGCTGTGTGCGAGTTGTGTACAAATGAAAAAACCACCTACCCAATTTTAACGTTGTAAGCGGTTCATTTTCTTGTTGTCCTGCAAGGTTTCGAACCTCGACTCTTCTGATCCAGAATCAGACGTGTTGCCAATTACACCACAGGACAATTTTCAGGTTGCAAATATAAGCGAAGAATAATCAATTATCCAAACGTTTATATTGAAAAAATATTAAGACACAAATTATAAGTTACAAGAATACTATCAACTAACAACTTACAACAGTCAACTATTCTACAGCCCTGAAATCTTCGCCCAAGTATCCTTTAGGGTTGTAGTACGATTAATAACCAATGATCCTGGCTTGGAATCGTAATCTACTGTGAAATAACCCATGCGTTCAAACTGAAACTTATCGAGGGGTTTAGCGCTAGCCAATGATGGTTCAACAAACCCTTGGGTTATCTTCATTGACTCCGGGTTGATGGATGATTTCCAATTCTGCCCTTCCTCTACATCGTCTGGGTTCTCCTTTGAGAATAGCCTGTCGAACAAACGAATCTCAGCGTTGATGGCATGTTTAGCCGATACCCAATGAATTGTTCCCTGAACTTTTCGTCCATCGGGTGAATTACCGCCCTTTGAAGCGGGGTCGTAGGTACAATGCAGTTCAATAATATTCCCCGATGAATCCTTTACAACATCGGTACATTTGATGAAGTATGCATAACGAAGCCTCACCTCCTGCCCTATCGCTAAACGGAAGAATTTTTTGGGAGGGTTCTCCATAAAATCTTCCCTTTCGATGTAGAACTCCTTGGAGAAATGGACTATCCTTTTCCCTGCGGTTTCATCCTCAGGGTTATTAACTGCATCTAACCGATCAACCTGATTATCGGGGTAATTGGTGATTACCACCTTAAGCGGATTCAGCACTGCCATCCTTCGCTCAGCACGCTTATTCAAATCTTCACGAAGACAGAACTCTAGTAGAGAGATGTCTATCACATTATCGCGTTTGGCAACACCCACCTTCTCTGCAAAATTTCGAATAGATTCGGGGGTATAGCCTCTACGGCGTAGCCCACAAATAGTGGGCATCCGTGGATCGTCCCAGCCCATTACGACTTTTTCCTGAACCAGCTGAAGGAGTTTGCGCTTGCTCATCATGGTGTAGGTCATATTCAATCGGGCAAACTCGAATTGATGTGATGGAAATATCTCAAGCTTCTCGATAAACCAATCGTATAGCGGACGGTGAACATCAAATTCAAGGGTGCAAATTGAATGGGTAATATTCTCCAATGAATCGCTTTGCCCGTGGGCATAATCGTACATTGGGTAAATACACCACTTATCGCCTGTACGATGATGATCGGTATGGAGTATTCGGTAAAGAATAGGGTCGCGCATTAGCATATTTGAGTGACCCATATCAATTTTAGCGCGTAGCACCTTATCTCCATCCTTAAACTCACCAGCACGCATGCGTTTGAATAAATCAGCATTCTCTTCAGCTGAACGATCTCTGTAAGGGCTATTTTTACCAGCCTGAGTAACCGTACCACGGGTTAAACGAATCTCCTCCTGGGTTTGATCATCAACATACGCCAATCCCTTTCGGATTAATACCAAAGCCCACTCATACAGCTGCTCAAAATAATCAGATGCGTAAAACTCGTTGGCCCATTCAAAACCAAGCCAACGCACATCCTCCTTAATGGAATCAACATATTCAATATCCTCCTTAACAGGATTGGTATCGTCGAACCGAAGGTTAGTTTTTCCACCATAGCGCTGGGCAAGACCAAAGTTGAGACAAATCGATTTGGCATGTCCTATATGAAGATACCCGTTTGGCTCTGGAGGAAATCGGGTTAGAACACGCCCTGCGTGCTTACCTGATTTTAAATCCTCTTCGATAATCTCCTCAAGAAAGTTCTTCGATTTCTCCTCTAAACCTTCGTTTTTTAAGGGTTCGCGTTCCATTTTCAGTAATTGATTGAATAGATGAAACGCAAAATTAGGATTTTAATGGATAAATATATGGGAATTGGAACTTACTTTTTTAAGATAGGGGCTAAAGATTAAACACAGAGACACAGGGGCACAGAGAAATTAATCTGTCCTTGTCACTGAATTGGAATATTATTCTATGGAAAAGTTCATTTCGTAAAATGAAGGAACAGTGCTTTTTAAAAAGAGCGGCTGAAGATTAAACACAGAGGCACAGAGTAATAAATTCCTCTGTGCCTCTGTGTTGGAATATTATTCTATGGTAAAATTCATATCGTACGATGTAAAGTTTATCTCACATTTTGCATTTGGGTCGGTACTGGTCTCAAATTGAGTTTTACTATCCTTCTCGATGTAAATTAATGGTTTGTTCTTGAATCGCTCCTTGGGGTAGTTTATTTCACCATAGGTGTTGGTGCAAATTAGCCTGTAGTTCAACATCGGATCTATCATTAATCTTACTGAACCATACTTGAAATCCCCTTTAAAACTTGTAAAACTGGAGCTAACTCTCTGAATAATAAGTTCTGAGTCGTATGAACTTGGTAAACTTATTGATGATTGGACAGTCCCTAATCGAATCTTATTGTACTTTGAATCGATACAGGAAAAATCGTTCACTTCCGTAATATCATAAGTATCGTTATAGCTGCTTCTGATGGTAAAAGTTCCAACTCTATTCGCGCTAAACTCGGAGTACTTTGAGTCGAATTCTATTTTTGTAAAATCTTCTACTTGAACGTTGCAGTCGTAAAGGTCAAATTTTCCAAGATTCGAATTCCCCTTCGCATTGAGCGTTGAGTACTTTGCACTAATATCAATCCCCCTAAGGTTATCGATGGTATAGGTATCGTCGTATGATTCTAACACAAGAAGATTAACTGATTTAATCGTAACCTTTGAGTATTTCGAGTTAACGATCACCTTATTCAGCTCATCGATATTGAACTTACTATCGTAAATCTCGAATCTTACATCCTTACCCTTGCCCGCATTAACCGTTGAGTATTTTGCACTGAAATTGCTTTTATCGCCAAAATCTCCCATGTTGAGTTCAACATTGTATAAATCAAAGTCGATGCTTCCTAGCAGATTGCCTGCTTTTATGCTATTATACTTGCTATGAAGTTTAAAGGCAATACTTTCGGGCACCCAAATAGCATAGGTTGCTTTAAACGAAGAGATGGATACGCTTTCGCCGGTGATAAGTTTTGTTCTTTTATAAAAACCAAGAATAATGGTTGTTCCCTCGCTAAAACGAGTGTTGATATTGATGCTTCCTGCATCCTGCGATACAATAGGATTCTTAAAAGCATTGAGAAGTAAATCAACATCCTTTTTTTCGCCTCCCGAAATCAGTATTTCGCCGGTGAACTTTATCTCATTGCTCTTCCAAGTGTTGATTTGTAAATCAGAGTCGTAGATATCAAATATCAGCTTATCGGATTCCGATACTTTATAAATTTTCTCGAATCTATCCTTAACCTCGTTACTATTCGCAAATATCGGGTTTATGATGAGTATAAGAACCGCAATAAACGCTGATATTCTAAATATTGATTTGCCGTTTTTCATTTTCTTTACTTTTTTCAATTTCGTTTAACATTCGTTCTAATAGCATTAATTTTTTCCGGTATAAATCCATCAATGAGTTGATAAGCTTCGAATTTGGACCATTCTTCTTTAAATCTGATGAATAGAGTTCAATCAACTCGTCGATGTATTGAATCTCGCTACCTCCCGTTGCAAGTTGAGGATCGTTGTAAGATGCTTGTTTTATTAGCTTTGCATAGCTATTGATTTGGTTTTTGAATTGAAACTCCTGATTGGCTAAAGCAGGGTCGATGTTTACAAATATCAGCTGCTGCTTGCTGTTTTTAGTGAAAAGGTAGGTACTCAAAACCGATACAATAAGAATAACCGATGCCGCAGCAATGGAGCGCCACAATACAATACTCTTGTGCTTTTTAGTACCATTCATTGCCTGCGATATGCCTGCCCATAGATAATCCTCGTCAGGGTTTTCCACGTCCATCGCATTTCGATGCTTTCGTACGTACGATTCTAACTTCATACTTCAATGATTTAACTTAATTCCCTTGAGCTAATTTAAAATTCAGCTCGATCTTAATTTTTCCCTGTAACAGTTTCCTTGCCCGCTGATACTGTGATTTTGAAGTAGATTCCGAAATATTAAGCATCTCGGCAATCTCCTTGTGCATGCACCCTTCGAGCAGGTAAAGATTCAGTACAACCCTCGCCTTTTCGGGCAACGATTTGATTGCCTCGTGTATCACTTCAGGGGTAACCTCTGGAAAATCTACATCCTCAGATTCCTCGTAGGCAATATGGAGATTATCTAAATCGGTAAATACTTGTTTTTTCTGCCTTAGAACATTTAGCGATTTATTGATTACAATCCTTTTTAACCAAACACCAAAAGTTGATTCCCCTTTGAAAGCACTTATATTTTTAAACGCGCTTAAAAAAGATTCCTGAATGATATCCTCCGCATCAAATTGGTTGCTAACAATGCGAATGCTAGTATTGTACATAGCCAACACATGCGTTTTATAAAGCCTGTACATTGCCTGCTGATCGCCCTGCCTTGCGCGCTCAACCAATTTTGCATTGATATCTAACGATTCTAAACCCAAATTCAAAATCTTTACATTAAAGACAACAAGAATTGAAAAAGACGGAAAACTTTTTTATAATTATTTTCCAGTAACTATTCACCACGGAGACACAGCCCGTCCCGATGTATCGGGAGAGGGCACAGAGTTTCACAACTTGTCCCGATTTATCGGGAGAGAAAATATTTATGTTTTCCGTGTTAGTGATTCTTTTGCATTTTGATACTCAATCGTTTTTTTACAATTGCCTCTCCCGATAAATCGGGACAAGTTGTGGTTCTCCGTGCTCCCTGCCTACCGGCAGGCAGGTCTGTGTCTCAGTGGTTTTTGTTCAATTCGATTACGGCTGAATAGTTACATAAATTCTTACAAACTTAAGGAATTGGAATGATGGAAGAATGAAAAATTGGAAGATAAAGGATGATTATTATCCCTTATGGATTGTGATAATAAAACAATAGCGTTTAACTTTGTGCTCTTTAATCAGAAGCAATGGCGTTAATCGAGATTGAAAACATGGAGTTCCACTCCAATCATGGGCACTTTGCAGAGGAGCAGGTGATTGGAAATACTTTTCTAGTGGATCTGAAAATTGAGTATAACTCCGAAATCGCTCAGAGAAGCGATAACCTAAAGGATACCGTTAACTACCAACGAGCCTTCGAGATCGTTAAACGAGAAATGGGGGTTAACTCACACCTTTTAGAGCATGTAGGGGCACGAATTCTCAGCTCATTGATGAATGAACTTCAAGGAATTAAAACCGCTCAGGTTAAGGTATCGAAGGTAAACCCTCCCATGGGTGGAAAAATTCAGAAGGTTAGCGTAACGCTACGAAAGGATGTTGCAACGAAATGATGGAAAGTGGAGTGATGCCTACCTGCCGCCTGCTGGTAGGCAGGCGGCAGGTAGGGAAGACTGTAATTATGGAGTCCTGGCTCAGTACCTGTCGGTCGGATTGGGAATTTGAAAAATGCTCCAAAAAATGAATGAGGTAAACTCGATTGGCATCCCAAATATTGCATTATTCCAACTTTCCATTCCCCCATTGCTCCGCTTCGATTTTTCAAAAAAGATTTGGAGGTTTAATTTTTTTAGTATCTTTGCCATCCGTTTAGCCCGAATGGTATCGTGGCCGAGTGGCTAGGCAGCGGTCTGCAAAACCGTGTACAGCGGTTCGACTCCGCTCGATACCTCGAAAAAAGCCCCTCCTGGGGCTTTTTCTATTTCTTACGATTGTGTAATCCGCACTCTTTGCTGTCAGCACTCTCCCACCACCAACGTCCTGCTCGAATATCCTCACCAGGAAATATGGCTCGGGTACATGGCTGACACCCTATACTCGGGTAACCCTTATCGTGAAGACTATTATATGGTACATTATTTAACTTGATATAATCCCATACCTGCGCTTCGGTCCAATCGATTAAAGGGTTCAGCTTTACCATTCCATTCGCTTCATCCCATTCAATGAGCTGATTATCGGT
Organism: Bacteroidales bacterium; assembly: GCA_003818205.1. Lineage (GTDB taxonomy): Bacteria > Bacteroidota > Bacteroidia > Bacteroidales > Tenuifilaceae > UBA8529. Next base: position 37,336 of record RPRQ01000041.1, read on the forward strand.
TCGGGTAACCGACTGATCCCTCCGTAGCCCGCAAATCCAGACATCAGAACCTGCAAATGCTCGTTTTAGCGGATTTATCTTACGGATATGGCAGCACTCCTTACGATTCTCTACACTTTGATAAAAAAGGTTGACACCTTTTTGCGCTACCATCGCCTCAACCTGCTCATGACTAGGAGAATAAACCTCCATTTTTATCTTGTACCTCAAACAGGTTTTTTCTATTAACTCATGGGTTTCGTAGAACAGCCGTCCTGTATCAAGTGTAAACACTCGTGTTTCTGGGGCAATCCTCATAACCATATCGGTTAAAACCTGATCCTCTAACCCAAGGCTCGACGATAAAACAATTCGACCTCGATACTCGTATAAAAACCATCGAAGTATCTCGTCAGGAGTTTTTACTTCGAGTTTAATCTTTAACTTGTTAAATATATTTTTGTCCATTATTATAACAGCCTTTGAAAACAAAGTAATAATCAGCGTTCAAAAATAAACAATAAATCATTATTTGCCATCCATCAAAAAAAATAGATTTTTACTTAAAAATAGCATAACTTTACTCCTGTAATTTTGTTGTACATTATATTTTTTTATTTTTTACGACTAACTTTACGTTTTTATAAAACAAAGAAATCATGAAAAAGATTTTTACTCTGATATTAAGTCTCGCCCTTATGCAAGCATTCGGGCAAACCTCTCCAATCTTAATGCAGGTTGTAGCATCAGCTGGAGGTTCATTTTCTTCAGCAAGTCTTAAAGTCGATTGGACCCTAGGTGAGTCGGTTATTGGGAATTTACCTGGAACAGGCGTTATTGTCACCCAAGGTTTTCAGCAAGGAAACTTACTTGGAACAGGTGTTCCAACTGAACCCGAATTCGCATCAACCAATTTTAATTTATTCCCAAACCCTGCCATCAATATGGTCTATTTTAAAATAGATAACAAGGAAGCCAAGGGAACTTTTATAGTTGATGTGTTTGACATTACAGGGCGTAAGCTTCTAAGCAATAACCTCGGTCAGTTCAATAATCAGGAAACCATGGATATGAACATTTCTTCCTTAAAATCAGGTATTTACTTAGTTAAGGTTCGCATTGGCAACTTTAGCAGCGATGTGATAAAACTTATTAAGGAGTAGTTAATTCTAATACTACATACTCAGCAGATAATTGGCTAGTTCGATTATCTGCTTTTTTTTACCTTCTTAAAAAACTACAGCAATGAAAAAACTACAGTTAACTGCATTACTATTTGTATTTTCATTCATACTCCAGGCGCAAGCCCCACAGGGCTTTTCGTACCAAGCAGTAATCCGCAACGGCAGCGGTGCCCCCATCGTTGACCAGTTCGTTGGGGTGGAGATCACCCTCCAGAACACGCTGGAGGCGGTGCTATACACCGAAACCCATCGGCCGAGGACCAGCGCCCAGGGCGTCATATCCATTACCATTGGCGAAGGGACCGTGGTGGGAACAAATACCTTCGCCAGCATTCCGTGGAGCACAGGGGATGTTCTGGTCAAGGTCCGAATCGACCCTGCCGGGGGAACCGCCTACGCTCAGGTAGGGGAGCTAACCGAATTAAAGTCGGTGCCCTACGCACTATATGCAAACCCGAAAGAGATTACCAGCTCCCCGAGCGCCGATCCCAACGCCCCCATCTTCGAGGTGAAGAACAGCCTGGGGCAGGTCGTTTTCGGCGTTTACCAGGGGGGCGTAAGGGTTAACGTGGAGGATGTGGCCAAGAGCGCCAAGGGCGGGTTCGCCGTGGGCGGCCTCTCGGGTTCTACCAAGGCGGGCTCTACCGAGTTCCTCCGCATCACCCCCGATAGCGCAAGGATTTACATCAACGATGCGATCACCCCCAAGGGGGCCAAGGGCGGGTTCGCCGTGGGAGGCCTTTCCGGATCGACTAAAGGGAAGGCTGCTGAATTTCTTCGCATCACCCCCGATAGCGCAAGGATTTATATCAACGACTCAAATACCAAGGGGGCTAAGGGCGGGTTCGCCGTGGGAGGTCTTTCGGGTTCTACCAAGGCGCCATCGGGCAACTTCCTCGACCTCACCCCCGATAACTACTTCATTGGGCAGGAAGCGGGGAAATCTATCACCACTGGGCTGTATAACTCGTTTATGGGATTTGAAGCAGGTAAAAGCAATAAGACTGGGAGCAATAATGTTTACCTTGGCTACCAAACAGGGTCTTTGAATGGAACAGGAGAAAACAACGTTTTTATTGGTAATAGTAGTGGATTTAATAGTAATGGTGGCTATAGTAATATATTCATAGGACACCATGCAGGATTGAATTCGACTAGCACAACCCACAGCACTTTTATCGGAACCGATGTCGCCTATAATATGAACGGAGATGATAATATTGTTATTGGCGATCAAGCAGGAAGAAATAATTATGTTTCAAATTACGAAACATTTGGTGCTGTAGTTATAGGTGTTGATGCTGGTCGGAATATTACGGGAAGTGGAAACTTAATCTTAGGTGTTGGAGCAGGTTCAAAATGGAATGGTACAACTGAAAGAAATAATAATGTTTTTATTGGATCGAGCGCTGGAGGCGGAGGGTTAAATACTTTAAGCGATAACAATGTTTGTATAGGATATCAAGCGGGCTGGGAGAAAACTGGTTCAAATAAGCTTTATATTTCTAATTCAGATATTAATAACCTGATTTATGGAGAGTTTGATAACCAGCGTGTTGCAATTAATGCGACCAATCCCACACAAACGCTCGATGTAAATGGTAATGCTCGGTTTCGAAGTATTGGTTCAGCAGCTGGTGGATTAGCTCTTTATCGTTTGGCTGATGGGACTTTAACTACTTCAGTCTCTGATATAAGGCTTAAAGAAAATATTAATTCATTAACTAGCTCTCTTAGCAAGGTATTGCAGCTTAGAGGTGTAAGCTTTACTTGGAAAAAAGAGCCCCAAATGGGTTTGAAAATTGGATTTATTGCACAAGAAGTTGAAAAAGTGTTCCCTGAACTGGTATTCACGAATGAAGTTGATGGTTTTAAAGGCGTTAACTATGCCGAAATGACAGCTGTTCTGGTCGAAGCAATAAAGGAACTTCAAAAACAAAATCAACTTTTACAGGAAAAAGTAAAGGAAATAGATGCCATCAAAGCAGAGCTCGAATCCATTAAAGCTAAACAAAAAAAATAATAGAAAAATATAAACATCAAAGCCCTAACAGAATAAAATCGTAACTATTCAGCAGTAATCGAATTGAACAAAAACCACGGAGAAACAGCCCGTCCCGATGTATCGGGAGAGAGCACGGAGAGCCACAACTTGTCCCGATTTATCGGGACGGGCTGTTTCTCCGTGGTGAATAGTTACTAAAAATCGGATGGTCTATATATTTCAATATATTCGTCAAAAATATTACGCTATAATTAACTAATAAACCACTTGATTGTTGCCCTTACGTTAAGCCAAGTACTGTAAATTTAATGCATTGGTAAATAGCTAACTAATACTTTATACAAATGAAAGTAAAGAATTTTTTGGACAAACTGATACCA
>RPRQ01000042.1 GCA_003818205.1 Bacteroidales bacterium
ACATTTATCATCTTTTTAGAATATTCCTTAAAAAGGGATAAACAAAATGTAGGGCTAAAGCCCATCGAACTTAATGATTACAGCCTCCGCCTTAAAAGGCTGAGTTATTGATTCAACCCTTAAATCGCATTTATAATTGATATCTTCCGTAATAATTCATAGAATCTCTAGGTAAACAGGTGACGAATTGTTTTCAAAAGCTCAATTTGACAGAGAAATATTCTTTACGACTTACACCATAAATGGCAGATTGTATCTATTTTTTAAAAATTCTCCTTTCGTATATATCTGAAATAGTGGCAGAAGAAAAAAATTATATGTTTAAAATCATATCAACGAATAAAACTCTAATTTTTTTGCAAAATATTTTTTTTATATTTAAAACGTGGGAAAAGTTGTCTTTTCGAAACCTAAATCACTAAGAACTAACTCATAAATAACTCAAACAAATTTATTAACTAACTAAAAAAGAGAAAAAATGATGCCTTCAGTATTTTGGTTGGTACCTGTTTGCTCTGCATTAGCATTAGGCTTTGCTTACTATTTCTTTAAAGAAATGATGAAAGCCGATGAGGGAACAGATACAATGAAAAAAATTGCACTTCACGTGCGGACAGGTGCGATGGCGTACCTTAGACAGCAGTACAAGGTTGTGGGTATTGTGTTTGTTATTTTAACCCTTATTTTCGTACTTCTTGCCTACGTTTTAAAGATTCAGAACCCTTGGGTGCCTTTTGCATTCATCACAGGAGGTTTCTTTAGCGGTCTATCAGGTTACTTTGGAATGAAGACGGCTACTTACGCTTCAGCACGTGCTGCAAATGCTGCACAGAAATCGCTGAACGATGGTCTTAAAATTGCTTTCCGTTCAGGTGCAGTAATGGGTTTAGTTGTAGTAGGTTTAGGCTTGTTAGATATCTCAATATGGTTTTGGTTTCTAAACCATTTTATAGGAGCATTAGATAGCACAACTGATGCTTCAATACTCAACGACCAGTCAATGAAGCTGATTATCATCACAACAACAACCCTTACTTTCGGGATGGGTGCTTCAACCCAAGCGTTATTTGCACGTGTAGGTGGTGGTATCTTCACAAAAGCAGCTGACGTAGGTGCTGACCTTGTAGGTAAAGTAGAAGCGGGTATTCCTGAGGATGATCCACGCAACCCTGCTACTATTGCCGATAACGTAGGTGATAACGTAGGTGATGTAGCTGGTATGGGCGCTGACCTTTACGAATCATATTGCGGTGCGATTTTATCTACTGCTGCACTTGGTGCATCTGGTTTTACTTTAGTTGGTTTAACTGCAGCAGGTTTTGCTTATACTAGCGAACAAGCTTCTGCAATACAGTTTAACGCTGTAATAGCGCCGATGTTAATAGCAGCCGTTGGAATAATCCTTTCAATTCTTGGTATTTTCATGGTACGTACAAAAGAAGGTGCTTCGCAGAAACAGCTGCTTGCAGCCTTAGGACGTGGGGTTAATATAAGCTCAGTCTTAATTGCCATTTTTTCTTTTTTAATCCTAATGTATCTTGATTTACCGAACTATACTGGAATTTGGTTGTCGATGGTCATAGGATTACTTGCTGGTATTGGTATAGGTAAATCAACTGAATACTATACTTCATCAGCCTACAAGCCAACCCAGAGGATAGCAGAATCGACTCAAACAGGCCCTGCAACGGTTATTATCAATGGTATTGGTATTGGAATGATTTCAGTTGCTATTCCTGTTCTAATTGTTAGCGCTGCTATTATTTTTGCATTCCTTTTTGCCGCTGGTTTCCATTTCGAGAATATTGGCATGGGTCTTTACGGTATTGCTATTGCTGCTGTAGGTATGCTTTCAACTTTGGGTATTACTCTTGCTACTGACGCTTACGGCCCAATTGCCGATAATGCTGGTGGAAATGCTGAAATGAGTCACCTAGGACCAGAGGTTCGCAAGCGTACAGATGCTCTTGATACTCTTGGTAATACAACTGCTGCTACGGGTAAGGGTTTTGCAATAGGTTCAGCTGCTTTAACAGCATTAGCTCTTTTAGCAGCTTACATCGAGGAGATTAAGGTTGCCCTTGCGCGTTTACCCGAGAAAGCACAAGCATTTGCTGAAACAGTTGGTAAAGATATCCATAATGCTTCTATAACTGATATTATGCATTATTATCATGTTGATCTAATGAATCCCCGTGTTTTGGTTGGTGCTTTCTTAGGCTCAATGGCCGCATTCCTTTTCTGCGGATTAACCATGACCGCTGTTGGTCGTGCTGCGCAGAAAATGGTTGAAGAGGTTCGTCGTCAGTTCAGAGAGATTAAAGGGATTCTTGAAGGAACTGGGGAGCCCGATTATGCTCGTTGCGTAGAAATATCTACCAAAGGTGCACAAAAGGAAATGTTATTCCCTTCACTTTTAGCTATAGCTATTCCTGTTGTTGTAGGTATTCTTTTCGGTGTAGCCGGTGTAATGGGTTTGCTACTCGGAAGTATTGCAACAGGATTCATTCTTGCTATTTTCATGGCAAATGCTGGTGGTTCATGGGACAATGCCAAAAAATATATTGAGGAAGGTCATTATGGTGGAAAAGGTTCAGAAGCTCACAAGGCTGCTGTAACTGGTGATACCGTTGGCGATCCATTCAAGGATACATCAGGTCCAAGTCTAAATATTCTTATTAAGCTTATGAGTATGGTATCAATCGTTGTGGTTGGTGTTACTCTAGCATACGCTTTGATGTAAAATTACTTGTTTTGACATTAATAGAAGCCGAAGAAAAACTTCGGCTTCTCTGTTTTAAACGTATGAAGTTTAAGCATTATTAGCAATCTTTGTACAATGAAAATATTAAAAATTCTTCTATGAGAGGTTCTATTCTGTTAGGCTTAGCATTGCTGCAAATCATGATATTTGGACAAAGCGTTATGGCGCAAGAGAATTTCATTTATCTGTTTGATGGTACGCAGGTAAAAAGTCGAATTGTAGATATCCGCGATCCTTTTACCAAAAAGTCATATTTTATTGCGGATTCAGGGAGATATAGCGCCGAATTGGTAAAGTTTTATAGCAATGAGAATGGTTTTTTTGCGAATACCCGAAGGCTTAATTTTTCAGGCTCATCCATTTTCATAAGCAGAGTAATTGTGGGTAAGGTCAACCTTTACGAAAGGGTAAAGTTGCATGCTACGCCAGGGAATTTTGGAACGAATGGTGTTTATAGCCCTGGGGCTACAGGGGTTACGATTAAAAACTACTACAATATAGGGTTTGGCGATCTAAGGAAAGCAACCTATAAAAATTTAGCAATGGACTTAGGTGATAATCCTGAGAGCATGAAAAACCTAGCTAAATATCATAATTATACAAGAGTTCAAACGGTTATGTCGATAATCGGAGGAGCATTGATAGCAAGTGGAATAATATCATACTATATAAAAACAAAAGATGTTAATTACGATGATCCCAACCACAAAGACCCCGATGTAAAACCAAGTATAGGTTTTATAGTGGCAGGTGCCGGTTGTATTGGTGTTAGCTACTATATTTCTTTCCCAAAACGCGATCGCCTGAAGAGGGTAGTTGAAAACTACAATTGGAATTAGAAAGAGCTGTAGTTTAGCTTAGCGCTGCACCTTGGATTAGTGACACTTTTTAACTTTGCGACTTAGTGGCAAATCTTTTTCAACTACGAAGGCTCTAACCTGTCCGCCGTAAAAAACTTTTTACTTTGGCAGGCGGGAACACAATGGAAACACTAAGATTAACACGTTATTCTAGACTACAACCTCAGAAATCTATAACAACCTGACCTTGAACAACCTTGAAAACCTGCCAGGTATCCCCTTTTAAATTGGTAGGCATATGGAAGGTATTAAGCAGTTTATTGTTCCCGTAAACCCATACGGTTGCCTTTGAACTCGATAAAGGTGGGGCAGAACGGCTAACTTTTGCAGAGTAGTTGTATATAAAATAGGTGTATTCACTTTCGGGGCTAAGCTGCGAAATGGTAATTGTCTCAGGCCCATAGCCATCCATATCATCCCTGTCGAGTTGTCCTGTGCCATCGTTTAGCACTCTTGTATTTCTGAAACTAATATGGTAAGCGTTTGATTTTACCAAATGGGCATCAATATCTTCGGGTTGTTGATCCCATGAGAGCGCTACCCTGAATTGATCTATATCCATAACGGTTGATACAAAATAACGATTCCGAAGAATTGTTTCGACGACTACATCAATTTCTATAAGCGCGCTAATGTACCCCGTTTTCTTAAAAACAGCTTTTAGCGGTCCATCGGGCTGACGAGGGAAAATAACACTTCCTTCAGAGTCGGTACTGTAAGAGCCAACGTTTTCGATCATGACAAATGCGTCTGAAACGGGATCGCCTGTAAGGACATCGAAGAAGCGAATGGTAAAACTGTTGTTATCCTGTTCAATGAAAACATCCTCCAAAACATTTTTCTGCTGTGCGCCAAGCGGAGGAAATATAGAGATAAGTATCAGCGAGGACATTACTTTAACTAGTCCCATAGATTGATTAATTAACAAGTTGTTTCACATCTAACAGAAAGCGCATTTGCTGAGTTTTCGTGGTAGTATTGCAGATATGCAATGAAGTTCTGTTTAAGAACGCTTTTTTATCTCATCCCGAATTTTTGATGCTTTCTCGTAATCTTCATTGAGGACAGCCTCTTCGAGTGCAATTTTGAGCTCCGACAGCGACATCTTACCGTATATGGCAGAGTCAGAACTCTCCCTCCTATCTGGAGCAGATGCTTTCTCTACCTCCTCCTCCGTTCCGTCAAATTCAAGAATTATGCCAGCCTTTTCGATGATCTCCTCGGTGGTGTATATTGGGCATTTAAAACGAAGTGCGAGGGCAATTGCATCGGAAGTGCGAGCATCGATGTAAACCTCTTTTTTCCCATTGTCACAGTGTAGTTTTGAGAAGAAAACACCCTCTTCGAGCTTGTAAATTTGAACTTCAATTATCTCAATGGAGTATGATTTTGCAAAATTGAGAAATAAGTCGTGGGTAAGAGGACGTGGTGGAGTGAGCCCTTCGATTTGAATAGCGATAGATTGCGCCTCAAACCCTCCAATGATGATTGGGATTCGTCTTTTTCCTTCCTCTTCGCTAAGCACTAGTGCGTATGCTCCTGATTGTGTTTGGCTGTAAGAAATACCCAGAACGTTCAGCTTCACTTTGCCCATACCATTTTAATCTTTATCGATGTTTCTAAATAATACAAACCTAATCGAATTTAGTTTAAAATACAAGTAGGAAACTTTAAAATGGTTTATCAACTTTATATGAACAAAATGGTAATTAATCAAAGATGGTGTAATTTAATTGATTTTATTACCTTTGTCCCCTTGAATATAAAGGGCTTCAGTTAAAAGTAAAAAAATGATTGATAATTCTTTGCGAATTATTATAACTTTTATACTTTTGCAAGCCCAAAAGTGTTGAACAAACATAAAGAAATAAGATGTACGCAATTGTAGATATAGCTGGTCAGCAGTTCAAGGTTGAAAAAGACCAGAAAGTATTCGTTCACCGTCAGGAAGGTGAAGAAGGAACTGAACTAAGTTTCGAAAAGGTTTTGCTTGTTGATAATGATGGTAAGGTAACTCTAGGTAAGCCAGAAGTAAAAAATGCAAAAGTAACTGCAAAGATACTTGCACATGTAAAAGGCGACAAGGTTATCATCTTCAAGAAAAATAGACGCAAAGGGTATAAGCTAAAAAGAGGACATCGTCAAAGCTTTACTCAAATTCAGATTGCAGAAATCGTTGCATAAACATTCAAAAATATTAAGCAATGGCACACAAAAAAGGAGCCGGTAGTACAAGAAACGGTAGGGAGTCGCATAGTAAGAGACTAGGCGTAAAACTCTTTGGTGGTCAAACTGCCAAAGCTGGTAGCATTCTAGTTCGTCAGCGTGGAACAGTACATAATCCAGGTGTAAATGTTGGTATTGGTAAGGATCATACCCTTTATGCCCTTGTTGATGGAATCGTATCTTTCCGTAAAAAAGCTGATTCTAAATCATTCGTATCAGTTCTTCCAGTGGAAGAATAGGGATATAATTTTTTTACTTAATTTTAGTCTCCTGTTCATATCGCCGATTCGGCGAAGATCAGGAGGCTATTTTTTTAAATACATAGTTCAATAGAGATTTGAGAACAAGCCTGTCTGCCGACAGGCAGGGATTAACGATTAATTATTTAAGATGTTCAAGTAATGAATAAATCTGAATTAGAAGAACGATTAATTGCTTTTTCAGTTTTTATTATTGAAATAGTAAATGAAATGCCAAATACCAAAGCAGGCAATCATTTATCTGGTCAAATAGTTCGATCAGGAACGTCTGTATCACTTAACTATGGAGAGGCTCAAAGTGGTGAATCGAGAAGAGACTTTGTTCATAAAATTAAAGTTATACTTAAGGAATTAAGGGAAACTTATGTTTGTTTGAAGATTATACATAGAACTAAACTTTATAAAGCGGAAGAAATTATCCAAACAGCATTGAAAGAAAACAATGAACTTATTTCGATATTTGTAAAAAGTGTTGAAACGGCTCAGAAGAATATGGAGAATAAGATTGGTGTTGTTCGTTGAGTAATCTAAAATCATCATTCGTTAATCCCTGCCTGTCGGCAGACAGGCTTGTTCTTAAATCAAATTAATAACTGATAAACCTCACAGCATCATAATATTTAAACCCTAGGGTTATGCTAACACTCAAAGTAATTCGCGAAAGCAAAGATGAAGTAATTAAACGCCTTGCTGTTAAGAACTTCGATGGGAAAGAGATAATTGAAAAAGTCATCGCGCTTGACGATGAACGAAAGTCATTTCAACATGAATTAGATAATAATCTTGCAGAGCAAAACAGTATTGCAAAGCAAATAGGAAAACTTTTTTCGGAAGGAAAATCTGAAGAAGCTAATGCGGCTAAGCAAAAGACTGCTGATCTTAAGGAGCAATCAAAACTTTTAGCGCAAAAATTCTCCGATGCTGAAAAGGCTTTAAACCAAACGCTTGTTAAGATTCCTAATCTTCCACATGCTTCCGTGCCCCTTGGACATGGTGCAAACGATAACGTTGAGGTTCGTTCAGGAGGGTCAATTCCTAAACTTCATGAAGGAGCACTGCCACACTGGGAACTAACCAAGAAGTACGATATAATTGATTTTGAACTTGGTGTTAAACTTACTGGAGCAGGATTTCCAGTTTATAAAGGTAAAGGAGCAAAACTTCAACGTGCTCTCATCAACTTTTTCTTAGATGAGAATACTGCTGCTGGGTATCAGGAAATTCAACCTCCATTGATGGTTAATGAGGATTCTGGCTATGGTACTGGTCAACTACCCGATAAAGATAGTCAGATGTACCATGTTGGATTGGATAACTTCTACTTGATTCCTACTGCTGAGGTTCCTGTTACCAATATATATCGCGATGTTGTTCTTAATGCTACGCAGTTTCCAATTAAGATGACAGCTTATACCCCTTGCTTCCGTCGTGAGGCAGGTTCTTACGGTAAAGATGTGCGTGGGTTAAACCGTCTGCATCAATTTGATAAGGTTGAGATTGTTCAGCTACAGCATCCTGAGAAATCCTATGAAACGTTAGAGGAGATGGTTTCGCATGTTGAGAATATATTGAAGAAACTGGAATTACCCTACAGAATTCTTAGACTTTGCGGTGGTGATATGAGTTTTACCTCAGCATTGACCTACGATTTTGAGGTTTACTCAGCTGGGCAAGAGAAATGGCTAGAGGTTAGCTCAACATCTAATTTTGAATCATTCCAAGCAAACAGAATGATGCTAAGATTTAAAGAGGATGGTGATAAGAAAACGCAAATTGCGCATACTTTAAATGGCAGTGCACTTGCATTACCCCGTATTGTTGCCTCAATCCTTGAGAACAACCAAACACCTGATGGAATCCGTATCCCAAAGGTTCTTCAGAAGTTCTGTGGGTTTGACATGATTGACTAATTAATTTTCTCTTAAAATAAACATGTCAGGTCTATATGACCTGACATGTTTTTGTTTTTACTTATCAACTTGTCAACTTTTCTACTTGCACAACATCTCACTCAGCTCCACCATCTTCATAAAATCAGCCCTGTACCCATACTCATCTAACCCTACAGAGCTCTTTGCACGTTTTAGAACGGTAGCGTAAGAGGATGAGCCTTTAAATTCTGATTCACGAAGAAGCATTCCAAATTCTGCTACTGAAGATGCAAACCTAATGTTATTTGTGGCATTCAGTTTATCACTGCTTACCCTTTCGGTAATTAATAGACTAGTGTCGCCATCAGGTTTTTTGTAACGAACCTTAACGGTCATCATATTCTTGCTATCGGCAACTACCGATTGTTTTTGGTATTCGAGTGGGTCAACATTGGAGATATTCTCATCCGAATCGGCAGGGATTATCTCGTAGAGAGCCGTAACGGTGTGCCCACAGCCAATTTCGCCTGCATCCTTTTTATCGTCGTTAAAGTCTTCCTTGTTAAGCATTCGATTTTCGTATCCGATCAATCTGTATGCCTTAACTTTATTAGGGTTGAACTCAACCTGTATTTTAACATCCTTTGCAATGGTGTAAAGTGTTCCCCAAAGTTCGGTTCCGAATACCTTTTTAGCCTCTAATAGGTTATCGATATAAGAATAGTTACCATTACCTGCATCGGCTATCTTTTCAACCTTTGAGTCTTTGTAATTGCCCATGCCAACACCAAGTATAGATAGAAAAATTCCATCTTTCCTCTTCTCCTCAATTAATCGAACCATCTCGGCATCGCTACTTGCGCCAATATTGAAATCGCCATCGGTGGCAAGGATAACCCTGTTGTTTCCACCCTTTATGTAATTCTGTTTTGCAATTGCATAGGCAAGATTAATGCCTTCACCACCTGCGGTTGAGCCACCTGCTTGAAGTCTCTCAATAGATGAGATTATAGTCTCCTTTTTATCCCCTGATGTTGATTCGAGTACAACACCTGCGGCGCCTGCATAGACAACTATTGCAACTTTATCGATGGGACGTAAATTCTCAACTAAATACTTGAATGTTTTTTTAATTAATGGGAGTTTGTTGGCATCTTCCATTGAGCCTGAAACATCGAGCAGGAATACAAGGTTGCTTGGAGGAATCTGCTTATCATTTAGATTCTCGCCTTTTAATCCAACCAAAACAAGCTGATGTTTCTCGTTCCAAGGACATTTATCGCCCTCGATGGTTACAGAGAATGGGTTGCCATTTGTAGGTTGTGGGTAGTCATAATCAAAATAGTTAATCATCTCCTCAATACGAACGGCATCCTTCACAGGTTTTTGATTTTGGGTAAGAAATCTTCGGATATTTGAGTACGATGCCTTATCAACATCAATGGAGAAGGTTGATAGAGGGTTGTTGATTACATCCTTAAAGGTGTTTTCGTTTACCACATCATACGATTCGGTGTTGAATTCTTGGTAAACAGAAGAATTATCGGCTACACATGCAGCCACATATCTTACACCACCTACGCTGCTTTTTGCAGAAGGTGCTTCCATTTCCATTACCATGTCATAACTTTCTATTTTCTTCATTTTATCCTCTTTGGCTAATTCTAAGGAGTCATCTACAGATGTTGGTTTTAGGACTATTTTTAGATTTGTGGTCTTGCCTGAGCTGATAGTTACATTCTTATCAATGTAAACTTCAAAGCCTTGAGTAATTACCTTTAATGAGTAAATTCCCGGATTTAGTTGTAGCGAAAATGTTCCATTGCTTCCTGTTGTTCTGCTTCCTATGGCATTACCGTTCTGAAAGAGTTGCACATAAGCATTGGCAATAGGTTTACCATCATCGTTGTTTGTAACTGTTCCCCAAAGGATTCCGATTTGGAGGTTTAGCGTCATTGAAGTGCTTAATAGCACAATCCCGATTAAAGAAATTAAAGTTTTCATAATTTTAGTATTTAAGTTTAACATTTGTTCGTTTTTCATAATGGATACAAACGATGATTGAATTCCATAAAATGATGGAGGATTTTTTTAATTTTACCAAAAGAGAGATTTGAATTAATTTTTCAAAACTTTTATAACACAGAGGACACGGAGGGCTTCACAGAGTTACACAGAGAATGCAGTTTAAAACTAACATATCAGGTTTGAGCGATATTGAACTTATCTACCTTTATAAGGATAAAGGGGATAAGGCGATGGTTGGTGAACTATATAAAAGGTATACCCGTTTTGCTTTTAGTATCTGCATGAAATATCTCAGGGATGAGGAAGCTAGTAAGGATGCAGCCATGCAAGTTTTTGAGAAATTATTCGATGATTTAAAGCGGCATCAGGTTACAAATTTTAAATCGTGGTTACACACGGTTCTCCGAAATCATTGTTTACATATCATCAGGGATAACGCATATAAACTGGCAAAGGAGAAGGAGGCGGTAGATTCTTACGAAAATCTTGTGGAAAATCAGTTCCATTTGTATCAAGATAACGACAATGGTTTTGAGGAGAAGATTGACAATCTGGAGATGGAGCTTTGTAACCTATCGCACGAGCAGCGTTCGTGCATCGAATTATTCTATTTGAAGGATAAGTGCTACCAAGAGGTGGCTGAAATAACAGGATACACAATGAACCAAGTGAAGAGTCATATTCAGAACGGGAAGAGAAACCTGAAGATTAGCTTAGAGCAAAATGAAAGAGGATAATCATATATTGAATCACGAGAATGGGTGCATTACCTCGGATATGCTTATCAAGTATATCAAGGGGGGGCTTTCGGGGTGGGAGAGGAACCGAATCGAGAGGCATATCTCATCCTGTGAAATGTGCAGCGATGAGCTGGAGGGTTTATCAATCATGGAGAATCCTGAAAGGGTCGATGAAATCTCATATGAACTGAACCAAAGCATTGATAAGCTAACGGTCAAACCTGAAAGGGAGATGCCCTATTTGGGAATGTACCTTAGAATTGCCGCATCAATTGTTTTCATAATAGGCGTCTCAACGGTTATCTATTTTACAGCATTTCAGAATAAATCTGCTTTAATGCCTACTTATGCTGAAATGGAAGCAATGGACATTGCTTCACCATCACCACTTGAGGATTCTAGCAATGATATGATGCTAAGAAGTATAGCAAAGGCTGATAAGATGGAGAATCAGCCTTTGGGGTTGAAGAAAGAGGGTAGAAAGATTGATTTGGCTGAAAATGAGGTTAAGTATGTTGCTCCAGTAGTTGTTGACAGCGTAACGTCAGACGATGCAGTTGTTGAAGTGTTAAATGATGAAGTGCTTGAATTTGTTGTTAATGAGGCTAAAACAACTGAGGTTAATCAATTTGCAACAGAGAGTATTGCACAGGCAGCACCAGCTAGTGCTGAAAGAAAAAGTTCCATGGCGGTTGGTGGTTTAACAAAAAAGGCTAAAGGTACTGATGCTGATAATTTAAAAGAGGAAACGGAGAATTTATCCTATGACCAAAACAAGGAGATTGCAATTCGTCTCTATTCGAAGAAGAAATATATTGAGGCGCTTTCAGTATTCGATGCGCTTAGTCGTAATCATGCAGACAATGATACCCTTGCTTTTTACACCTCACTCTGTACTTTCCATTTGAATCGCTTTGATGAAACCATTCGCACAATTGCTGATTTGGCTAAGAACCCTAAGAGTATATTCTATAATCAAGCAAAGTGGTACTATGCTAAAGCATTGATTGAGGCTGAAAAAAAGGAAGAGGCTATCGTAATTTTGGAACTGATAATTCAAGAGAATTCTCCTTATAAAGCTAAAGCGAAGAATGAATTGAAAAAACTTAAAGGAAACTAACAAGGCTACCGCATTTAAAGAAGTAGCGTAATGGTTTGGCCCGAACATAAATAAAGGCTATATTAGCCATGTCATTAACACCCATGGAGGTGTATAATGACAAGTTCGCTGGACCCAGAAACAAAGGAACCCTCCTAGAGAAGCACTTTTTAGCATTGAAAGATCCACGCCGTACGCGAGAGAAATATGCAGCATCGCCTTTCCAATATTATACCCCTTACCGTCTCAGCGATGCTGTGTGGCGCAGATAATTGGGAGCGGGTTCAGGCATAACTCGTCCTAAAAAAAATACAGACAATTATAAAAATTGAGGCAGAAGTTTACAACAAAACCAGCGATGAACCACAATATCATCCTGAAAATGGCCATAACCTTGCTGGCCAATGACATGACTAAGAATCTAAGTAAAAACACCAAGCAGCTGAAAGTGGCATTAGACTTCAAATTTAGAGAGACGCTGTGGGGTTTATAAATACGGTTGCCCTGTATAGTTTGCATCTTTACATAACAGTTGCGTGTATGAAATGTTGGGGGTTGTGGCACTGCGTTTGTATCCCCCGCTGAAAAGTAGATACAGGATGAACTGTTGCACAACTTACTATGCACTAATATTTTATATACATTGCTGTATGCAGATATTTATTATCCAAAATTTCCTCCAATTCGACTATAAATCATTTCTGGTTTCCATTCAATATCTTTCCCTAATATCATTCTTTTCCCAATCGTATTAGTCTCAATAAATCCAAACTCCTTAATAAGCTCAATTCCAACTTGGTTTTCACTTGGAATAGTTGCTTTATCAACAGTGGAATATTTATGTCTCATTAATTCTTTAGCGGCATTAATTGTTAATGCCATTATTGGGCCCTCTCCTAAACCGGGTATGTAAAACCCATCAATTACCTTATTGCTTATAAAAACCGATGATTTGTTTAGATAATTTTTAAGAAGTTTTTCTCTATTCTCGCCAGAAATATAGGCATCAAGTTGGATTATGTCATTATAAAAATCATCTTCATATGGCTGAATATTATCAGAGAATTGTTTATCAATATGACAAGATTCTCGTTTAAAATAACGATAATCTGAAACCTTACGAAATCCTGCTTTTACGTATACTGGTTCGCCAATCTCGGTCGCTATCAATAAAGAAGTTTCAATTTTTCTTGTCTTTATGCTCATTAATAATGAATCAACTATTTTAGAACCTATCCCATGTTTTCTATAATCCGGGTTTACAATGATATGAGCTAACCATGCTGTCTTGTCAAAAAACATTGAGCTACCGACACCCACAATCTCATTATCTAATGTCACTTTAATCGGATTACAAAAATTATGGTTACAATAGAATCGAAATGCATCTATTATATCAGACCAACCTTCAGGCTGTAAATGACTAATCTTATCTATGTCAGAATCTGTTAATTTATCGTACTGCATATCATGCTATAAAATTTCCGCTAACGGTGGCTAGTTGGTTGCGGTTGGGAGTTTGAAACTGCTTTCTTATCCCACGGTAGTAAAGCTACCAAAAAGCGTAAAGAACTCCAAATGCGCCATCGGCCCAAATGCAATAAATACGCTGTTTGGCCATCGTACATTTTTAGTTTTGAAATATTATGCCATTTTTATTATACCACTTAGCCATTTTCCCATATACTTCAGATACAGGATCCCCTTTAAACTCTTTTTTATCCTCCATGAATTCTCCAATGAAGGTATCGCATATTTCGCTTTTCAGCTTTAAAACAATTGGATTTTGTTTTCTGTCGTAAATTGTCAGTTTACCAGAATAAATTACCCATTCCTTTGTACGAAGATGTTTTCCAATCACTTCTTGGTCTGCTTGATATAATATTGAAGGTTTAAGCATTTTCTATTCACTTATTTTTCTTATATGCAAAACACTTAAACTCATTATCATCTTTTTGGTCGTATCGTGTCATATTGCATAACATCTCTTCTTTTGGATTATCATCATTTATACAAGTCAAACAAATCGATGGTTTCCTAATCAAGTCAGAATTAATCTCATAACCATCGTCATCGAAAAAACCTGCGATCTTAGCAGGGTCAATCTCATCAATATGTCTGCGACCTTTCTTGCTTTCACTTTTCTTTATGGCAGAATCAATTTCGTAATCATCTATCGGGTGGCTTTCTCCTGTTATGCAGGTGAAACAACTATTTCCAACTGATGCCGAACCAATCACCCAAATGTCATTCCCACATGAACATTTTATTCCATCTTGAAAATCAGCGAATGCCTTATTTAATCCTTTTCTCAAATCCGATTCATTCGTAGAGGGATTGTTCTTCATATGCTTTTTTAAATACTTTTCTATTGAAATCGGTATAAATCCCATTTTCTTACTTTATTTGTTTGTTACAAATTGAGAACGAGCTTTCCCATCGTTCTTTATACCTCTCATTTTACAATAATCTTGTAGTTCGTCAATTTCGATTACAAAATCATTTACAATGAAGCCTTGCGAAATTAAATTCTTTTTTATTTTTAAGGAAGCATTGTGCCAATCTTTCCACGTAGCATGCATACTTTCCTTATCATCAATAGATTCTAAGAATCGTTTCCAATCGTTTTCTTTATAATACGCCAAATTTATCGATGGTTTCATGTCACTGTCTTTTTGTTTGTTCGTTAAGGCACATACCAACTTAACGCTAACGTTTGCCGCTAAGCCCAGACAGGGAGTTAAAAACCGTTTCCTTATCCCGCGTTAACGGTTACGCTAAGTTAGGAAAAACTTTCATATCTGCAAGTCAAGCCCTGATTGGGTTTAGCGGCTGTTGCGTGTAGTTTTTTATTTGTCTATTTGGTTTTCAATGTCCATTTTCTGGTGTAAAACTCTTATTATTTCAACAATATTTCTTCTGGATTTCTTATAGAAAATAATGTGCGACTTCACAATGGATGCTCTATATCCTTTTTTAATGTAGTCAACAGATTTTCCACTTTCAAAGTTCTCAGATATAAATTCGATTTCGTCTAAAATTAGATTGTAGTATCTATCAGCTTGCTCAAGTGACCAGTTTTCAAACGTGTACAACCATATCTTTTCGATGTCTTGATTTGCTTTCTCGCTTATTGAGTATTTCATTTCTTCAAATGTTTAGCATGAAGATTTTTAAGATTTTCTGTTCGGTCAAAGTCTTTAACAAATCCACTCTTCTCTCCAATTTCAAGTTCTTTAATTAGAGCTTTATATCTATTCTCCTCATTCTCCAAAAGACGAAGAGCTGTTCTAATAACCTCACTAACAGACGAAAACTTTCCAGTAGAGATTTTCTCATTAACAAAGTTCTCGAAATATTCTCCTAATAGTATTGATGTATTCTTTGCCATGGCTAATAATTTTTCTCAAAAATACCAATTCTTGGTATAAATTCAAAATCTCGGAACAGCTTTTTGATTGTGCCCAACGGTTCCACACTAAATTACGTTTGGGAGTTAGGAACCGTTTCTCTATCCCCCGTTAATATGAAAACTAAGGTACGAAAAACTTTGATTTCTGCATCTCCGCCCAAATGGAATTTAGCGTGTGTTATGGGTTGTTGCTATTTTGTCTTCAATTCTTTTATTTCATTCTCAAGCGTCATAATCTTTTCGTTTTGCTGCTCAAGTTTCTTATTCTGTTCTATCATGTAAAGTGTCATTTCTTCCATTTTCTGCAATAGTTTCATTTGAAGGTCTTTCATATTTACCCCACTTTCAATCATTTCTGGCTCAGAAGCAATTTCAGGAAGGTGTTGATTCGTCTTTACAAATTCCTCTAATTTTCTTAAATCCATGAGTTTGTAATTACTTTTAAATACAAAATCACAACCATGTGTTAAGTTAACAACAACTTCATCTGTTCTAATTGTTCCATATACATCAAGTTTATAACATGGTGAAGTTGTACCAATCCCAACATTACCATTGGTAAATGCAAATTGACTTGCATCAAACTGCATTTTCGAATATGTATTGGTTGCCCTATTATAAGATTGCAAACCTACAATTCCTGTGGGTTGTCCCAAATAAACTTCAAATCCATCGGCTCCTGAATTTGACACAACAAAATTCTGATAAGCGGTAGTTGTCCCTATCCCAAATTTGCCTTGAGTAAAAGCAAATTGACTTGCGTCAAACTGCATTTTCGAATATGTATTGGTTGCTCTATTATAAGATTGCAAACCTACAATTCCTGTGGGTTGTCCCAAATAAACTTCAAATCCTTCAGTAGAAGCATTTGACACTACAAATTTATGTAATGGATTAGTAGTTCCAATTCCAATATTTCCATTTCTCCAAAGATTACCGTTAACATCTGAACTACCTGTCCAAGTTTGTGCATTCACAGTCAAAATCGAACTAATTGAAATCAAAAAAATTAATATTTGTTTTTTCATTTTTATATGATTTAATGATTAATGTTTGTTTCTTCTTGCAATGTTGCCAACGTTTGCCGCTAAGCACAGACAGGGAGTTAAAAACCGTTTCCTTATCCCGCGTTAACGGTTACGCTAAGTTAGGAAAAACTTTCATATCTGCAAGTCAAGCCCTGATTGGGTTTAGCGGCTGTTGGCAACTGTACTTTTTTTCTTGTCAACTGATAGTCTTTCACAAGAATATTTGCTGAGAGGTTAAGTCGAGAGGTTAAATTTCTAATCATATCTACCGTTAGCTTCCTTTTTCTATTCAGTATTTCTGATACTCTACTTTTTCCTCCGATTTCATTTATTAAATCCGATTGTTTAAGTTGCATTTCCTCCATTCTTATCTTAATGGCTTCAATTGGGTCTGGTGCTTCAATCGGCAAGTGCTTTCTTTCATAGTCATCGATAACTAACGCCAAAATATCTGCTTCATCGCTTTCTGTTGTTCCCGCTGGCACATCGAAAAGAAATTCCATTCTTTTCAAAGCGTTCTCGTAGTCCTTGTTTGTTTTTAATGGTACGATATTCAAGGCTTTCTGTATTAAATTATATTTGCATCTATTCTGTCATATTCAGCATGAGTTCCAATGAATCGAATGAATGCCCACTGTTTCTCAAAGTTGAATTTAACAACCAAGCGGTAAGAATTTCCTTTAATGTTAAAAACAACTCGACTATCCTTAAGGATACTGGCTGTTGCATAAGTGAGTTTTACGTCATTCGGGGTTTTCCATACCGAACTCATGGCTGCATCATATCATGTTTTCGGGTATTGCTCCGAATCAGGATGTATCTCCCAATAATCACGTAATGTGCCCTTTACAAATATTCTTTCCATTCTTTTCTATTGGATTTAGATGTAGAGACAATAGAAGTTTTCATAATGGGAACTTCTTGATGGTATTTCTTTTAGTATAGTTGTCAACTCGTTTATATGTTCGGATTTTCCGAATATATACATCCTTTTCAAGTGTATATATATGGTTTTTATATAATTGTTTCTGTTTATTAAATTAGTTTATTAGCTAAACAATACATAACCAATACGATGCTATTTAGCTAAATATCTTTTGGTTGTATATTCTACTTGATACGAAAGGGTAATGATTTGTTACCTTGGTAAAGGAGAAGCCTGTTAAAATAGGACTATGCCCCATTACTCTTTTTCTGCAAGTAGAATTACAATCATTGACTAAAGCCCGATAATCTTCTTAATCAATCTATAATTATTTTCTATATTTGCATCCTCATAAAATCACAAATCAATGGCTGTTCAAAAACCTTCAATACCAAAAGGGACAAGGGATTTCACTCCAATTGAGATGGTTCGAAGAAACTATATTTTCGATACCATTCGTTCGGTATTCAAGACCTATGGGTATCTTCCCATTGAAACCCCAGCCATGGAGAATCTATCAACTTTGCTTGGAAAATATGGCGAAGAGGGCGATAAACTGCTTTTCAAGATTCTAAATTCGGGGGACTATATCGATAAGGTTGACCAAAGCATTATCAAGCCAGGTAATTCAAACCAACTTTCGATGGCAATAAGCGAAAAGGGGCTAAGATATGATTTGACTGTACCCTTTGCACGATTTGTGGTTCAATACCAAAATGAACTGACATTCCCTTTCAAGCGTTATCAAATTCAACCTGTTTGGCGTGCCGACAGGCCGCAAAAAGGGCGTTACCGCGAATTCTACCAGTGCGATGTTGATGTTATCGGTTCCGATTCTTTGCTTAACGAAGCAGAACTCGTGATGATAATCAACGAGATATTCACCAAACTAGGGGTTCGCACAACGCTAAAAATCAACAACCGTAAGATATTGAGTTGGATTGCCGATTTCATTGGCTATCCCGAAAAGCTAATTGATATTACCATTGCCATCGATAAGATTGATAAGATTGGAATTGAAGCAGCCATTGCTGAACTAGAGGGTAAAGGTGTTTCGAAAGAAGCTATTGCAAAGCTACACCCAATTCTAACCTTAACAGGAAGCAACGCTGGAAAAATTGAAAAACTACGCAAGATGATTACCGACTCTGAAGTTGGTAAAAAGGGTGTAGCCGAGATGGAGGAGTTCTTCGAGTATCTCGAAGCGCTAGGTCATATTAAAACTGAGGTTGAACTCGACCTATCGCTTGCGCGTGGATTAAACTACTACACAGGTGCTATTTTCGAGGTTAAGGCTAAGGATGTTGAGATTGGAAGCATTTGTGGCGGTGGTCGTTACGATGACTTAACGGGTGTTTTTGGATTAAAGGATATGAGCGGCGTTGGCGTTTCGTTTGGTGCCGACCGTATCTACGATGTGATGTTACAGCTAAATCTTTTTCCTGAAAAATTGATGTCCTCAACCAAGGTAATGTTTACCAATTTTGGTCGATATGAGGCTACTTACTGCTTAAAGGCTATTCGCATGTTGAGAGAAAATGGGATTAGCGCCGAACTTTACCCCGATGCTACGAAGCTTAAAAAACAGTTTGATTATGCTAACAAACGCAGCATTCAATACGTAGTAATAGCAGGGGAATCGGAGATGCAAAATCGCCAATTCTCAGTTAAAAATATGACATCAGGAGAACAAGAAACAATTGCTTTCAGCAATCTCAACGAGTACTTACTCGGAAAATTTAGCTGAGAATAGTTTTTGATATGAAGTTAATAAACAATCCTTTCCAAGATAAAAAAGCAATCAGCAAAAAGTTGAATGCCACTAGAGTTCCCTGACTCTACTTTTCTCATTTTACGCCTAAATCAATAACATTTGTCGCTCAAATTTGTTTCTAAACTATTGTTTGGAGGCTTAAAATGATTTATGAAAATCATCAATAAATAATTAAGCAAATCATAAAATTCATCTATAAAATGAGTAAGAAACATTCTATATCCCCTAAGCCACTAACCTACGAGTTAATGGAGGACTTGGTACACAACAGCTACAAATTAGAGCTATCCGATGAGGCTGTTGGACTAATCACTAAATGCCGCGAATACCTCGATAATAAGATGGCAGCCGACCACCATGCTCCTATCTACGGTATTACTACAGGCTTTGGTTCGCTTTGCAATCGCAATATCTCAAGGGAGAAACTTTCACAGCTACAGAAAAACCTTGTGATGTCGCATGCATGCAGCACAGGTGATGAGCTGCAACCTGAGATTATCAAATTGATGCTTTTCTTAAAAGCACATGCTTTATCGCTTGGTTTTTCGGGCGTTCAGGTAATAACCGTTCAACGAATTCTCGATTTTTACAACAATGATGTTCTGCCTGTAGTTTACGACCGTGGGTCGTTAGGCGCATCGGGCGATTTAGCTCCATTATCAAATCTATTCCTCCCACTTTTAGGCTTAGGTGAAGTTCGATATCAAGGAAAAAAGTACAATACCGCTGATATCATGAGCAAATTTGGTTGGGAGCCAATTGAACTAAAATCGAAGGAAGGTCTTGCATTGCTCAATGGCACACAGTTCATGAGCGCACATGGTGTTTACGGTATCCTAAAGGCTTTTAAACTGATAAAACTTGCCGATATTATCGGTGCTCTCTCCCTTGAAGCATACGATGGACGTATTGAGCCATTCCATAAAAACCTGCAAGAGGTTCGTCCCCATCAGGGTCAGATTGAAACAGCTCAGAATTTCAGAAAAATCCTTGAGGGCAGCGAGTTGATTTCTCATCCAAAGAAACATGTACAAGACCCCTACTCATTCCGCTGCATGCCACAGGTTCATGGTGCATCAAAGGATGCTTTGAATTATGTTGCAAGCGTTTTACTCACAGAGATAAACTCGGTAACTGATAACCCTACCATTTGGCCCGATGAGGATTTAATCATATCCGGTGGTAATTTCCATGGTCAACCCCTTGCCCTCTCCTTCGACTTTATGGCAATAGCCATATCGGAACTTGGCAATATCTCGGAGCGTCGGGTGGTTCAGCTTATATCAGGACTTAGAGGATTACCTGAATTCTTGGTTTACAACTCAGGGTTAAACTCTGGCTTTATGATCCCTCAATATGCAGCAGCCTCGATGGTTAGCCAAAACAAACAGCTTTGTACTCCAGCCTCTGTTGACTCAATCGTATCATCCAATGGTCAGGAAGACCATGTGAGCATGGGCGCAAACGCTGCAACCAAAATGTTAAAGGTGGTCGATAATACCGAACGAATTCTTGCCATTGAACTATTCAATGCGGCACAAGCATTGGAGTTCCGCCGTCCTGCTAAAACTTCGCCTTACCTAGAGGAGTTTATGGTACAATATCGTGCAATTGTTCCGTTTATTGAGGAGGATGTGATTATGTATTTAGAAATGGATAAAACCATTGAATTCCTTAGAAAAGGTTCATTTGGGAAATAATACAATATTGTTAATTAAAATTATAGTAACTATTCCGCAGTAATCGAATTGAACAAAAACCACGGAGACACAGCCTGTCCCGATGTATCGGGAGAGGCAATTATAAAAAAACGACTCAGTTTCAAAATGCTAAAGAATCACTAACACGAAAAACATAAATATTTTCTCTGTGAAACTCTGTGACCTCTGTATCTCCATGGTTAATAATTACAAATCATTCAACCTCGCTCAAATGGGCGGGGTTGTTTGTTTTTTAGCCAATGCATCTGAAGGTCCGCCAATCACTTACTGACAACACCAAGAACAAATACCAATTCCATTGCAAATTTGTACAATTAAGGTAAATTTGTGAATCAGACACTTTGTATGATAAACTCATATTATGAAGAACTTCTATTTTAAAATAATTCTCCCGACAATTCTATCCATATTACTTTTTATTCTTACAATCTTCTTCATTATCATACCTCGTTTTCAGCAAAATATAATGAATGGGAAGCGTGAAATGATTAAAGAGTTAACCAACTCAGCATGGAGTATTCTTTCAAAATACGAGAATGATGAACGAAAAAGCTTATTATCTCGCAAAGAGGCACAAGAAACTGCCGTTTCAAGAATTCAATACCTACGATACGGTGATGAGAATAAAGACTATTTCTGGATTACAGATATGCACCCAGTTATGGTTATGCACCCGTATAGACCCGATTTAAACAACAAGGATTTATCAAATTTTAGCGACCCACATGGCAAAAAACTATTTGTTGAATTTGTTGAGACAGTTAAAAAATCGGAGCACGGGTATGTTAATTACATGTGGCAATGGAAAGATGACTCACTAAATATCGTTTCAAAGTTATCCTATGTTAAGATATTCAAACCATGGAACTGGGTTATTGGTACAGGAATTTATATTGAAGATGTTAAAAAAGAGATTTCGGCACTAACGAGAAAATTGCTATGGATATCCGTCGGAATATCGATATTAATTGCTTGCCTTCTTTTTTATATCATCAAGCAAAGCTTAAATATTGAACGGAAAAGGATTGCTGTTGAGAATGATTTACACGAATCGAAAGAAAAATACCGAACTCTTGTCGAAGCGGCAACCGAGGGTTTACTGATGCTAATTGATGGCAAAATCAGCTTTGCCAACGCTGTGATAAGCAAAATGACTGGCTACGAAACTAGTGAACTTATTAGTCTTTCATTAAATGAGATTATTCACGAAAACAATAATCAAAATATCATTGATGTTTTTTCACAAATCATTGTTGAAGAAGGACAGTATGACATCAACCTGAAAAAAAAGAATGGTGGATTTGTTGAAGTCTTGGTTACATCTTCGGCTAGTATGATTAATAGTAGGCCCGTAAATATTATAATAGTTAAAGATATTACAATAGACAGAAGTTCAAATTTATCGGTACTCGATTATCAAAAACTATTAAGTACGTTAAATATTGGTTTCTTTAGAGCAAGCATTGATTTTAAAGGAAGATTTATTTTTGCTAACGAGATAGCCATTAAAATACTTGGATATAGTAACTTCCGACAATTAACAGAAACTCATATAATAAACTTACTTTCAAGCCCTGAAGACAAAAAGAACCTAAGGAGAAATCTGCTCGAGAATGGATATATCAAAAATAAGGTTATAAAAATTCAGAAGAAAAATAAAGAAACTGCATTTGTTGCTATTACACTTGTTTTATATAACAGCGAAGAATTCAAAGATTTAATCTGCGACGGTATTATTGAGGATATTACAGCTCAGGAAAAGGAAAAAAATGAAACTACCAACTTGATCGCAGAGCTAAAGTCAAGTACTTTTTTAATTGAACAATCGGTAAAAAATTATTTAGTTCCAATCAACACCTTGGATTCCGATTCTACAATAAATGATGCCATTAGGGTTTTATCAATTCGAAAAACAGATAATTTACTTCTTACTAAGAATGAAAAGGATTACATCGGAATTGTAACCAATAGCGACATTCAACAAAGAGTGCTAACGCTTAATTTAAATCTGGATAATCCAGCATATCTAATAATGACCTCTCCATTAATTTTTATTAATGATCACACTTCGGTAATTGATGCAATAAATATTTGTAACGAAAAAAAGATTAATCATTTGGTTGTTAAGAATAATAATGGTGAAATCATAGGCATTTTAAGAATAAATGATGTTTATAAAGAGCTGAAAAATTCGCTTTCATTTTATATCTCAAACATTGATAAAGCCGAAACTGTTGAGGAACTCAAATTATGCTATAAACAGCTTCAGTTATTGTTAAAACCCCTTATAAAAAGTGAAGTATCAGTTAAAGTTATTACTAGCATTACCACTTCTTTTTCAGACTCAATTATTCGTAAACTAATTGAATTGGCTATATCGGAAAATGGAAAACCACCCGTTGGCTTTTCTTTTATCTGCTTAGGAAGTGAAGGACGAAAAGAGGAAACATTATTTACCGATCAGGACAATGCTATTATTTATGAAGATGTTCAACCTGAAAATGAAAAATCGGTTAATGATTACTTTAGTAAGCTTGGAGAAAAAGTTTGTAATTCATTAAACTATATCGGTTACTCCTTTTGTAAAGGTAATATAATGGCAAAGAACCAGCAATGGTGTAAACCATTTAGTGTGTGGGAAATATATTTTACAAGTTGGATAATCGCTCCAGAGCCTCAGAATCTTTTAGATGCAACCATTTTCTTCGATCTCAGAAATGTATATGGCGAAAATCATTTAACCGATAGATTAAGAAAAACGATTAGTGACCAGATTAACAATCGAGCATTATTCTTGTATCACCTTGCTTATAATACTTACCACACAAAAGCGCAGCATATTTCTTCGGGAAGCATTCTGTCCGATAAAAATGCTGACCTTGTGGAGTTGAAAAATGCAGTGAACCTCATTGTAATGCTTGCAAGAACATATGCCCTGCAGGATAACATTTGGTGTACAAATACCCTTGATCGGCTTGAAACTTTAAAATCTAGGAATATTCTAAATGATAGCACTATTGATGAAATTATTTTTGCTTACAATTTCCTGATGAAACTTCGTTTTAGAAATCAACAAAACCTAGCAGATGGTAATCTACCCTTATCAAACACCCTAAATACCAAACAATTGGTTAATATTGAAATATCAACCCTGAAGGAGGTGCTGTCGTTAATTCCTGTTTATCAGAAAATGATAGGTGCTGATTTTAGGGTTTCAGGCTGATTTATACCGAAAAGTAAGCATTATGCTTAAAACTTCCATGTTCGTTCCAATGAACATATCCTAACTGATTTGTAAGCAAAATAGTCTCCTCAACATACAGTGGTTTTTGATTAAAATGACTGTGGCCATATAGCCAGAAATTGGCCTTGCATTCTTCTATATAGTCTGTTAAATCGACACAAAATGCTTCATTAATGGGACTATTTCTATGTCGAGGCGAATTGCATAGAAACGAAGGAAGATGATGTGTTACAACTACTGTTTTATCACCCTTATTCGTTAACGATTGTTTAATGAAGTTCAAACCCTCTGTATGCAATTCGTTAAAGTCAAGAGAACTAAAACTTCTTTTTTTGTTTGTTATGCATTTAAAATCAGATACGCTTTGCTCCACTATTTTCTGATTTGCGCTACCTATTTTCGACCATAAAGTGCTAAATACAAATTTAGTATGCTCAAATTCAATATCTATATTATTTACAATGTTGATATTGGTCTTTAGCCTAATATTATATGATTTACTAAATTCAGCTATGTCTTTATAGTAAAACTCGTGATTGCCTGGCACCCAAAAAACTTGTTTATAATTGTCTGAGATGTAACTGAAAAAGGAGTTACTCAAAAATTCATCATGCAGGGGTACAATATCTCCAGCCAAAATCAATATATCACCGCAAACAGTTAATGGATTATCGATAAGATATTTATTGTTAAGCGCAAATTCAAGATGCAGATCGGAGCAGTACTGGATTCTCATTTTCTTATCGATTAATTAACCTAAGTTGCTACTTATATGGGATTTGGTTTAAAAAAGGATTAACGATTTACTATTTATGAAAATAAAAATCATATATCGAAGAACATTAACGCTTTAAGATGTGTTTTCATTTCTTCTAAAATCAAAAACCGAGCTTTATTTGCGAGCTCGCCGAAGGCAATCGTTGATCCTTGTTCTAAAATCTAATTATTTCTATAACTAGCAACTTGAGTTAATTACCATTAACCCACCTCACTAATTTTTTTCAAGAGAGGCATATCAAGTATTTCAATATCCCTTCCTTTAACCGAGATAATATTCTCGTTAGAAAATTCAGTGAATAACCTCACAGCATTCTCCTCCGATATAGCTATCATTTCACCAACCTCTTTCCTAGTTAGATTTAAATTAAACACATGATTATCATTTATCTGAGAAAGATAAATCAGATTTTCGGCAAATCTTCCTCGAATCTGTTTCTGATTGAGAGAGATTATTTTTTTCATTATCGCTGTAACTGACTTGCCAAAAGCTTTATTTAAGTTTAAAAGCAGGTCATGGTTTTCCATGTATAACTTCTTAACCAGATCAAGTTCGATAAAGCAAACCTCAGATTCTTCAAGGGCGCTGACAGAGTAGGAGTACTCTGGATTATCGAAAAAGCATAGTAACCCTATATATGCAGGCGGCTTTAGTAGGTAGAGAATAATGTTTCTATTGTTAAGTCCTTCTATATATAATTTTGCAGAACCCTTAACCAAGAATATAGCATGAGTAACATCAGTTCCCTGCTTGCAGATTACATCGTGTTTTTTAAAATGAGCATGAAGGGGCTTAACCATGCTTGGAATAGCTCCATTCCGTGTTAACGATGAATAGATATCACATTTTAACTCACAGCTTTCACAGCTTATCTTCTTGGAAAATTTCACTTGTAATATTTTGACTTTAAAAATAGTGAAAAAGTTGCTACAAAACAATGTTATATTTCAATTTATCAAATAGTTTGTTTTTATTCTAAACGGTTACTTTTGAGAAACCAGAAATTAACCCTAATCCCTAACCAATTAAAAAAAATAAATCAAATTGGAAACAAACAACAATTACGATTTTAGCCTATTCAAGCCCAAAAGTGAATACACTAGAAGGGTAAGAAACATAATAGTTTCGATGTTAATAGTATGGGCTGTTGCAGTATTTGGGTTTCAGATCCTCTTACTAAGTTTACAAAAACCAACCCCCGAAAAATCTTTTATCGCATACGAATCCGTATGGGAAAAAGTAAAATCAGGAAGTGCTACCGCTGATGAAAAAAAGACTTTTGCAGCAAGCATAGCTGCTGTTCTTGGAAAATCAACACTTAAGAAAGATAAAAAGGAAATACTTGCAAATGCCTTAAGTTGGAACTTATATGGGTCACTTGATAGCTCTAAAAAAGAGAATCTTCTGAAAAGCGTTCAAGAGTTGAGAACAAGTACTGAAAACCTTGGAAAATCAACAACCGATGATGGTTATCTTCAGGCAAAAGAATCGCTTAACGAATCGAAAAAGGAACTTTTTAGCCAACTCAATGATATCTATGGTTTCGAATCAAACAGCCTTGAAGTAAATATTATTGCTTTCAACCTTATAAGTTCGGATATTCAACAATTAGACGAAAATGTTGCAACTTCATTACCGGCAATAATGAAATTGTATTTAGTGCACAACCAATCGTTTCTAACAGACACCAAATTCTTAGGATTTCCGTTCCACTACTTTTACACTGGTGAATTTTTGCTGATTTTATTTGTTCTGCTGAGTTTGATCTATAGTAAAAGAGTAGAACATCTTCAGAAGAAACTAAACATTGTTGAATAATCTTATAAATTGAATTGAAATGAAAAAAATATTAACAGCATTTAGCTTGATAGCAATTCCTTTTCTTGCTAATGCTTCAAGTTTAACGCAACTAGAAGGAAGCTTTAAAGTTGGTCCTGCAATTATATTATTAGCCATTCTTGCTACATTTATTCTAGTTGGTCTAGTTCACAGAGCAAAAGATACAACGGACTACTATGCCGCTGGAAGAAAAATTAGCGTTGTTAGTTCAGGTATGGCCATTGGAGCAAACTGGATGAGTGCAGCCTCAGTTCTTGGAATGGCAGGAATGATGTATCTTACAGGGTACAACGGATTGGCTTATGTTGTTGGATGGACAGGGGGTTACGTCCTCCTACTTGTACTAATGGCAGGCCAAATTAGAAAATACGGAAAATTCACTGCACCTGATTTCATTGGTGATAGATATTACTCCCAATCCTTGAGGGGAATTAGCGCTGTTTTTACTATTCTTATCTCATTCGCTTATTGTGTTGGTCAATTTGGTGGTGTAGGTTTAATGTTTAAATGGATTTTGGGTATAAACTACATGTGGTCGGTAATATTGGGTGCAGCAGTAGTTATATTCTACACTATGATTTCCGGTATGATAGGAGCCACTAAGAACATGGTAATTCAGTATATTATTATTATTATCACGTTCTTGATTCCAACTTTTCTTTTAACCTACAAGTACGATTATTTTTGGTTATTACCACAATTTGGGTACGGTACAATTGTTTCTGACATTGTTCAAGGCATTCCTGCACCTAATATTTCTGATGGTGTTGCGCTTATAAATGCCTATGGTCATAATCTTGCGCTAATGCCTAGCCCCGAATTTGCGATGCCTTGGGATCCTGCAACCGGAAGTACCTTCTTTCAATGGATGGCAATATGCTTTTCACTAATGATTGGAACCGCAGGACTACCTCACGTTCTTCAACGTTTTTATATTACTCCTACTATTAAGGATGCTCGTTTGTCATGCGTATGGGGTTTATTTTTTATCTGCCTACTTTACTGGAGCGCACCAATATATTCAGCATTTGGTAAAATACTATCCGCAAATCCAGAGGTTGGCAATTTAGCTTCTGATGCAATTGTAATTTATACTGCTCAATTGGGTGGAATAAATCCGCTAATAGTTGGTCTGCTTGCAGCAGGAGCCATATCTGCCGCTTTTTCAACAATTTCAGGTTTATTGGTAGCCGGATCATCTGCATTTGCACATGATCTGTATGTTAAGATTATTAACCCCAATGCAAAACCAAAATCTCAGCTTCTTGTTGCACGTTTTGGAACCATTCTTATGGGTGTTACTGTTGGTATCGTTGCAATGTTTAATTTAGGGATGATTGCCCAACTAGTAGCTGTTGCCTTTTCAATGGCTGCTTGCACCATATTTCCGCTATTCCTATTAGGTATATGGTGGAGCGGTTCTAATAAAGCTGGTGGAATAGCAGGAATGTCTGTAGGTGTAACTTTGACAGTAATTTCAATTGTTTATTTCCTTGTTGGAAAATCAGGTGGTAGCCTACCGGGACAAGAATTTATTACTTACTGGTTAAATGTATGGTACTTTGCATGGCTTGGTGCTCCACTAGCTATTGTTACCAATATTGTTGTGTCAAAACTAACTAAACCAACTCCTATTGAAATTAAGAAGTTCTTAGTTGAAAATGTACACGGAGGTTAATGCTTCGTAATACAGAATAAGAGACTATCCTGTTAATACAGGGTAGTTTTTTATTTAATTTGCACTTTAATCCCAAAATAGTTGATGAGTATATTTAAGATAACAAGAGAAAACAGAATTGTATTGATTGCTGTTCTCAGTATCAGTATTATCAGTTTTGCTATCGCATACCTTTACTACAGCGGAATAAATAAATCCGAAGACCCAAGAGTTGTTGAAACCAAATTTATGTTTGGCCGGTACGATGCATCAATTCGAGCCAAGAATTATGACAATGCTTTTTCTATACTCGACAGCATTGAACATATCCTTACCAAACTGTCGGGCTATTCCGATTCTTATGAATTAGGTATAATCTATAATAATCGGGCTTCAATATATATCTCTAAAGCTCTTTACGAAGAAAAGGATTCAATAGGTAAAAAGTTATTGCTCGATACAGCATTTGTACACACAAATAAATGCGTAGAGCATTATAATAAGTGGATTGAACGATTCGGCAAGTTATCCGAGGCTGATATACTGTCGGAGGTGAAGCCTCATTTTCTAGAGAATGACGATGCTTTTAAGGGAAAACGTTACCAAAAAATATTAAGCAAAAGGGTTAAAGATATTATTCTTGCACAAAAAGAAACTCCAAGAAGGTTGTCGGTTGCTTATACTAACCTTGGTATTATTCAACGTCATACTTACATGCAGACTAAAGCCATCGAGAGCTACATAACAGCAATTAAGCTGTGGAAGGAAAATCCTGCTGCACTTAGTAATCTAAACGTTCTATATGGTAAACCATCAACAGACAGGTCTATCTTTGAAAAACTATTCCCACCAGATAAAAACAAATAGTAAACTAAAATAAAAAATGAAAAGTAGAATTTTAACACTAATAGCAATAACATTCCTACCAATGTTATGCTTATCACAAGCAAAACCCGATGAGCCTAAATATGGAATCAGCTTTTCGGGATTTCTAAAATCTGATTTCTTTTACGATACTCGCGAAAACGCAACCATTAGAGAGGGTCACTTCCTACTATATCCTAAAGAGAAATCATTGGATGCCGATGGTAAGGACATTAACGCTAAATCATCGTTCAACTTTCTATCAATCCAATCGCGATTGACTGGTAAAATTAGTGCCCCTGATGCTTTTGGAGCAAAAACATCGGGCGTTTTAGAGGCCGATTTCTTTGGCAATGAGAATGCAGCATTTGTTGATGCAAATGGATTTAGATTGAGACATGCATTTGTTAAATTGAACTGGGAGAAAACCGAACTGCTTGCGGGTCAGTATTGGCATCCATTCTTTATACCTGGATGCTTCTCTGGTGTAGTATCATTCAACACTGGAGTTCCAGTTCAACCCTTTTCGCGTAATCCTCAGGTAAGGATTACTCATAAGTTAGGAAAACTTAGCATTGCCGGAGTTTTATCCGCTCAAAGAGATTTCACAAGTCCACAAGGCTCTGCATCTTTGCGCTATTCCAATATTCCTGATCTAACTGCTGTGCTCTCTTTCGAAAGCAAGAATGAAGAGGCAAAGACTGAAATTCTTGCTGGTGCTGCGATTGACTACAAAGTGCTTCAACCAACACTAACAACGACTAACGGTGCTAATACTTATATTACCGATGAGAAAGTAAGCGGGCTATCAGTTACAGGTTTTCTAAAATATAAGAATCAATTCTTCACCTACAAAGCACAGGGTCTTTATGGCCAAAATCTATTCGACTTAACCATGCTTGGCGGATATACAGTAGAATCAGTAATTGATGCCAATAAGAATACCGTTTCGTACACAACAATTAACAATATGGCGGTATGGAGCGAAATTCAAACAAACGGGTCGAAGGTTCAGCTTGGTTTATGGGCTGGCTTTACAAAAAACCTAGGTTCTAAAAATCCTATCCTTAATTACGGTGTCACAGATGCAACGGCAAGAGGCTCAAACATAAAGTCTGTCTTTAGGGTTGCTCCTCGTATTGTATTAATCCAGGGTAAGTTAAATTTTGCCACCGAGTTGGAATATACCATGGCTGCATATGCCACAAAGGAGAACGGCGTACTCAACAGAGATAAATTTGGGGTGATATTCAACTCTGAAAAGGTATCGAATCTAAGGATTCTATTAGCGCTGATTTACAATTTTTAGTAACCATAAACAGTATTTGTAAGGGCTAGGAGTATTTAACACTCTTAGCTCTTTTGCTTTTCCACTTAGCAGAAATAACTTTGAAAATATATTTGCTCCGAAACAATCATTCAAAATGGAAATAGTTTTATAAATTAAGAACTAATTGATATTCAATCCTTGTCAAAAACTATCTATAATTTAGATTTGATAAAGGTTACAAAACCAGAAATATTTATTTCCTTTGCGCCCTTAATTTAAATTTCATCATTCAAAATCTAAATCATTTTTTCATGGAAAACAAATTGGCCAATCCTGGTCCACTGGGATTACTAGGCTTTGGAATGTCAACTATTCTATTAAACATTCATAATGCCGGATTCTTTCCGATTAGTGCGATGTTGCTCTCTATGGGTATTTTCTTTGGTGGATTCGCACAGGTGATAGTCGGTATTATGGAGTTCAAAAAAGGGAATACGTTCGGCATGACCGCTTTTCTTTCTTATGGTTTTTTCTGGTTAATTCTTTGTGCAATATGGATTTTCCCAGATTTAGGGATTGTGAAAGGGGCAAAAACTGAAGGGGCATATATGGGTTGGTTTCTTCTTATCTGGGGTATTTACTCTTTCTTCATGTGGATTGGAACTTTTAATAAAAGCAAAACGCTTAAGTTCGTATTCATGAACGTTTGGATACTTTTCTTTTTACTTGCTATACACAATTGGACAGGTTCCGAGAGCATTGGGATAATTGCAGGTTACGTAGGTATAATTTGCGGATCATCAGCAGTTTATTTAGCAATGGCTGAGATTTTGGAAGAAACTTTAGGAAAGAGGTTATTACCTTTCTAGGCTAGTAATCCAGAACAAATCCAACTTGAAAAGAATTAGAAAAAGAAGGCATCTCAGCAACAGAGATGCCTTCTTTTCTGTTAATAATTGCTTGAGATAAGCGTTTAGTGCTTAAAATAAATCTTCCCAACTACCTTCCAACCCTCTTCAAATTTATAAAGCGAGATATAATCGGTAAAAATCAACTTCCCATCGCGCGATAATTCAATCTTTGTAACGGCTGAAGTGCCCGTTATATCAATATTTACAAAATTCACGGTCGTTTTTGGCAATGGGGTTATGGTATTATCCTTACGCCTCTTTTCAGTACTTTCAATCCAATTATAGATGGGGAGTTTTTCCATCTGATTGTTCTTTAAAATCAGCAGGTCAAACCCAGGGTGAAATCCTTTACGAGTCTCGTCAAGGTTACCACCATTGTGCAAACCTTCAATATATGCCTTATTGATTAACTCTTTTATTGCATCTACATCAGGAGTTTGAGCCTTAACAACCACTGAAGCAAGAATGAATAATAGAAACAAAGTTGATGAAAAAGTTTTCATAGGTTCTAGGTTTAAGGATTTTAGTTAATTAGCTCTTTGATTGCAACATATCCAATTGGTTTAAAGTGCTTAATCCACACTCGGTTAAAACCTCAAAGATAAGCAGCTAAGTCCACCATCGAGTTTTCTAAATTCAGATACATCTACCTCAATGGTTTCGTAACCAACCCGTTTAATAATGCTGAGAGTTTTAGGAAAACCTTTAGGAACAAGAACTTTCCCATTTATCCAAAGGCTATTGGCAGCATAAGATTCCTCTTGGGGTATCTCAAGGATATTGAATTTCCCAAATTCCTGCTTTGTTAAAAACTCACCAAATGCAAGCATATTATCTTTCTCGATGTAATTAACACCCGTTTTAAGGTGCAGCACTGATTTAAGGGCTACCGTTGATCCTGTTAAGCCATGTCTCTTTAGAATTGTGACAAGCTGATTTGCACCTTCTTTGTTTGTACGCTTCGATAAACCAATATAAAAATGGTCTCCAACCATCATTACATCACCCCCATCAACAAACCCAGGGCTAACAATATATTGTAGTTCGGGAAAGAAATTCTTTAGGGCTATTTCAATCTCCGCCTTTTCTCCATTTCTCTTTTCAGTGCCTGGGTTAGCAAGTATAGCACACTTAGGTGTTATCAAAGCAGTATCTTCAACAAAAACTGAATCAGGATAGTTTTCATCTCCATTGAGAACGGTTACCTGCAAACCGCACCTTTTTAAGGCTTCAACATAACCATCATGCTGCTTAAGCGCATTCTGATAATCAGGCTTACCAAGGCTAGCCGATGTTATACCATTGATAATGTTTTTACAAGGTTTCCGTACAATTGCTTTTGTAAACATGGTTACTTTTTTCTGTCAAATATGATGGATTTATTGAGAATAAAAAAACGCAGTGACCTTTCTCTGCGTTTCTTTTACAAACCGAACCTCCTATTATCTTATTTTCAGAAGTTCTTTTTCAATTATCTCCTTGAACATCTTTTTGGTCTCCTCAGGGCTTTTCGCAATTCCTTGCGATGAGAATGGTTTTCCCCCCATTGGGAAGAAGATAAATGTAGGAATGCTTTGAATGCCCAATTCGGTTGCAAGCTGTTTTTCGTTCTCGGTGCTCACTTTATAAATATATATTCTCCCCTCATACTCTTTGGCAAGCTCCTCCATAATGGGTGCAACTATTTTGCAAGGGCCGCACCAGCTAGCATAAAAATCAACAATACAGGGCTTATCCCCTAAATACTTAACATCTTCCGAGCCTTTGGTAAAATCGATTACCTTGGCAATGAACTCGCCACGAGTTAGGTGAATTGCCGAGGTAGCAGCTGTAACTACTTTCTCCTCTTTAGTATTTGCGGTTTCACTTTTACTTCCGCACGCTTGGAGCAATAGCATTAAAGCAATTGTAAGCGATAGCCATACATTCTTCATAATGATTGTTTTTTAACTTTTACTATTTTCGGATACCGTTTGAAAAGCACCATACCCACACATCCTTACACATTTTCCGCAATTTGCGCAATTTTCTTGATCGATCTCGGGTGCGCTAAAAATATTTTTTTGGGTAATCGCATTGTATGGACAAACCCTAACCACAGGACATGGATGATTCTGTGGGCATCTCGATTCAACAACCTTTATTTTAGTCATATTATTTTTTTGCAAATATAACTATATATTTATATATATCTATATATAGATATCTAAATAATGTTAAAAAGAAGATCGCCCTATGAGCGACCTTCTTTCCCAAAAAACCAAAACCTAACTAACCTAATTTATCTTCTTCCTCTTAGTTTTATTTCTCTAACGTTGCCATTAATCGTTATCGTTGCATCGTTATCACATTCACCCATTCCATAATCAAGTACTGCAACCTTATCCTTAACTTTTAGTTCAATAATACCTTCAACAATCCAACGGCATGTGTTCTTAATAACTAGAGCGCTAGTAATTGTATGAGTATAAGCATTGCCTTGGCGATTCACACCGGTTGCCTCTCCTTCGATTGCGAAAACATCATCCCATATATCTAAAGGAGTACTAAAACCATCAGTCCAAGTGTTAACTCTTGTAAATTCGCGGGTATATGTTGTACCATCTTCGAATGTCACTTTTCCACCAGTAAGCGTTACAGAGTAAATATAATCACCTGTCTAAACAATCTCTTTAGTTCCTTCAACGAGGATGCTCTGCTCAAAAAAAAGACAACTCCGCTGTCTCATTTAATATTGTATCAAGACTAGACTTGGCATTACTTGAAAAAGAGAATACCCTTAAAGCATCTAAGAATAGCAAAAGAATGACTGCTGCGTTAGATGATGAATACCGAAGAAAAGTATGAAATGTTAGAAGCGATTTCCCTGTCTGAAAATACACCTGAATAGCTACACCTTTTGAAATTTTGCTAACTTTGTAATCTTGTAAAAACAACAAATTGTGGAAACCAATAATAGCACCAGCTCCCGAGGGATTAAAATAAAACAGGGTGACACTCCTGAACCGATACTATACCATTGTAAAAGTTGTTCGAAGTTAAACTCTTTTAATTGGGTTGAAGACACGCCCAAAACCCTTCAGGAATATGATATAATCGAGGTTCAGTTTAAGAATACTCGGAAAGCATTCTTCCGTAACGCCAATGGGCTTCATCTGAAAAAGGGCGATATTATTGCTGTTGAGGCATCTCCAGGACATGATATAGGTATTGTTTCCCTTACAGG
This sequence comes from Bacteroidales bacterium, assembly GCA_003818205.1. Taxonomy (GTDB): domain Bacteria; phylum Bacteroidota; class Bacteroidia; order Bacteroidales; family Tenuifilaceae; genus UBA8529. The sequence goes on from RPRQ01000042.1 coordinate 34,498, forward strand.
GTGGCTTGTGCTGCGCCAACTTAAAAAGTTGAACGTCGATCCTGTATCAACTGAGTTTAAAAAGGTTTATCGCAAAGCAAAACCAGTTGATACCGAAAAATGGCTCGAATCAATCAACCTTGAACATAAAACCATGATTAAGGCTCGGATAATTGCCGAGAACCTTAAACTAAATATGAAAATTGGGGATGTTGAATACCAAGGGGATAAAACCAAAGCTATTTTTTACTATATCGCCGATGAAAGGGTTGACTTTAGGGAGCTAATCAAAATACTTGCCGATGAATTCAAGATTCGCGTTGAAATGCGTCAAATTGGTGCACGACAAGAGGCAGGACGCATTGGCGGCATAGGCTCCTGTGGACGTGAACTTTGCTGCTCGACATGGATAACAAACTTCATATCGGTAACAACCAACTCCGCTAGACTTCAAGAAATATCATTAAACCCACAAAAACTTGCAGGGCAATGCAGCAAGCTAAAATGCTGCTTAAACTATGAGCTGGATTGCTATGTTGATGCTCGCAAAGATTTCCCTGAAACCAGTATCCCTCTCGAAACGAAAGAGGCAACGTTTCACCACCTTAAAACCGATATCTTTAATCGAATTATGTGGTACAGCTCCGATCCTAACTCATCAGCAAATATTACTCCCGTTCCAGTGGATAGGGTAATTGAGGTTATTGCTATGAATAAGAAAGGAATAAGAGCCGACCGGCTTGCTGAAATGGTACATGAAAAACCTGTTGAAAATTCAAACCTTGGTTATCATGGGGTGATTGAAGAGGGTAGTCTAACACGTTTCGACGAGAATAGCCAGCCTAAGAAGAAGCATAAAAAGCATAAGTACAGAAAACCCGATAACAATGCTCCAAAATAGATTTATCATTGTGCTTTTTTCAGCAATATTTCTCGTTTCATGCGATAGGAATGGGGTTTTCGAGGAGAATATCGACACCCCGAATACCACTTGGACCAAAGAAAATGTTGCAAAATTTATTGCAACCATTTCTGATACAATCTCCTATCACAATATCTTCATAAATATAAGAAACACAACAGATTATACAAATTGCAATCTTTATTTATTCATTGCAACTACCTCCCCTTCTGGAGCAGCTCATCTCGATACCATAGAATGCTTACTTGCCGATGATCAAGGCAAATGGTTAGGTAAGGGCTTTGGATATATTCGCGATAGTCAAATACCCTATAAGTTTAGCGTTAGATTCCCGCAAACGGGTGACTATAAATTCGAAATCAAGCAAGCAATGAGAACCGATAGCCTTGGCGGTATATCATCGGTAGGTGTCCGAGTTGAAAGAAGATAGTTTGAATGATATTCGGATAAAAACCATCCTGTAATAAATTTAGAAATTTTTAGAAGTGGCCAAAAATAAGCTAAAACGATTCGAAGAGAATACAACCCTTCCAAATATTATTCAGCCAAAATTCGAAGAGGTATTTCGAGTTGATCATCTCATAAAAGGGAAATGGAACGAAATCTTTTTCAAGAATAACAAGCCTATTGTTCTTGAATTAGGGTGCGGAAAGGGTGAATACACCGTTGGTTTAGCACAACAATTTCCTGAAAATAATTTTATAGGGATTGATATTAAAGGGGCACGTTTATGGCGAGGAGCAAAAACGGCTCACGAAAGTGGAATGACTAATGTTGCTTTCGTCAGAACAAGGATCGAAAATATCACCTCATTTTTTGGCAAAGACGAGGTGAGCGAGATATGGGTTACTTTTCCCGATCCTCAGCTAAAAAGGATTAATGCCCTAAAACGGCTTACCTCAAGCGTATTCTTAGGGTTGTATAAAACCATTCTTAAGCCTCAAGGGCTTATTCACCTTAAAACCGATAGCCAAGAGCTTCACATATACACAAAGGCTTTGGCTGAATTGAATGAGCTAAAAGTTCATTGCTGCACCAACGATTTATACTCAACCATAGATGAAGATCCAATTCTTTCCATTCGAACCTTCTACGAACAGCAATTCCTTGAACTTGGCAAAACAATAACCTATATCTGCTTTGAACTATCCAATGAAAAACCCCTTATCGAGCACAAATACCAACGAGCCTAATTTCTTCGAACAGGTTTATCAAGTAACAAAATTAATTCCTTATGGTAGGGTTACTTCATACGGAGCAATTGCTCGATATCTGGGATCTGCTCAATCGTCGAGAATGGTTGGGTGGGCATTAAACAGTAGCCATAAGAGTATAGATGAATGGATTCCTGCCCATCGAGTAGTGAATAGGATTGGAATGCTTTCGGGCAAACATCATTTTCCAGGATCAGACACCATGAAGCAACTGCTTGAAAGCGAAGGAATAATAATTGAAGACGATCAAATTATTGATTTTGAAAAACTTTTCTGGGATCCGAACAAGGAGTTAGGTTAGGTTGTTACTATATTAATTAACGTGAGTTCGATATAATAATGCATGTTATATCGCTATTAATTAATACTTTAATACTAGCATTATGTTTTTGGAAGACTGGAATAATGGAATATTGGGATTACCTCTAACTTTTTTCTTCCAATATTCCATTTTTCCATCATTCCATTTTTCCCAATAAAGTAAAATACTGATAATATAGCATTTAAATTGTTTCTTACATCGAACTGACGTTAATTAGATTCATTGTAGTTACTTCGTATCATAAATAACCACGGAGACACTACCCTGCAGGCAGGGTAGGCAGGGAACACAGAGGGAACACAGAGAAAATTAAATTCTTAGAAAAATAAAAATATAGATATCAAATCAAAAACACTAAATCATCACATAAAAAAATGAAGTAATAAACTACTAATTATTTTAGCAGGCTTAAAGACACGGAACTGCAAGTCTTGATAACATATTTTTAGGAAGCCTTCGTGTTCTCCGTGTCTCCGTGGTGAATAGTTACAAACTTAACAAACATCAAACAGAATGGAAATATCAAGCAATTCAGTTCTTGAAGTTTTAAAGCAGGTTCTTCATCCCGAGCACGGAAAGGATATTGTGAACCTCGGTATGGTTCAAAAACTTTTAGCAAATGATAATAAGATCGATTTTACGTTAACCTTTACTAAAGTAAACGACCCATTTGCAAGCTCCATAAAAAAAGCTTGTACCAGAGCAATTGAAGAAAAATTTGGAAAAGATATTGTTCTTGAAATTAAAATAAAAGCAAATGTTGCCCCAAAGGTAGAATCTCCCTACAAAGCAAAAGCATCGGTTAGCCGAGTTAAAAACATTATAGCCATTGCCTCCGGAAAAGGAGGCGTTGGAAAATCAACAATTTCGGCAAACTTAGCTGTTGCAGTTGCAAGAACGGGTGCCAAGGTTGGGTTAATTGATGCCGATATTTTTGGACCAACCATTCCTAAGATGTTTAACGTGGAGGGGGTTCAACCCGTCATGATCAAAGAGGATGGAATGGACCTAATTGAACCTGTTAAGAGTTTTGGCGTAAAGGTACTATCCATCGGATTCTTTGTTCAACCCGATAATGCGCTGATATGGCGAGGGCCAATGGCCACTAGCGCACTAAAGCAGTTAATTCACCAAGGGGCTTGGGGCGATCTCGACTACCTTTTTATTGACCTACCACCCGGCACAAGTGATATTCACCTCACCATGGTTCAAGAAATTAAGGTAACCGGTGCTGTTATCGTAAGCACTCCACAGGATGTGGCACTTTCTGCCGCAATTCGTGGTGTTAGCATGTTTACCTCTGAAAGCATTAAAATACCTATACTTGGCTTTGTCGAAAACATGGCCTGGTTCACCCCCGAGGAGCTTCCAAATAATAAATATTACATTTTCGGAAAAGACGGCTGTAAAAAACTAGCCGAAAGGATGAAACTCCCATTGCTAGGGCAAATTCCAATAGTTCAGGGAATCCGTGAAGGAGGCGACAATGGAAATCCTGCCGCATTAGGGGAAGGAATAATGGCAAAAGCGTTCGAACAACTCGCAAAAAATGTAATTTCGCAGGTTGAAATTCGCAACCAAACATTGCCCCCAACAAATAAAGTTGAAGTAAAGCAAAAAGTATAAACTCTTAACATTATAAAGATGGCTACTAAAGAAGAGATTTTAAGCAAGGTAACTGCATCGATTGAGATAATCCGACCTTATCTTCAAAATGATGGAGGCGATATATCGCTTGTTGAAATAACCGATGATTTAACGGTTAAAGTTAAGCTACACGGTGCGTGCGGCAGCTGCCCGTACAGCTTAATGACCCTAAAAAACGGTGTTGAACAAACCATACGTCGCGATGTTCCTGAGATTAAAGAGGTAGTTGCAGTTGATTTGGCTTAGGCTGTTATAACGATTGTATAGTATTAAGGATGGTTTACCATCCTTTTTTTATTTAGAGTCTGCTGATTAAGTCACAAATAGTTTTATGAAGCCACTAAAAACAAACCTCAGAGGAGTGAAAATATGATAGAAAATATATCAATATAGTATTTTAGCTCCGTAAGGACGACATTACAAAGCAGATAGGACAGAGAATAATGTCATGCCTACGGCATTTCAACTGTTCCCAGCTATATTTTCTACCATAATATCATCCCTACGGGATTAAAATTAGAATAACAAGTGCACG
>RPRQ01000043.1 GCA_003818205.1 Bacteroidales bacterium
GCCAAAAGCGTAGTGTACGGTTTTAAGAGTAGAATTGTTTCTACGTTGATTAATAGAAAGTATATAGCAGCTGGCGTAGAAAGTCAAGGGCTGAAGCCCACAAATCGTTAGATCATTATCTCCACCTTAAAAGGCGGAGTTATTAGAACAATCCCCTTTCCGAGGGCTATAACGCTTTGGGTAAGCAGTATAGATACAACAGCTGATGCTTAATCTGTATAATGTCTATTGAAAAAGAGATGAAGCGAAAAACCATCTATCTTGCCTTAGAATAGTTATTGCCGTTTCTTTATAAATTAAACAACATGTTGAATAACCTATCATTTCTGTACACTTGGCCTATATGTTTCACAGCAAATTTTACTTATTTTTGCTCTCATCACAATTATCATTCATCACATAATTAACCCTAAATAGAATGAGCAAAACAATTACTATTGGCAATAAGGGCAAAGGTGTTCGCTCAGACTGCTCTGTTACACTTGAAATTACAGAGAGCGGTGGCATTCAGCTACAGATTGACAGTAAGGTAAAAGCCATTTATGGAAAGCAGATCGAAAAACTATCCCTTGATATCCTCGCTTTCTACGATCTGAAAAACGTTAGTCTTCTTGTTGAAGACAGTGGTGCTTTGCCTTTTGTTCATGCCGCACGCTTGGAAGCAGCGATTAGAAAAATTACTGGTTCGGAGAAAGAGTATCTTCTACCTTTCTTGGATAATAATAAGTATCAAACTCCTCGTGATAAGAATCGTATCTCAAGACTTTATCTGCCTGGAAATACCCCCTCTTTAATGATAAATGCTGGTATTCATACTCCCGATGGGATTATCCTTGACTTGGAGGATGCTGTAGCACCGGATAAGAAGTACGAGGCAAGTTTCTTGGTACGTAATGCTCTTCGTAATCTCGATTTTTACGGTTGTGAGAGAATGGTTCGTATTAACCAAGTTCCAAGAGGATTGGATGATTTGGATTTTATTGTACCTCAAAACGTGAACCTTCTATTAGTTCCTAAGTGTGAGAGTGCAGATCAGATAAGACAGGTAAACGAACGTATAGAGTCAATTAAGAAAAGGCATAATATTCAGGGCAATATCTGGTTGATGCCGATTATTGAAAGTGCTTTGGGTGTGCTCAGATCATTCGAAATCGCCACAGCTGCGCCCAACGTTGTTTCGTTGGCCATTGGGCTTGAGGATTATACAGCAGATCTAGGAGTAAGGCGTACATTAGAAGGTAATGAATCATTCTTTGCTCGCACCCAGATTGTTAATGCTTGTCGTGCCGCAGGTATCCAAGCCATCGACTCTGTATTCAGCGATGTGGCTGATATGGATGGCCTAAAGGAGAATGTAAAAAGATCAAAAAGCTTAGGTTTTGATGGTATGGGCTGTATTCACCCTCGTCAAATTAAGGTTATTCACGATAGCTTTGCTCCTGAAGTTGAAGAGATTGAAAAAGCCAAAAAGATAGTCAATGCCTTCATGGAGGCTACTGAAAAAGGGCTTGGTGTTGTTTCCTTGGGAACTAAGATGATAGATCCACCTGTGGTGAAACGTGCACAGCACACTATCGATATGGCCATTAAAACGGGTAAGTTAAATATAAATTGGAGGGCAGAAGAAAATGTCAACTAAGCTTGTGAAAAATGCTGTTGGGCGTCTAGTACCAACCGAAGTAAACGGTAAACCTCAGGTTCCTTACATGGGCGTTGGAAAGTACAAACCAACCGGACGTAAATATGCTCCTCTAATCGCCTCATGCGCCGACTACCCAGCAGATGGAAATAAAATAGTTCCCTCATTGAAGGATGCGCTTATTAAAGCCGGCTTACGCGATGGAATGACAATATCAACCCATCACCATTTTAGGAATGGAGATTTACTAGCCATTCAAATCTTTGATATTGCTCATGATCTGGGCATAAAGGATTTAGTTTGGGCTCCTTCAGCATCATTTGAATGTCATAGCCCGCTCACAAAGTATTTGGAGGATGGAACTATCCATCATATCGAAGGTAGTATGAATGGTGCTCTTGGTAAATTCACCTCCGAAGGGAAGATGAAAGGCACAGGAATTCTACGTTCACATGGTGGACGTTACCAAGCGGTTCAGGATGGTGATGTTGTAATTGATATTGCAGTTATTGCAGCACCAACTGCTGATTTCTTTGGAAATGCAACAGGTGATCGTGGCCCTGCAGCTTGTGGTCTTTTAGGTTTCGCTCTAGCCGATTCTCAGTATGCTAACAAGGTGATTGTCGCTACCGATAATCTCGTACCATTCCCTTGTGTACCATGGCAAATACATGGAAACTATGTTGATTACGTTGTTGTACTCGATAAGATAGGTATTTCCGAGAAGATTGTTTCTGGAACAACCGAGGTTACTAAAAGTCCAGATCGCTTACTGCTTGCTGAAATGACGGCTCTGTTCTGCGATGAAGCAGGAATTATCCGCGATGGTTTTTCATTTCAAGCAGGAGCAGGGGGTACAGCCCTTTCCATTGGTATCTATTTTAGCGAGATGCTGAAGGAACGAGGAATGAAATCTCGTTGGGCTCGTGGTGGGAGCAATAAATACCTCGTTAAAATGCTTGAGGATGGCTTGTTAGAGTATATTCTCGATGGACAAACTTTTGACCTCGATGGTGTTCGCTCGATGCGTGAGAATCCGGGTCATTTAAATACAAGTCCATTTACCAGCTATAATTACCACGGTAAAGGTAATTTTGCTTCAATGGTTGATGTTGTAATTCTTGGTGCAACCGAGGTTGATGTTAACTATAACGCCAATGTAGTAACCCATTCCGATGGAATGTTACTACATGGAATTGGAGGTTGGCAAAACTGTATTTTCTCAAAATGCACAATCCTTCCTATTCCATTATTTCGCGATCGTATTCCTGTTATTCGTGATGAGGTTACAACAATTTGCGGGCCAGGAGAACTTATTGATGTGATTGTAACCGAGAGGGGTATTGCAATTAATCCTTTACGTAAAGATCTTTTAGAGAAGTTAAAGGATTCAAAACTACCCATCAAAACGATTGAGCAGCTAAAGGATGAGGCCGAAGCCATTTGTGGCAAACCGGAAAAGATAGAATATACCGATGAACCTGTTGCCGTAATCAAATGGGTTGACGGTACTATTATTGATACTGTTTGGAAGGTGAAGAAGTAAGGGAAGGTTTCACGCAAACCTTGCCTGCCGGCAGGCAGGGAACGCTAAGTTCTGCGCGAAGAGCGCAAAGTGATATAAAAAAAGAGCGGCTAGTATAACTAACCGCTCTTTTAGTTTTTTTTTAAAAAAGGCAATGTGGTAAAAAATAGCACTTTTTTACATTAAAATTCAAAGTTAAATTTGACCATCAAACTGAAGAGGAAATAGGCTCTGCTGAGGAGCAACCTATCAGCAATAGGTTTGATCAAAAAAAAATGATTCACTTGGGTTAATACTTTGTTTTTGAAATCGTCCCGAAGGGACATTTATCTAGCCCAAGGCAACGCCTTGGAGTTACGATTTAGCGTGATTTAAGGCGGGCTGTAAGCCCAACTTAATGATACCTGCCCTTGCAGGGCGAAAATTATCTGATGTCGATAAAAACCCAAGGTGTTGCCTTGGGCTGAAATGATTTGGGCTTTCAGCCCATTTGAAAAAAGAGTGGGTAATAATATCCCACTCTTTTCTATTTTTCTTTTTCAGATACTATCTATGCATTCTTAAGATAATTAATCAATCCCTTCGCTTCAAATACTGCCAAAAGCTGCTGAGGTAATGGAGCAAACTTGAAAACCTTATCATTAATCTTAATTTCACCGTTTGCAAAATTAACATCAACCTTATCTCCCTGTTTGTAGTTATTTACCGCTTCGGGTACAACTAGGATTGGTAACCCTTGATTTACTGATGATCGATAGAAAATACGGTTCACCGATTTGCAGATTACTGCTTTTACACCAGCATGAGCTAATCCAACTGCAGGATGCTCGCGTGAGCTACCACATCCAAAGTTATCACCTGCAACAATGATATCGTTAGCCTTAACGTTTTCTGCAAATTGCTCATCGAAGCCCTTGAAAAGATGAGGCATAATAGCTGGTGGATCAGAACTTAATACGCTGTAAGTTAGATTTCCTGCAAACATCTGGTCGGTATTCAGATTGTCAGCATCAGCGTAATTCCATACTACTCCAACTTTACGATTCTCGCCTTTTGGAATTGATACTGTTGTTCCAACCTGAACATTGGTAACAAACTTATCGTTGCCTTTTATTCCACGAGGATCGGTGATCTCACCATGAATGGCTGAGAAGGCTACAGCAGCTGGACTTGCTAAGTAGATTGAGGCATTCTTATTACCCATCCTGCCCTTAAAGTTCCGGTTGGCTGTTGAGATAACCGTATAACCATCAGCTGGGATACCTTGACCAGTTCCTAAACATGGGCCGCATGATGATGCAAGAATGGTTGCTCCAGCTTTCATCAATTTAGTAATATATCCTTCCTCAATAGCCTGCATGTAAATTTCCTTAGATGCAGGGATTACAAGGAGTTGGAAATCCTTCGCAATTTTTTTACCATCTAGAATTTCAGAAGCAATACGAATATCATCTAACCTACCGTTGGTACAAGTACCAATTACCGCTTGATTTAGCTTTGTTCCTTGAACCTCAGAGATTGCTTTTACATTCTCGGGGCTATGTGGTGCAGCAACCACAGGGAATATTTCGCTCAAGTTAATTTCCATAACCTTGTCGTAGTGAGCATCAGCATCAGCCCAAACGCCATTCATCTTATCGGTGCCTAAATGCTTAGCTAGAACCTCATCAGCAGGGAAAACAGCATTCTTTGCACCCATCTCCGACGCAAGGTTAGTGATTGTCATTCTTTCCGAGATGGATAGGTTTTTTACTCCTTCACCATGGTATTCAATCGACATATAGTTTGCGCCATCTGTACCAATTTTTCCAATGATCCAAAGACTTAAATCTTTGGCATAAACCCCTTTATTGAGTTTGCCAGTTAAGGTGATTTTCATCGATTCGGGTACACGAAACCATGTTTCACCCTTTTTCCATAGACCAGCCGATTCGGTTCGGTCGATACCTGCCGCCATGGCATTGAAAGCACCAGCAGTACTCGTGTGGCTATCGCTACCAACGATAATCATTCCTGGTTTTGCATAGTAGGACATGATCTGGTGGCAAATGCCATCGCCTGCATCGTGAAACTTTTCTATTCCTTGCTCACGAGCAAATGTTCGAATGGAGCTATAGTCGTTGGCTAGCTTATCGTCAGTAGGAGGTGCATTGTGATCGAGGGTAATAAGTAATTGATTGGGATCAAATACCTTTTTGCCACCCATTTTCTCCCAAGTTTTACGTATACTAGCAGTGTTATCGTGGGTTAGCACGATATGCGGTTTGGCAAATACAATTGCTCCTGTTGGAGCACCAAATATTTTTTCTGCAAATGTTTTTCCCATATATCTTATCAATTAAGTTTTAAATACAATGGAACACGGATAACACAGATTTTACGGATTAGCACGGATTGATTTCTTTGCGCCTTAGCGTTTAATCTTTCAGTATTCCTTACAACAATCCTCCGTTACGGTAAATCTCAATCTGAACGTCAGTAAACTTATTGATATCGGCAGTTTTACTATTCTTCAAGTTAGTTACCTTACCGTTTGCCATATCAACTTTAATCTTATCGCCATCTTTAATATCAATGGATTCTAGTAAACCGGGTTTATAGGTGAGAATAGGAAAAGCTGCATTGATAGCATTCCTTTCGTAAATAGCACCGTACGATTCAGCAATAATACATGAAATACCAAGTGAAGCAAAGCAGTCAACAGCTTGTTGACGTGAGCTACCAGCACCAAAGTTTTTAGAGGTTATAACTATGTCGTTTGGCTGAGCCTTTTTTGCAAAATCCTCATAACCCTTCAGGTTATCGAACGCATATTGCCCCATCTCCTTAATATCGGTGATGGTAAGGTAGCGGTTATGGAAAATCATATCGGTATCGATATCATCCTTAATAATAACCCAAACGCGACCTTCAACAATAAGTGGCTTATCCTTTTGTGCCTCTTTTTTAACACCAAGTTTAAATCCGGAAACTTCTGGTTTTACAAACTCGGTTGGTTTTAAAGGAATCTCATCAGGTGTAGTAATATAACCTGCTACTGCAGATGCGGCTACAATACTAGGTGATGCTAGGTAAACAAAACCGCTTCCCTGTTTCCCTTCAAAGTTACGGTTACCTGTGCTAATAGTTACCTCTTTAGGTCCATTCTGGCCAACCTGACCTGCAGCGCAACCAGCGCAACCAGCATTTGATACCATAGCACCAGCATCTTTAAAGATTTGGATTAAACCCTCGTCCATTGCCTGATTCCAAATAGGGTCTGTTGCAGGTACAATTTTAAGAACTACTCCAGGTGCAACTTTTCTTCCTTTTAGTATTTTAGCGGCTTCTCTCAAATCCTCCATACGACCATTGGTGCAGCTGCCGATAAAGGCAGAATCAATCTTCTTACCCTTTTCATTTGCAACGCTAGAATTATCGTGAGGCTTACCTGGACGAGCAAGCATAGGAACAAAACTGCTAATATCTATCTCCTTAATATCCTCGTATTTGGCGTTATCATCGGCTTTGAAAAACTCCAACTTTTTGCCAGTCTTCTTTTCGCAGAAATCGTGAATGGCCTTGCTAGGGGGGAATAGGAATATAATAGCGCCCATTTCAGTTGCCATTGAAGCGATGGTGATGCGCTCATCGAGGGTTAGCTCATCAATGGCATCGCCATAAAACTCAACGGATAGACCAAGGAGTTTATTAGCGCCAAAAATCTTTAGTAGATTTAGCGTTATGTCCTTAGCTGAGACATTTGCAGGACGTTTTCCTTTAAATACAAGTTTCACTGATTGTGGAACCTTAAACCATAGCGATCCTTTTGCCCAAGCGGCAGCGATGTCCTGATCGCCCATTCCCTGTCCGAACGATCCAATAGCACCCATGATGTTGGCATGAGAATCGGTGCTAACAAAAGTGCTACCAGGCCAGGCAAGACCACCATCAATGGCAAGGTGAGTTCCAATTCCAGCATCGATATCAAATACTTTGATACCATTCTCCCTTGCGTACATTCGGCAGTACTGCTGGTTTGCAGCATACTTCTGATCCGAACCCGTAGGATTACAATCGAAGGTAAAAAAGGTGCGGGTAGGATCGTTAACGGTTAAACCGTTATTTACGAGATTTTTAACCACATTGGCTCCGCCAAAATCACGAGCCGCACGGGTGTCAATAAGAATATCGACAATTTCATCGGCGCAAACAATGTCCTTGTTGCTATGATTGGCAATTATTTTCTCTATTAAGTTCATGAGTAATGAATTTTACCAGTTTTTCAGCTTGATTAATATAAGATTTGTTTTGCAAATCTATTTTTCAAATAAGGATTTAATTTTAGAGTGACATCTATTTGATTTTAGAACAAGCCTGCCTGCCGGCAAGGCAGGGATTAACGATTTTTGATTTCAGACCTTTGGCAATATGTTTGTTTCATGATAACTTCTAAAATCTTAAATCGTTAATCATTAATCATTAATCGTTAATCAATTATTGAAGATTAATTAATGCAACCTAAAGTTTCAGCCTATCCTTAAATGGCTCAAAGGTCATAAAATCGGCATGGTGAACAACAAATGCCTCTGTGGTACGCTTAACCATATCGCCTTCACCAGCATGAGTAGCGATGATATGGCATACAGCAGGTGGTACATCGCACATTTCAGCTAAGGAGACCCCAGAGAAAGGGTGACGAAGATACTTACCATAGGAGCCTTGAAACGATTTACCATCCTTCATTTCGTACTCAAGAAGTTTTCCAACATCGGCAAGGATTGCACCTGCGATAAGTACATCCATATTCACAGGAAGATCTGTTTTGAAGAATTTGTTCATCTGATCGCCACAATCCTTTGCGATATGAACCACTGCACGTTTATGTCCCATAAAGGTAACCTTCAAGTCAGGGCCACAAAGCAAAGTAAATGGAATAGTGTTTAAATCTTCTGGAGTTAATACACTTTTTTGAAGGGCTAATGCCCAAGTACGAGTTGTTTTTTCTTTCAACTCACTATTTTTGATCCATTCAAGTTCTGGCCATAATTGCTTGGCTTGCTCAATGAATTTTGGCTCAATGTCAATTTTCATCATGGTTTTTCCTAGTTAATGGTTATGAAAAATGGCCTTAGACTTCAAAGGTAGAAAGATAAGGCCATATATTAATACTGTTAGATCAATGTAATGATTTATTAAATAACATAGCTATCTGCGTTTTCATAGATTTTATTTGGAATGATGGAAAGATGGAATATTGGATGAAAAAAGTGTGAAGAAACAGCATTATTCCATTATTCCAATATTCCAAGGTCAATAAATATTAATGTTCTACAGATAATTAGTATTCTAATATACTTTCTTGTATCGAGTTCATTATTTTAGTTTGGCTATAATTGCATCTGCCATTTGTGTTGTTGAAGCAGCACCATTACTTAATACTTCTTGTTTGCCGCTCATCTTCATCATATCGTAACATCTTACTTTACCCTCAGCGATAACTTTTAAAACTGCATCTTTAATGCGATTTGCAATTTTATCTTCACCGATGTGCTCAAGCATCATAACCGCTGAAAGGATCATTGCAATTGGATTTACAATACTTGGATTTAGTTCAGCATATTTAGGTGCAGAACCGTGAGTTGGTTCAAAAACGCAAACCCCTGTTTCGGGGTTAAACTGTGCTGACGTTGCAAAACCCAATCCGCCAATTAAACCTGCGAATGCATCGGAAACTATATCACCGAACATATTTTCTGAAACAATTACATGATAGTTTTCGGGGTTTTTGGTAAGCCACATCATCATTGCATCGATATTAACATCTTCAACCCTGATGTTTGGATATTCGTTTTTACTCATATCCTGAGCAATTTTCAGGATCATTCCAGATGTTTCGCGAATAACATTGGGTTTCTCGCATACCGTAACCTTATCGAACCCACGTTTTTTAGCGTATTCGAAAGCAGCTTTAATAATTCGTGTTGAATATTTTTTTGTTACAATTCGGGTTGAAATGGCTAGCTCTGGTCTTGGGCACCAAGCAAAATTTTCTTTGAATCGTGGATGGGTCATGAATGTATCATAAACCTGATCGTTAGGATTTGTCCATTCTACACCACCGTATAATCCTTCAGTGTTTTGACGGAAAATCATACAATCAACAACAGGCTCATCGCTGCCACCTTTTGTATTACGGCGTATAAAGTTCAAAGGGTTACCGGGTAATGTTATACATGGTCTCATGCAGATATCCAAACCGAATTTTTGACGCATGGTTACGATTGGACTATAGTATGTGAATCCTTTATCTTTTAATTTAGGATCTAATTCAGTTAGGGTTTTATCTTTTGGTTTTGAGGTTATTGCACCAAAAAGACCAATTTTGTGTTGCTCTAGTAGTTTAATGGTACGATCGGGAAGGGGATTACCTTCTTTACACCAGAATTCCCATCCTATATCACCATTAACATATTCAGCATCGAAACCGGCTGCATCCAGCACGCGAATAGCTTCATCTAATACAACTTTTCCAATGCCATCACCGGGCATGGCTACGATTGTTCTTTTGGCCATAGAGATTATTTTTTAGGGATTAGTATTTTTACTTTACTAGAAACTACTATTCTTTTATTTTAAGAAATTTAGTAATTCATTAATCAATGTCGTTTAGCGTTTTTTAAATCAACTCTTCCACCCCGCCATGAGGGGTTAGAAGGTTTATTAACCTAGCATAGTCCGTAGGACATGCTAGCGTTAAATCCCTTAACGACATTGATTCATTAATCTTTACTATTTTAAAATTAACCCTGTAAAACTAAATTTTTTTTAAATACAAAAGTTAAATAATCGAACCAATATGGGATAGCTAATTTAAGTTTAAAAACATAAAAAACATTAGGTTAGGCTTAAAATATTTTCTCTTTACGTGCTCTATACTTTGAATAAATATTCCCAACTAAAATGAAAAATATAGTGGCAATAATGCTTGCGTAGGTTTTATCAATATCAAACCACTCCATCTTTCGAGCAAGAAGGCTGAATAGGATAGCAAGAGTTCCTCCTATAAAAGCAAATAGGGCTGCGTACCGAGATATCCAGTTTAACTTATAAATACCCAATAGTATAACAATTGCTCCAATAGCTCTTATTGAATAGGAAAAATAGCCGGCATCAAGAACTGCTCCATGAATAAAAATAGCCAATGGAACGGTAATAATATTTACAAGTATTACTAGGCGTCGAGCAATTTTGATGATTTTCTCATCGGTTGCATTTTTATTGATTAAGCCTTGGTAGATATCTTTAGTAGCGATTGTTACAATAGCAAAGTTAACAGGGCCAATGGTCGATAGTATTGCCGCAAGTATTGCTGCTAAAGCGATACCACCTAAAATGGGGTGAATAAATGTTGGAGTCATCAGAAGAGTTGGAAGAACCTCCTTAGCATCAACAATTGAAGCTGGGTCGATGAAAATTCCGCTACGAGCCATAAGTCCAAGATAGGCGGTCATTATACCAAAGGGTGCAATGAATAGGGCCGATAGGATTGCAGCACGCTTAGCGGTTACGGGGTTCTTTGCTGCGAAAATTGGCTGAATACTTGCCTGAGCGGCCATTCCGCCTAGAATACCTCCAAGGATTAAGCTGAATGCTGCGGTCCAGCCTACGCTGAAAGGGTTATAGTAGCTATGAGGTGCTCCTATTGCTACCAATTTTTCTGACAGAATGGACATGTCCCCAATTGCAATTATTCCAACTATTACCGCTATTCCGATGCCTACATAACGAACAATTAGGTTAATGATTGCTACAATTGTTAGGGCGTGCATACCTCCAACATACATATAGGTTGTTGTGATTATTGCACCTGCTATAACCGCATATGTCCAGTTAATATGAAATATAGGCGCAAGAACATGAGAGAAAGTGGTTAGCTCAACGTAAGCCAGGGTAATAAAAGCGATAAGGAAAGCGACTGCAGAAATGGTTCTTGCTTTTTTGCCGAATATACTTTCAATCATTTCGCTTACTGTATGAACTTTCTTTTCTCGATAATGCTTGGCAAGGGTAAAACCAAGAATAAGCATGCCAATAGCCGTAGAAATATTGTATAGTATTGGTTGAAGCGACATGGTATGAAAGGCCTTTTCGCTAACGCCAATTGTACTTAACCCGCCAAGCCATTCAGCAGCAACAACGATGGCGCAGACAAGTACACCCAGATTTCGCCCTGCAACAAGATAATCGGATGAGGATTTGGAAGCAATTTTTTTGGTAAGAAACGAAATACCAATAACTAAAGCAAAATATGATAGAACAATCCAGATGTAGGGGTTTGAGAACATTGAACCCATATTTATTTGATTAGTGAATGAGTTTTTGTGAAATCTTGCAATGAAAAGATTTTTCTGGGGGCTAAAAAGGGAAAGATCATTATATCGCCTTTCCCTTTTAAAATTATCTTCTGATTGATTTTCTCAATTTAATGATTCATTTGGTCTTTATCCATACTAAGTTTTATTAAGAATATATCATGTCCTTCTGGCTTGTCGATACTTTTAAAAAGATTACCTCCTGTATTTCCGGAGTGGTATATATTTCCCTTATTATCAATGCAAATTCCTTTGCCACAAGTTCCTCCGTTTTTACTGCTCGCTATATAATTATTAGCCCATACCAAACCGCCGTCTTTCGTAAATATTCGAATAAATGATTGACAAGCTGGCCAGTGCTGACATCCACTTACAACTATATTTCCAGATATTTGTTCATTTAAAGCAATTCCGTTAATTCCATCCCATTTATTTGTACCAAATTGTTGTGTCCAAACCATTTCAAAGTTCTTGTTTAACTTAGATAAAAAACTATCCCCTTCACCTTGATTTTTACCATTCAAATCAGCACCTGTGCTACCTCCGATATAAATATTCTGCTCCTTATCTAACATAATATGGCTTGCCATATCAAATGCAGCTGTTCCAAACTGAAATAGTTTTACTGGTTCACCTTTATCAGTGAACTTTCCTACAAATGCATCCAAACTACCTTTGTTTTGGGTTGCTATATCGCCAAAAGTATATCCGCAAATATATATATTTAATTCGCTATCGCCTGTTATTCCTTGACACTCATCACCCTTTGGGGTTCCAAATTGCTTCCTCCAAATGCTATTGCCTTTATTATCTAGTTTTAAGATAATGCCATCCACGCCACCAAAAGACAATTTATCAAATGCTCCCTTGGTTGCTCCTACTACATAAATATTCCCATTAATATCAACATATAACGTATTTCCAATATCCGTGCTATCGCTGCCAAATTGTTTTTGCCATTCAATATTTCCATTCATGTCAAACTTAGCAACTATTATATCCTCCTTTCCAAAATTCTTCTCATTGACCACACCCTTTGTATAACCAGTTACATATACATTTCCGATTTGATCTAGAGCTAACCAGTTAATTCTATCGTCTTCACCAGTTCCAAATTGCTTAGTCCAGATAGTATTTCCAGTGCTATCGTATTTTGAGACAAATCCATCTGTTTTGCCAAAAAATTGACCAGCAAGAGCCCCTTTAGTATCTCCAGCTATATATACATTCCCATTTTTATCAGCTACAGGATTATAGGCAACAGCATCCTTATCTGAACCAAATTGCTTACCGTAGATAAAGTTGGTTTGTGCTCCAATGTTAATTGTAAGACATACAAATACGGATAAAATAAATATCCATTTAATTTTAATTAATTTTTTCATGATTACATCTCCTTTTTTTAGTGTTAGATTTTATATTCTGTTTATAGATAATAAGTTACCATTTTGTATAGGTGGTTAACCAAATAATATAGATACCTGTTTATAAACTTTACCCTATCATAAAAGATATAAAAATATGATTTATTATATTTTGTCCGTTTATGAATAGTCAATTAGTTCGAAATCTCCATCTTAACTTTTCTATTCTTTATTTTCTCATCCTTTATTAGCTGAAGAGTCGTTTGTATTTTACTTCTTTTTATAGCCACATAAGCCGAATGGTCTAACACCTCAATCTTTCCTAATTCATCTTTTTGTAATCGCCCTTTTTGTATTAACATTCCTACAATATCCATTTTATTGATTTTATCTTTCCTACCTGCTCCAATATACAGGGTTTTCCACTCGCATGGTTTAGGTAGATTCAATGTTTGGGGAAGTTCTTCCTCCTCAGGTACAACCTCAACAAAAGGAGGTAAATAATCATCGACATCTAATAAAAAATAGACCGTTCCATCTGAATGCATACGGGCTGTTCGCCCATTTCGATGAATCATCACATCCTCGGTGGCTGGTAGTTGGTAATGAATCACAGCATCGATTTCAGGAATATCCAAGCCGCGAGCGGCTAAATCTGTAGTTATTAAAATATTAGTGCTTCCATTTCTAAATTTAATCAGCGTTCTCTCTCTATCAATTTGCTCAAGGGCTCCGTGGTAAAAACCATGATCCACCTTGTTTCGGGTCAATTGATCTGAAATTCTATTAACAACCTCCCGATGATTACAGAAAACAAGTGTGGCCTGTGATTTAATATGGCCAAGTAAAAGCATTAACGCTTCGAGCTTATCATCGCCCTTTACACGAACCGATTTAATAGATAAAGTTGACTTTGACTCTAGTTGACCAACAGTATAGTTTAACTCTACAAAATCATTGACACCGACAAAATCGGGAATCTCCTTTAAAGCCGTTGCTGAGGTAAGGATTCTTTTTTTAATGCTTCTACATTGCTGAACAATGTATTCCATCTCATCCTTAAATCCGAATTCTAAGGATTTATCAAACTCATCTAGTATTAGTATTGAAGTATCATCTAATATTAAATTTTTACGTCGTAAATGGTGTGCCAACCGCCCCGGAGTGCCAACCAGAATCGCTGGGGGATGCTGTAAATTATTCTCTTCGATACGAACAGCATGACCACCATAACAGCAATTAATTTTATGAGCAGTACCCATTTGTTTAAATACCTGCTCAATCTGTATGGCCAATTCTCGTGTTGGTACAATTATTAAAACTTGAACTCCAACTTTATCAATATCCAAAAGTTGTAAAATAGGCAATAAGAAACCTATAGTTTTACCTGAACCTGTTGGGGAAATTAAAACGACATCATTTGGCTTATGAATTGCTGAAAGCATTTCATTCTGCATGTCGTTCAACGTAGTAATATTAAAACGCGATAGTATTTTAGAGTGAGTCATATTAAAAAAGTTGGATTTATTAGGCTTCAGATTAGTTTTAGAAATAGAATTATTTCTAATTGGCTACAAATATACGATATAAAAGAAGTATAATTTTAAGACCTATATTTGCATCCTGAAACGTATTTATAAACACAACTGACTGACTAAATTTTTACATATTTCATGAAATACCTGATATTACTACATTTAATAAATAGGTCACCCCTGCCTACCCTGCCTACCGGCAGGCAGGCGGCAGGCAGGCCTAACAGGGCTTGATTTTCGGTTTAATAAAAATTACTACAAATAGGTCATCGCTCTGCGACTTTAAAAGCAGCATCGCTGCGAACTATTTGTAGAGTAGATGATTATATTATAACTAGCAGCATCGCTGCGACCTATTGAATTTAGATTTGTTCTCAATCAATAATGATTTTTAAATAAAACTTATACCTATGCCATTTTCAACCCTTGGTTTATCCTCATCCCTACTAAAAGCTATTGCTGAACAAAAATACTCAACACCCTTTCCAATACAAAAAGAGGCTATTCCGGCTATTCTAAATGGAAAAGATATTCTTGGTATTGCACAAACCGGCTCGGGTAAAACCGCAAGTTTTGTTCTACCTATTTTAGAACAGTTTCAGCATCAATCAACACCTTCGAAGAACAGGCATGTAAAAGTATTGGTGCTTGTACCAACAAGGGAACTCGCCATCCAAATAAATAATGCTTTTAACATTTTTGGAAACTATTTTCCTGCTAAAACAAAATGTTTAGCCGTTCATGGTGGAGTGTCCATTAATCCCCAAATGATAGAATTACAGGGAGTAGAAATCTTAATTGCAACCCCCGGTAGGTTGTTGGAGTTAATATCATCAAAAGCAGTTTCGCTATCGGCTGTTCAAGTATTGGTATTAGATGAAGCCGACAAGATGCTTAACCTTGGATTTAAAGAGGAAATGACTCAAATATTTGAACTTCTACCTGCAAAACGCCAAACCCTTTTATTCTCCGCAACGCTTAGCAATGATATAAATACCATAAACAAGAATCTACTTCATGAACCACTTGTCATTAAGGTTGATGAAGAAATTACCAATTTGGATTTAATTGAGCAGACAGCTTACCGTATCCCTGAAGAAAGAAAAGGGCCTTTGCTACGTTACATAATCATACATAACGATTTGGAACAAGTATTGGTATTTACATCAACGGTTCATCGTGCCGATATGGTGGCTGATAAGCTAAACAAGAACGGTATCAATGCTTCATCAATACACAGTAAAAAAAGCCAAGGGACACGAACAGCCGCTTTAAGCCTATTTAAAGCAGGGAAAATTAGAGTTTTGGTGGCAACGGACTTAATGGCTAGAGGTATTGATATAAAATTTTTGCCTTGCGTAATAAACTACGAATTACCCCGATCCCCTAAAGACTACGTTCATAGAATAGGCCGAACGGGAAGAGCCGAATCTTCTGGCGAGGCCATTTCATTCATTACCCCAGAGGATGAGCATCATTTCAAGATAATTCAAAAGAAGATGGGCAAGATTGCTACATTCATTGATGGAAATGAAATTGATTTGAATGTTTATTAGATTTAGACATTTCCTATTATCAAAACCCTGTTGTTCGAACATAAACATCCAACAGGGTTTTTGCTTTAGTAAATGATTGATTTTAGCTATTTTTGTTTAGATTGATTTATTATCAAAACAACTATACATTAATCTAAATGAATATATATCAAAATATTACAATCAAATTCCACATGGTTTTCAAAAAGGTTTTAATATCAACTTTCATTATTTTTTTGTTAGTCATTCACACCGTTTTTGCTACTAACAAAGTTGATAGTTTGCTTAAGAAAGTAACAAAGGCTAGTACAGAGGAGCAAATAACTATCTATAATCAAATTGCAGAGGAACTGACCGGTTCAAATGATTCTCTTGCAATTCAATATGCTAACAAAGCAATTATACTATCTCAAAAAACAGGAAAAAAGAAGGAAGAAGCGATTGCTTTGGCAATAATTGGGGGTTGCCAAACTCGATTCTTTACTGATTCTACATCACTAACTACACTCCGGAAATCATTAAGAATATTTGAATCTATTGGAGTTCCATTTGAAACAATTAAATGCTATACACTTTTAGGTGTATCGTTCTATAATCTTGGGGATTTTAAAAAAGCCCAAGAATACAATTTTAAAGCTTTATCAATGGCTCGTGAGTATAAGAACCAAGCTCATGAGTCATGGATACTTTATAATATTGGCAATATATACCTTAGTCAGAACGAATATCCTCTTGCTCTCGATAATTTTTTAAGTTCACTAGCAGTTGAAGAGAAAAGAGGAAATCAAGAGGGTATCGCATACTGTTTAAACGATTTAGCTCATATATACCATACTATCCAAATGGATAGTATTGCCGAAAACTATTACCTAAGATCGCTTAATATCTTTAAAGAGAGAAGGTACTTATTAGAGCAAGCGATTATTTATAATAACCTTGGAGATCTTTACTCATCGAGGAAACAATATAAAGATGCTGAGTATTTCTTTAGAGAGGCTATTTCAATTAAGAGTAAACTTGGTAATATTTCTAGCCTTGCTCTTACTTACGATCGAATTGGTGATTTATTCTTCAATCAGGGAATCAAAGACTCCGCTGATCACTATTTTCAAAAAGCAATCCTTTTTGCCGATCAATCTGGTAGAGAGCAGTACAAGGCCTCAGCTTTATTAGGTTATGGTAAATCGTTAATTGCAGGTAATGATATCAGAAATGCAGAAAAAGTCCTTATCCAAAGTGAAGAACTTGCTAAAAAACTCGATTTAATTGAAGTACGACATGATGCACTTTTAGGATTATCAAAGATAGATTCTATTCAAAAGAGATTTGAGCAATCGAGGGAGAGGCTAAGTATTGCAGTACACTTAAGCAATTACCTTAATAAAGAAAACTCTAAAAGGCAGATGGCAGAAATGAGCGTTAAATACGAAACTGCCAAGAAAGAGAAAGAGCTGATTACCCAGCAAACACTTGTTAAGAAGCAGCAACTTATTATGCTTGGGCTTGCATTATTTGCTATACTAGTAATAGCGTTAATTGTTTTAATTTATCGACAGTATAGAATTATTAAGAAAACCAGTGCTGAACTTTCAAAACAAAAGGAAGAAATTGATATAAAAAATCAAAAACTCCATGAATTAGATGAGCTTAAAAACCGTTTCTATACTAATATTTCACATGAATTACGAACACCACTAACCTTAATTGTAGGTAATCTTGAGGTACTTTACGAAAGAGAATCACAAGACGGTCAGGATAAAACCATCTATGAAACAATGCTGCGTCATTCGCGACGCCTACTCGATTTAATAAATCAACTTCTCGATATTTCGAAACTCGAAAAGGGTAAAATGCGCCTATCCCTTCAGAAAGGGAATATTAGTCAGTTTGTAACTTTGCTTGCATCATCCTATAGCTCATGGGCACAAGACAAGAGAATCATTTTCAACTATAATAAAATCGATTATAATTGCGATGGATGGTTCGATGCTGATAAACTCGAAAAAGTCATTGTCAATTTGCTCTCAAATGCATTTAAGTACACTCCCACTCACGGGACAGTGACATTAACGTTGAATAAAGATGTAGATAAATATTCAATTACCGTTTCTGACACCGGTGAAGGGCTTGATAACATTGAATTATCTAAAATTTGGGAGCTGTTCTACCAATCCGAAACCCATTCGAATAAACTTTACCAGGGCAGCGGTATTGGCTTGGCATTGGTTAAAGAGCTAGTCCAACTAATGCAAGGAGATATAGAAGCAGCAAGTGAAAAAGGGAAGGGAACAATTTTTACTGTGAAATTGCCTCTTATCTATCAATTCTCAAATGATATTGACTCAATCGAGCAAACAACTGATTTTATCTTTGAAAAACCTATACATCCTGTTGATTCAATTAAAAATACTATAGAAGAGATTAAACCTCAATCCGATAGCGATTCTGACCTAGTTTTGGTTGTTGAAGATAATAACGATCTACGTCATTTTATTTCAAGTAATCTTCATAAGAAGTATCGTGTAATTGAGGCTCAGGATGGGAAAATAGGATTAGAAAAGGCTTTAGAAACAATTCCTGACCTAATTATTTCAGATGTTATGATGCCTGAAATGAATGGCCTTGAAATGACGACTAAACTTAAAAACGATGAACGAACATCACATATACCTGTAATTCTTCTTACAGCTAGAGTGTCACAAGAGCATATAATTGAAGGATTAGAAACTGGTGCAGACGAATATCTTTCAAAACCTTTTAGTGTAAAAGAACTTAGCTTACGCATAAAAAATCTATTTACTACTCGACAACTATTGCGAGATAAGTTATGTAAGATGCCCGAACTTAACCTTTCAGAAATTTCCATTTCCAGTTTGGATGAAAAACTTCTGCAAAGAGCAATAGAGCATATCGAAGCCCACATGGATGATTCAGACTACGAGGTTACCCAATTCTGTTCCGATATGGGCATGAGTCGCACAAACCTACATCGAAAATTAAAAGCGATTACGAACCAATCAACCACCGAATTTATACGCAATATACGACTTCGACGTGCAGCCCAGTTACTAAAACACAATGCTGGAAATGTTTCGGAAATAGCCTATCAAACTGGATTCAACAACCTATCCTACTTCGCTAAGAATTTTAAAGAGCTATTCGGTGTTTCTCCTTCCGAATATACAGGAAATGAGAAAAAATAAACATGCTTTCTAATTACTTATCTAACTATTTCATAATAACTTATAACTTCTGAAACATATCTGTTAGTATTTGGAACATGGGTGACAAGCTTACTCATGATTCTAGATTTCCTTTGCTTCATAGTTTATTAACCATAAAACAAATCTATATGAAGCAAAAACACATTTTACTATTATTCCTTTATTCTTTTGGATTAGGAACTGTGATTGCACAGGAAAGTCCAATAGTAACCGGGGGTATTGCATCTGGAAGTGGAGGTTCTGTTTGCTATTCAGCAGGACAAGTATTTTATTTAACTCAAAGCAGTACCGATGGAACTATTACTACTGGAGCACAACAACCCTTTGAGATAACCACTATTACTAGCGTTGACGAAGGCAATGATATTAACCTATTCTGCTCGGCTTACCCAAATCCAACAACCGATTTTCTAATATTAAAGGTTGATGCTTCGACTACGCTCAGCATTCATTCAATTAGCTATCTACTATACGATATGAATGGAAGACTAATAGAAAGCAAAATGGTTGAAAGTACAGAGACCAGTATTGCTATGGTAAACTTCGTACCTGCAATTTATTTCCTGAAAGTAACCAATGGTAACAACGAAGTAAAAACATTTAAAATCATTAAAACTCAATGAGACAGTGTTTTTTTCAAATACACGTAGTCGAATTAGTCCCGATAGCAAAGCGTATCGGGAACAATTAGAGTAGAAATATAAACATTAAAAATAATAAGCATTATGAGAAAGATATTTACACTTATAGTAGCATCACTAATAGCTTTTATAGTTTGTGCACAAACCCCTGAAAAAATGAGCTATCAAGCGGTAATCCGAAATAGTAGCAATCAACTCGTAGCTAACCATGCCGTAGGCATGAGGATTAGCATACTCCAAGGCTCAGCAAGCGGTACAGCAGTTTACACCGAAACTCAAACACCAACTACAAATACAAATGGATTAGTAACCATTGAGATTGGTGGGGGCACAGGGTTTAGCACCATTAACTGGGCAAATGGACCATACTTAATTAAAACCGAAACCGATCCAATGGGAAGTACTAACTATACCATTACAGGTACAAGCCAATTGCTTAGCGTTCCTTTTGCATTGCATGCTAAAACAGCTGAAAGTCTTACTGGAACTCTAAACGAAACCGATCCTTTATGGACAGCCGCTTCTACAAACTATTATACAAAAAGTAACATGCAAACCAGCGGTTCATCACAATTACATTTTAACAATTTAACCAATAAGCCAACAACATTAACAGGTTATGGCATCGCAGATTTCGATTTTTTAGGTGCTGCCACAAATGATTTATTGCATTTCAACGGTACAAAATGGGTAAGATTTACGCCAAATTATCTCACAAATGAGACTCAAAACCTTGCAAATGTTCTGACTCAAGGAACTGATGCTGGAAATAAAACAATTGTTAATGTTTCACAACAAGGAATTGGCACTGCAACTCCAAGTGCTTCTTCTGCACTTGAAATCTCAAGTACAACAAAAGGTTTTTTACCTCCTCGAATGACCCAAGATCAAAGAGATGCATTAGCTCCCGTAGAAGGATTAATAGTTTATAATACAACTACTAAGAAACCAAATTATCATGATGGTACCGAATGGAAGAATTATGATGGTACTTCTGCAAAAACAATAATTGCTATTGGTGAAAACTATCAAGGAGGTAAAGTAGCTTATATTTTACAACCAGGTGACCCAGGTTATGATGTTAATGTTCAGCACGGTTTAATCGCAGCGCCAAGCGATCAAAGTACAAGTGCAGAATGGGGTTGTAACGGAACCGCTACAATGGGTGTTGAACGTACTGTCTTAGGCACAGGTAATCAAAATACGGTAGATATTATGGCAAACTGTTCAACCGCAGGAATCGCAGCAAGATTATGCGGAGATTTAGTATTGAATGGTTATAGTGATTGGTATTTACCAAGTAAAGATGAGCTAAACATACTATACCTAAACAAAGCAGCTATTGGAGGTTTTGTAAATAACTACTATTGGACTTCATCTGAAAACAGTGGAAGTTTTCAGTACTACGCATGGAAACAATCTTTTAATGATGGAGCACAAAATTTAAGCACTAAAAATTATGGCAACTATATTCGTGCCATTCGGAGTTTTTAACAATAAAGTAGTGTTAATTCAAGTTTTGCAAAAAAAATAAAATTTTACTATACATTGATATATCAAAGGAATCAGAGTTAATTAAGACCCTGATTCCTTTGTTTAATTCAATCATCTATTCATACCTCAAACTCTCAATCGGGTTTCGTGTTGCCGCTTTTATAGATTGATAGCTAATCGTAACTAATGCTATTACAATTGAAAGCAAGGCTGCTAAGGCAAACATCCACCAGCTTATGCTAACCTTATAAGCAAAATCTTCAAGCCATTTGGTCATTAGGTAGTAACCAATAGGCCATGCGAAAATATTAGAAATTAAAACCCATTTTGTAAAATTTGCAGAGAGAATGTAGGTAATTGTTGAAACTGAAGCACCCATTACCTTCCGAATACCAATCTCCTTTGTTCGCTGCTCTGCTATATAGGACGATAAACCTAAAAGTCCTAAACAAGCAATAAATATAGCCAAAACAGAGAATGCAATAAAAAGTTGTTGAGTCTGTTTCTCGTTTTTATAGAGAATATCGTACTCTTCGTTCAAGAAGAAGTACTCTAAGGGCAGGCCTCTAGCATATTTCTTCCAGCTCAGATCTAAATATTTTATTACATCCACAAGTTTGTTAGGCTTTATTCTAACTGAAATGTAGCTAGCAGGCCATGAATATAAACCATTCAACTTGAAAAGAGCCATTGGTCGAACCTTTTGATGTTTCGATTCATAGTAGAAATCCTTTACAACGCCAACAACTTTGAATTTGTTAGATTTGCGGCCATAATCGTTAATGATTTTTTCAATTGGATCTTTCCATTCTAACAGTTTAACCGCTGATTCATTGATTATTACAGCTGATGTATCGGTTAAAAAATCATCTGAAAAGAACCTACCCTCTATAATTTCGAGTTTCATCACATTCATAAAACTAGGATCACAAGCACATAGATTAAGGGTGAAACTTTCTTTACCATCACTTCCATAACCCATATTATTGAACATTTTGCCAGGAATTCTAGTTGAAAAGGTTATGTCTTCTATTCCTTCATATTTCTTAAGATCTTCTTTAAATACCTTGCTATTATTACCCAAGGCAAAAGGATTTCTTAGTACAATCACTTGTTCTTTATCGAAACCCAATCGTTCATTCTGTAAATAATTAAGTTGTTTATAGATCAGCAACGTACCAACAATAAGTATAACCGATATCGTGAATTGTACAACAACTAGCGTGTTCCTTA
Source organism: Bacteroidales bacterium (assembly GCA_003818205.1). Lineage (GTDB taxonomy): Bacteria > Bacteroidota > Bacteroidia > Bacteroidales > Tenuifilaceae > UBA8529. Next base: position 22,545 of record RPRQ01000043.1, read on the forward strand.
ACCAAGGTAACTTTGCACCTCCTCTTAGTTTTCCTTTTAGAACATTTACTGGCTTGAATGATGATAGAAAAAAAGCTGGATAGCTACCAGAAATAATACCAACTGATGTAGCAAGCAGAATTAGAAGTGGTAAAACATAGTAATTATTGAAATAGTGAATCTCCAGATGGCGTCCAACAAGATTGCCGTATAGAGGTAAAAGCGTCTCAGCGATAGCCATACCTATAATCAAAGCGATATAGCTTATAATAATTGATTCACCAATAAATTGAATGATAAGCGATCTTCTTTTTGCCCCAACCACTTTTCGAACACCAACCTCTCTCGATCTGGCGGATGACTTGGCTGTATTTAAGTTCATAAAGTTTATACAGGCTATCAGCAGAATAATAATTGCTACCACAAAGAAAATATAGACGTAAGATTTTCGTCCATTGGGCTCAAACTCACCTGTAATATCTGAATTTAGATGAATATCGAGTAGCGGCTGAAGGTATATTTCCCAATACCCGCTGCGTTTCGCTTTCATTTCCTCATATTTACCATCAAACAAGTATTTATTGGTAAATGCTGGAATCTTTGCTTCAAACTCTTTTACATTTAAGCCTTTTTGAAGTACAAGATATGTGAAGAAATTATTATTGAACCATTCCTGAGAATCATATAAGCCTTTAAATGAAACCATAGAAACAACAAAATCAAAATGAAAATGTGAGTTTTCTGGAATATCTTGAATAACTGCCGAAACCTCTAAATTCGTGGTTCCTTCATTATCACTCATAGTTAGCATCTTTCCAATTGGATTATCCTTTCCAAAATACTTAGAAGCCGTGCTCTCTGTTATAACTACTTTGTTCGGTTTATTTAATGCATTCTTTGAAGAACCTTTGATAAAGTGAAAAGTAAAAACATCGCACAGCGATGAATCCGCAATCCACACACGCTTTTCGATAAAAACTTTATTATTGCAATTTACATTCTGATTACCAGCATTACATATTCTTGTCACCGCTTCAATTTCAGGAAACTCCTTATATAACGCAGCAGGCATTGGTGCAGGAGTCCATGTTTGATTAATCTGAGTATTTCCAATTAGCGCTTTCTGAGCAATTCGATAGATTCTATCAGCTTTTTCGTTGTACTTATCATAGCTTAACTCATACCAAACAAAAACCATTATTAGAACACTACACGCTATACCGATAGCTAATCCAAGAATGTTTATCAATGAAAAACCGAAGGTCTTCTTTGTAGATCTAAGAGTTATTTTTATTAAATTTCTAATCATAATATGAAAATTAAGGATTACAATTTACAAATCATTAATCTTTATTGTTCAAATGAAAAACCAAAAAGAATAATCGTTTGTTTTTCATACTATTAACTTATTTACATTAGAATACGCCCATTAAATAATTGTTCGTTTTCGTATCGAATAGGTGTTCGTTTTTGAAGCAATTTTATATCTTTGTTCCCAGAAGAAGTGCCTAAAGTACTTCGAGTATTTAAAATTACTGTGGTCTTTAGATTTTTTAGGCACTTTAAATACTTTTCCGTGGAAAAAGGATCTATTCTGATAGTTGATGATGATGAAGATGTATTAACATCGGCAAAGCTATTCCTTGAGCAACAATTCAATAGTGTTAAAACCGAATCGAATCCTGCTAATTTACCAAGGTTATTCGAAAAAACCGATTTTGATGTAATTCTTCTTGATATGAACTTTAGCAAGGGAAAAACTGACGGTCGCGAAGGAATCTCCCTTCTTGAAAGGATAGTAGAGCAAAGTCCTGATACCATAGTAATACTTATGACTGCATTTGGTGAGATTGATTTAGCAGTAAAGGGAATCAAGAAAGGAGCTTTCGATTTCATACTAAAACCTTGGAAAAACGCAAAGTTATTGGCTTCTGTATCATCGGCATTAAAGTATCGAAAGTCAAAACAAACCGTCAAAAGACTCGAAAATACCCGTAAAACGCTAAGCTCTGATTTAGACAAAATATTTCAGGAAATCATTGGTGTTTCTGATTCAATTGTTAAAGTAATAAGCACTATTGAAAAAGTTGCCAAAACCGATGCTAATGTTTTGCTAATGGGCGAGAATGGTACTGGCAAAGAGCTTTTAGCCAGATTGCTTCATCGCAAATCGGATCGTTCCGATCAGGTTTTCATTAGCGCCGATATGGGCGCATTACATGAGAACCTCTTTGAAAGCGAAATGTTTGGTCATATTAAAGGATCTTTTACGGATGCAAAAGATGATAAAATTGGTCGATTTGAGATAGCAAATGGAGGTACAATCTTTCTCGATGAGATTGGTAACCTCGCCTACTCGCTTCAATCAAAGTTACTTTCTGCATTGGAAAAACGTGTAATTAATCGTGTTGGTTCAAATATTGAGATACCTATTGATATCAGGCTAGTTGCAGCCACTAATATGCCCTTGCAGAAAATGGTAGCCGAAGGGAAATTCAGGGAAGACCTATTTTACCGTATTAACACATTTGAAGTTCATGTTCCTCCATTGCGTGAAAGGTTAGATGATATCCCTTTGCTTGCTGAGCATTTTCTAAAGACATATTCTGCTAAATACAATAAACCTAGAATAAGAGTAAAGAAAAGCACGCTTAAACTTCTTACAAAACATCGTTGGCCAGGGAATATCAGAGAGCTTCAAAATACAGTGGAACGTGCGGTTGTCCTTTGCGATAATGATGAAATTGTAATTGACGATTTCTTGTTAAAAAACCACGAATTACAAGCAGCTGAAAGTGGAGGTAATTTAAACCTAGATGAAATAGAGAAAACTATTATTATGAAAGCTCTTCATAAGAATAATGGAAATGTAACAAAGGCTGCAAATGATCTTGGACTCCAAAGAAATGCTTTATACCGAAGGCTCGAAAAATATGGTTTATAAAAGATTTTCATTTAAACTCTACCTAAGGGTTATTTTAATTCTAATTAACCTTATAGTACTTGGATTTACAATTCCTAATGAAAGTAAGTTCTTTAGCACTATGGTGTTCGGTATTATTCTTATAATTCAGCTATATGAAATTATTCGTTTTATCAATATATCAAATCGTCAGCTCACAAGGTTTCTTCAGTCAATTCATCATTCCGATTTAGCTTTTACCAATAAAGAAGAGGCACTAGGAGGATCGTTCAAGGAATTGAATCAAGCATTTAAAGAAATTATAAAGGAGATATCTACTGCCAAAATTGAGAAGGAGGCTCAATATCAGTATCTCAAATTGATTATTGATCATATTGAAATAGGGATTATTGCAATTGATAAGGATTCAAACATAACGCTCTTCAATAGTTCAGCACTTTTAATTCCGGGCATTGATGAGTTCGGGTCAATCGAAAAACTATCCTATAAAAACCCTGAACTAGCTAAGGTTATCCAATCAATAGAGCCCTCTGAACGAAAACTTTTTGAATACAAAATAGAGAATAAAAAAAATACTTTATCAATTCAGGCTAGCAAGGTTAAGGTGATGAATAAAGAGTTAAAACTTATTACCTTTAGCAATATCGCCTCGGAGATGGATCAAAAAGAGATCGACTCATGGCATAAGCTAATTAGAACCATGGCCCATGAAATTATGAATTCAGTTACCCCTATTTCATCTTTAACTGAAACCTGCCTGATGTTGTTAGAAGATGATAAAGGGAATCAGAAATCATTGACTACAGTTACTGATAATCAAATTTCATCAATCCGTTCCGGGTTAAAAACCATCGAAAAGCGCAGCAATGGATTATTCAATTTTGTCAATGATTACCGAAAATTAACAAAAATCCCTATACCTGAAAAACAGGAATTTAATATCAAATCATTTCTTGATAATATTAAAACCCTGATGCAGGCTGAGGTATCAAAGTCGAATATTCGCCTAATGCTAGATGTAACGGATGATGAGCTAGCAATAAATGCCGATAGTAATCTTTTGGAACAGGTAATTATTAACCTTATCACCAATAGTATAGAGGCGTTATCTGGTACAAACAATCCATGCATTTACGTAAGGTCTTTTAGAGCAGATAACGATCTATTCATTGAGATCGAAGACAACGGAATTGGAATACCGAAAGACATTACCGAAAATATCTTTATCCCCTTCTACACCACCAAGAAAACAGGTTCTGGGATTGGACTTAGCCTTTCACGTCAAATAATGAGGTTACACAATGGAAGCATCACGTTTGAATCCAAACCAAGTGTCAAAACCGTCTTCCGATTACAATTCAGGTAATAAGACTAATTAACGTCAGTTCGATGTAAGAAACAATTTAAGTGCTATGTTATCAGTATTTTACTTTGAGGGGAGAAATGGAATGATGGAAAAATGGAATATTGGAAGAGAAAAGTTAGAAGAAACCCCATTATTCCAATATTCCATCATTCCAATACCAAATGATAAACTTGTAACAAATTACAATTTAGAGTATTACTACCATTTCTTAAATCGAACTCACGTTAATTAAAGAAAAAAATTACTTGAACTCCAACTCCAGCATCTGCTTCAACGACTCCTCGCTAATCCTCTTAGCAATAATCTTCTTTTTAGCATCAAGTACATAGATTACAGGAGTAGAATAGATATCAAATAAGTCTCTGAATTTTGAATTCTGTGCAGGATCCCAAACATTTATCCAGTTTAGATTATTCTTATTGATGTATTCCACAATCTCAGGCTGATTACCTTGAGTATAAACTGCATATACCTCAAACCCTTTGGGTTTAAATATATCGTAAAGTTTCTTAACCTCTGGCGTTACCTTTTTACAATGGCTACAATTTGAGTCATAAAAATAAAGAACCGTGATCTTCGCTTTTACATCACTTAGCCTTCTTATAACGCCCGACATATCGGGTAGCGAAAGGTTTGGACATTGCTTCCCGATAAGGTTTGGCTTTAATGCGGTTACTCGCTCCTGAATTTTATCTAACATCTTCTTATCAGCCCACCATGCCTGTCCCGATAAGTAATACTTCTCGGCAATGGCAACAAAAATAGCATCGAACCCCATGATATTCGAGGTTGAAAATTTATTCCCGAGGAAGGAGAGCATGTATTGAAATACCTCTTTATTGCCTTTAGAGATTTCAATTATTTTAAACACCTCAGGGATAATGCTATCAGGCAATGGGATTAAAACCCGATCGAAAAATGAATTTAACCGCTGCTCGAGGATTGGGGTACGAAGCAAGCGTGAATCGGTTAACGGAATATTATCGAAGTAGTGCGTTTTATTAAACTGATAACCCATAACCCACCTCAACGAGTCGGCATTCTTAGCATTGATAGGTACTGCAAATTCGGGGATATGCAAAGGCAGCATCATTTTTACAATAATGGCTATTAAAGAGTTGGGGTTGTTGCTAATGACGCTATTCCAATATTCATTCACCTTCTTGTCAAGGTCCTTAATCTTTTCCTGCATGATCTTAACCGAGTCGGGTTTAGCCGAAACGGCTTTGTACCTATCCTGATACGCCGACATGGTCTTTTGCTGCTCAACCAAATATCGCTGATAGTCGGCAAACACGTTGCACTCCTTACAATTTGTAAAGGTTAACTTCTCAAGATAATCATTTGAATCGGTTTTAACCCCAAATTTTTGATCCTCGTTTATTAGGATCTCAAAGTATGTTTTGTTCGGAAGAATAACCAGGTAAATACCCCTTCTTAATGCTGAATCGCCCTGAAAAACGGCAAAACCTTTAGAGTCAACCTTGGCGGTATCCTGTACGTATTTCTTCTCTCCCAAATGGTGACCCAGCATAATGGTAGTATCTTTAATACCATTGATTTGAACCTCTATTTTATAACCTTGGGCAAAAACATTAGCGCAAAAAGCTATAATTAGGATGGTTAGAATGGTTTTAATACGCTTCATTGTATGAAATTTATTGTTAAACATACTGTTCGTTTGTAAACTCAAAAAATATTCCAAAAATAATCAACCCAAAGTAACAATAAAAATGTTTGATTCTTTTTAATACGATTCTTCATTTTTACAGTTTAATCAACAATTCTTCATAAAAACTGTTAACAGAGTATTACAAATAAAAACGATGGATACCTTTTCAAATAGATTAGCCATAGAAACTAGCCCTTACCTCCTTCAACATGCAAATAACCCTGTGGATTGGTATCCATGGGGCGATGAAGCCTTTAACAAGGCGAAGGAAGAGAAGAAACTTGTGCTTGTAAGCATAGGGTATAGCAGCTGCCACTGGTGCCATGTGATGGAGCACGAAGCATTCTCCAATCCTGAGGTTACCGAGTTTATGAATACCCATTTTGTAAATATCAAAGTTGATAGAGAGGAAAGACCCGATATCGATCAAATATACATGAATGCCGTTCAGATTATCAACCGTAGCGGTGGTTGGCCGTTGAACTGCTTTGCTCTACCCAATGGCAAGCCCATCTTTGGGGGTACATATTTCACGATTAAGAATTGGCTTAGCGTATTAAAGAACTTAAATGACTCATGGCTGAAAGACCCCAACCGCATAACCGATGTTGCCGACGAATTGGCTAAAAGTATTGTAGGAACCGAAATAATTAGGTTTAAAAGAGAACCTGAATTACACCCAGAAAACATCATTAAAGATTACTCCAATCGGCTTAAAAGGCTTTTCGACACAAGGAATGGTGGTATTAAGGGAGCACCAAAGTTCCCTATGCCCGGGTTATTGGAGTTTTTGCTCGAATACGGAGCTAATGCCCATGATAAGGATATTACTGATTTTGTAATGCTTACCCTCGATAAAATTGCATCGGGAGGTATTTACGATCATCTTGGAGGAGGCTTTGCCCGCTACTCGGTTGACGATGGATGGCTTATCCCTCACTTCGAAAAAATGCTCTACGATAACGCACAGCTAATATCGCTCTACTCCAAGGCTTATCGTTTGAATCAGAGCGAACTTTACAAAAGCGTAGTAGAAGAGAGTATCTCATTTATTATAAGTGAGATGAAGTCGAACCAAGGGGGCTTCTATTCATCGTATGATGCCGATAGCGAGGGGGAAGAGGGCACTTACTACACATGGACTAAGCAAGAGGTTGAAGCCGTTCTTGGTGAGGATGCAGAGCTATTTTCGGTAGCTTACGGAGTTACAGCAGCAGGAAATTTTGAGGGCAGTAATGTGCTCAACCGAAGCGCATCGAAGGAGCACCTGAAAAGCCTATTCTCCATCGATTGTACGGTTGCAACGAATAGAATTGAACGGGCAAAGAAACAATTAATAGCTGTTCGAAATACTAGAGTAAAGCCTAGTCTTGACGATAAGATTATTACCTCATGGAATGGAATGCTTATCGCTGCTCTTATTGATTCATATGTATCATTTGGAAGTACAAATTATCTAAACGCTGCTATAAGTTGTTTAAAATATATCGAAAACAATCACTATTCCGATGGCAGGTTAAAGCGAATCCTATGTAAGGGGAGGCTTTCGGTAGATGCGCTACTCGACGATTATGCTTATCTCATAAAAGCCTATATATCGGTTTACCGGGCTACATTAAATCAAGAATTGATTCTTAAAGCGCAAAATCTTGTAAAAGTTGTTATTCAAGATTTTTATGATGCTGACTCAGGTATGTTCTTCTTCGCCCCATCGCATCAAACCGATCTGATTGCCCGCAAAATGGACTTAACCGATGGGGTTATTTCATCTTCTGGATCTATAATGGCTCAAAACCTATTTGAGCTTGGTGAAGTTATGCGTACTGTAGAGTACACCGCCATGTCGAACCAAATGCTTGCCAATATTACAGAATCGCTAGAACATGGTGGACCCTACGTATTTGGGTGGGCAAGGCTAATGAATTCAATGTACTTACCAGCGGTTCATTTAGCAATTGATTCTTCAAGAAGCATCGAGTTGCTAAATCAGATTCAACGGAGAGTTATATATCCTAGTGTATTTCCAACTATTTCGAACCATTATTCTCCCGAAGATGGTTTAGAATCGAAGAGTTCAAGTATTAAAATATGCATCGGAAAAACCTGCTACACTTCGGCAACTGAGGCTGATTATTTTGTAAATTTGATAAATTCAATTAAGGTTGAAACCTAGCAGCCCCGTTTTGATATAAAACATATCGAACCATTTACCATGGAAATAGAAAGAATATTTAGCAATAACCGCAAGTGGATTGCAGAAAAATTAAGTGCTGATTGTGAGTATTTTAAGAAACTTTCTGTCGGACAAAACCCTGAGTATCTATATATAGGATGTTCCGATAGCCGGGTTACCGCCGAAGAGCTGATGGGCGTTCAACCTGGCGATGTTTTTGTACATCGCAATATTGCCAATATGGTACCCAATACCGACCTTAGCTCCATGTCGGTTATCAACTATGCGGTGAGCCACCTAAAAGTAAAGCATGTTATTGTTTGTGGTCACTACTACTGTAATGGTGTTAAAGCGGCAATGCAATCGGCCGATTTGGGCATACTTAACCCATGGCTTAGGAATATTCGCGATGTTTACCGGATACATAAAACGGAGCTTGATTCCATTATTGATGAAGAGGAGAAGTACAAAAGATTGGTGGAACTCAATGTTCAGGAACAGTGCATCAATATCATCAAAACCCCCGATGCTCAAAAGGCCTATAAGTTACGTGGGGTGAAAGTTCATGGTTGGGTGTTTGATGTCCGAAGCGGTAAACTCATTGATTTAAAGATTGATTTCAATAAAATCTTAGAAAATATAATGGAGATATACAGAATAATTTAATCCGCTTCTCTCAATCTCTTTATTTTATCCAATCAGTATTATAACTACATTTGAAGCAATGAAGCACATTGTAATGCGATGGATCATAAAATTAGGTTAACCGAAAACTTTTTTGCTTTAAATGGAGCAATTAAACCCATTGAGGATTTTCAATACCAATTCCCAGAAAATGCTCCAATTGTTTATGAAGTTATAAGGGTTAAAAAATCTACCCCATTATTTTTTAATCACCATATCGATAGATTAATTAACTCTACAGCTTTGCTTAGCCTTGAAATTATTGATAAGCAATCTATTCGAAAACAAATAATTGAATTACTCGAAGCAAATCCAATAGAAGAAAACAATATCCGCATCTCACTGGTTTATAGCACTCCTACTACATTCGACATCTTGATTTATTTCATTCCGAGCAGCTATCCAACCCAACAGCAAAGGGAGAATGGTGTAACGCTAAGAACATTGAATGCCAATCGCAATAATCCTAACGCTAAGGTTGAAAACTCTACCCTTAGAGAATTAGCTGATAAAATAATAAGCGAATCTGGTTGCTACGAAGTACTGCTTGTTGATAGCAATGGATTAATTACAGAGGGGAGTCGTTCAAATATATTCTTAATCAAAGACAACACCCTTTACACCCCGCCATTGAATATGGTGCTTGGGGGTATTACCCGACAGGTAGTATTAAATATCTCAGCGAGTCTGAAAATTTTGTTGAAAGAAGAGCCTCTACCTGTTGACAGGTTAACTGAATTCGATTGCGCATTCTTAACCGGCACATCACCTGGGCTATTACCAATATCTTTAATTGACAATAATAAATTTAACACTATTAACCTTATTCTTTTTCAGCTAATTAACGAATACAATAATGCCATTGCAATGGACATCGCTAACTTAAAAAAGATACTATGAATATCTCAATCATTCAAACCGACCTATACTGGGAATTGCCATCGAAAAATCGGGAGATGTTCGATGAAAAGATAAGCACCCTGGAGAACAATGTTGATTTAATTGTTCTACCTGAAATGTTCAGCACAGGTTTCTCTATGCTCCCTGAGAACTTGGCAGAGAAATGGCCTGGACCAACGGTAAAATGGATGCAAAGGGTAGCAACCTCAAAAAAGGTTGCATTGGCAGGTAGTTTAATTGTTGAGGATTCAGGAAAGTATTATAATCGCCTAGTTTTTGTCCACCCCGATGGAAGAATTGAGCATTACGACAAGCGACATCTTTTCCGCATGGCAGAGGAGCATAATCAGTACCATCCAGGAGATAAACGCATTGTTATTAACTATAAAGGTTTTAGAATACTTCTTTTGGTTTGCTATGATCTTCGCTTTCCTGTTTGGAGCCGAAACCGCAATGATTACGATATGATTCTAATCGTTGCTAATTTCCCCGAAAAACGTAGTGCCGTATGGAACACATTACTATCTGCCCGCGCAATAGAGAACCTTTGTTACGTGGTGGCCTGTAATCGGGTTGGGAAAGATGGAGGCGGTTTTAGTTATTCTGGCGATTCCCAAATTATTGACCCCAAAGGTAAAACTATTACCCTTGCAAACCGCAATGAAAATCAGATTATTTCCGCAAATATAGATTTACAAGAGGTAATCAACTTCCGTAATTCATTCCCAGCTCACCTTGATGCTGATGAGTTTGAAATCAAGTAGCCATTCACATTATAGGCACTGATTTCGATTAGATTATTAAAAATAAAAATTCATTTAGAAGTCACACTGAGCGAAGTTGAAATATGGCTTCAACTTCGCTCAATTCTCATCGCATAACAGGTTCTTAAAAGTGCCTATTTTCAATAAAATAGCCTATAGATCAATGATGTAAATCACTTATTATCATTAGTTAAATAATAATAGATGGGATATATTTGTTTATCAATTTTATAAGCATCTTATATTCTTAATCACTATTGAACGACTAAAATACTTGAAACATCTTGAAAGCCACAAAAGACAACGATAGTATAAAATTAACTGGCAGTTTGGGGTGCATTTTAAAACAATTCAAAGTCACAAAGGTGTTCTAAGTATCATATTATTTGATATTTATATATTTTTTTAATCTTAGCGTCTTCGTGGCTTTGTGGCAAAGTTTAGATTTGTCGGTTAGTAGTGATTCTTAATTTAAATTCCAAATATTCAACTATATGGATAAATTTAAATTTATTATAAATGATTTAGAAAGAGCATTATTGACCATGAATCACGAAAAAGCTGAGAGCATAGTCATAAATGCAACATCTATAAGTTCACCTATTGAAATTGCAAGTGAATTAATTTCGCAAGTTTTACAAAAAATTGGAGAAGCTTGGGAAGAGGGTAAATTAGCTTTATCGCAGGTTTACATGAGTGGGGTTATTTGCGAAGAGATAATTGAGAAAATCCTCCCCCCTTCAGATCCAAATAGGAAAAACCAACCTAAAATGGCAATTGCTGTGTTTGAAGATTACCATCTCTTAGGGAAACGTATAATCTATTCAACACTTCGCGCCAGTGGATTTGAGCTGACTGATCTTGGAGGTGGATTAACCTCCGAAAACTTAGTCGGCATTATAAAAAAAGAAAAAATAAAAATTCTTCTGCTTTCAGTACTGATGCTGCCTTCTGCTTTACGTATCAAGGAGTTAAAAAGTAAACTATCGGATTCCGATGTTAAGATTATTGTTGGAGGTGCTCCATTCCGCTTCGACAATAACCTATGGAAAGAGGTGGGTGCTGATGGATATGGCAAAGATTCCTCAGAGGCATTAGAAATAGTAAATAAACTAATGGAGGGAAGTGTATGAAAACCAAAGATATGACATCAATGGAGAGAGTGCTCACAACCCTTTCACATAAAGAGCCGGATAGAGTTCCCCTTTTCCTTCTAGCAACAATGCATGGAGCAAAAGAGCTCGGAATGAGTATTAAGGACTATTTTGCCAAAGGAGAGAATGTGGCCGAAGGCCAACTACGAATAAACAGTAAATACCATACCGATTGTCTTTACCCTTTCTTTTATGCACCTCTTGAAACCGAAGCCTTTGGTGGAGATGTTATTTTCACAGACGATGGTCCGCCAAACTCAGGTATTCCGTTAATAAAGGACATTGAAAAAATTAATTGTTTACAAGCACCAAAAGTAAAAGACACCAAAGTACTTCATAAAGTTTTAAAATCCATTCAGCTGCTAAAAGAAAAAGCAAAAGGTGAAACTCCAATTATTGGAGTGGTTATGTCTCCTTTTTCTCTACCCGTTTTACAGCTAGGATTCGAAAAGTATTTGGATATTATACACTTTCGCAAAGATATGTTTAATCATCTAATGCAGGTAAACCAAGAGTTTTGTATTGATTGGGCAAATGCACAACTTGAAGCTGGTGCAACCGCTATTTGTTATTTTGATCCTGTTTCATCGTCAACGATTATTCCAAGAGAATTATACCTTGAAACAGGTCTCCAGATTGCTAAACAAACCATTGCCCAAATAAAAGGACCTACTGCAACGCACTTTGCATCTGGCAATTGCTTGCCAATCTCAGATTTGGTTTCTCAAACAGGAACAGCCGTTGTTGGAGTTAGCTCAAATGAAGACATTGGAGTAATAAAAAATGCATTTAAAGACAAGTTAACCGTTTTGGGCAACCTTAACGGCGTTGAAATGCGAAGGTGGACACGGGAAGAAACCCATAGAATTGTTCGCGATATTATTCAAAAAGCAGCACCTAGCGGAGGTTTTATTTTATCAGATAATCATGGAGAAATACCTTTTCAAGTTCCTGATGAGGTACTACTTACTATTTCCGAAACAGTGCAAACGTTTGGAGTCTATCCTATTACTAAGAAACAGCAATGACAGATAAACTATGTATATTCGTTTGCAACTCATTAGTAGCTGAAGTAAGTCATATTATTCAAACTGGTAATTATCCAGATGTTAAACTCATGACTTACAACTCATCATGTGGCAGAAGGCCTGATAAAGATAAAATACTTCCAGATTTAACTTCAGATGAATTAAACCAGTATTCAAGGGTTTTATTCTTTGGAGGTTTGTGTCAAAAAAGATTTAAAGAAGAGATTCCTCAAAATAGAAAGATTGAGTTTATTAACTTCGAACAATGCTTCGAGCTAATCCTTAACAAGGAAAGCATATATCATTTCATTAAACAGGGGGATTATCTTGTTTCAAACGGTTGGTTAAGAAATTATAAGCAGCATATTGTAGATTGGGGCTTTGATGAGAAATCGTCGAAGATTTTCTTTAATGAATCATTAAAAAAAATACTATTTCTTGATACGGGGATAAGCGGTGATTTTAAGCCGAATTTAATAGCCCTCTCAGAATACATGGGCTTACCTTATGAAGTCTTTCCGGTAGGTTTATCGCATTGTATTAACTTTCTTGATGCGCAAGTTTCAAAATGGAGAGTTGATGTTGAGCGAAATAGCATAAACGAAAAACTTTCAGCAATTACAAAAGAGAGTGCGGATTATTTAATCATTTTCAAACATCTTCAAAATCTTGTTGATATTATTGAAGAATCACTAATAGTAAAAGAAGTATTATGGTTATTAAACCTTCTTTTTGCACCATACCAGATTGGATTTCAGAATTATTTCAATGGGGCTGAAGGCAATATTATTTGGTTAAATAGTTATAATATAGATACTAAAATAAACCAGAATGATTTCTTTTCCATTGAAATAACTCATCAAAATGAAACACTTGGTGTATTTAAAATTTATGGCGTTAAGTTTCCAGAATATATTGAACAATACAAAAGGATATGGCCTGTTATCAGCAAGATTTGTGGATTATCCATAGCAAATGCAAGAAAATATAAAATAACTCAGGATCAAAAGGAACAGTTACAACACAAATCCCAAGTGTTAATTGAACTAATGCTGTCAAAAGACAAACTGCTTTCTATTATCGCTCATGATTTAAAAGGTCCGTTTAACGTACTTTTAGGCTATTCCGAACTTCTAGTTGAAAACCATCGAATTTATAATGTTGATAAAACTCAACATATTATTGAAAGTTTACATTCAACAACTGTGCAAACTTTAAAATTATTGGAGAACTTATTAGACTGGGCACGCAGTCAACAGAACGGAATAACTTTTAATCCTATTAAAACCGACTTGATTCTTGTTGTAAATACAATAGTTGAACTATTAAATCCGATAGCAAGGGCTAAAAATATATCTCTGATAATGGATATAAAAACTCCATGTTTTGTTTTAGCTGATATATACATGATAAATGCAGTGTTACGAAACTTAATCAGCAACGCAATAAAGTTTACTCAAAAAGGCGGCAGTATTAAAATAGAAACAAAAGACCAGGACTCAATGGTTCATGTATCAGTATCCGATAATGGTATTGGAATTAAGCCTGATGACATTGCTAAACTATTTCGAATCGATACAAATATAAACCAACTAGGCACTTCTGGAGAAAAAGGAACTGGTCTAGGGTTACTTTTGTGTAAAGAATTTGTTGAAAAACATGGAGGGAAAATTTGGGTTGAAAGCGAGGTAGGCAATGGGAGCAAATTTATTTTTTCGTTAAATAAAACCCGAGATTTCCAAGAAGAGCAATAGATTTTCGCATATTAAATAATCAGGTTGAAAAGCCATTTATAAAAAACTGTAGAAATCTATTTTTATTCTAACAGAGAATAAGACTATTACAGAAATCATCTCTATTCAACATGTTACTAGTTTTCGTAACTCATTCCCAGCCTATCTCGATGCGGATGAGTTTAATATCAAGTAAAAGATAAAATTCAGAGTACAAAAAACAAAAGGCTGTAGTTTAGAATAACATGTTAATCTTAGCGTTTTCTTTGTGTTCCTGCCTACCAAAGTAAAAGACTTTTTTACGGTGGGCAGGTTAGATACTTTGTGAATAAAAAGATTTGCCACTAAGACGCAAAGTATAACTAGGGTCTGCTGATTAAGTCACAAATAGGTTTATAAAGCCATTAAAAATAAACCTCAGAGGGTAGGGACGACATTATGAAGTAGATAGAACAGAGAATAATGTCATGCCTACGGCATTTCATCTGCTCCCAGCTATATTTTATTCCATAATGTCATCCCTACGGGATTAAAATTAGAATAACAAGTACACGTATTTTAGGCTTTTACATAAAAAGTGCTTGCGCATACACAGAAAAAAATGTTGTAATATTTTCATTATTAACCGAGAAAAAAATCTAAAATCAATAGGTCGCAGCGATGCTGCTTCTAGCTAAAATGTAATCGTCTATTCTACAAATAGTTCGCAGCAATGCTGCTTTTCTATAGTCGCATAGC
>RPRQ01000044.1 GCA_003818205.1 Bacteroidales bacterium
GGCGCAAAATTCTTTTGATCTCCAAACGATGAATCAGATTAAAAAAACTTTTGCAGATTTTTATCCTGAATACCCTTTCGAATCAACTCTTCTTGAGGATGATTACTATAAATTGTTTAAAACAGATCAGAACCTGAAATCAATTATTGGTAAGTTTACGATACTTGCAATCTTTATCTCATGTATCGGCTTATTAAGCTTAGCTGCATTTATCGCTGAGCAGCAGCGTAAATCGTTGGTGCTACGGAAAATCCATGGGGCTTCAATGGTTAAAATTTTAGTAATTCAGCTAAGTAGCTTTACGAAATGGGTTATCATATCAGGGTTTATTGCTATCCCATTATCCTATTTAGCTATTAGGGCATTGTTAAGTAATTATGCAAATCATACTGAGTTATCATGGTGGATATTTGCTGGAGCACTTGGAATTGCTTTGGTTGTAGCCGTAATTACAGTATTATATCAAGCAATAAAAACTGCTAGGTTAAACCCTGTTGATACGTTGAGGTGCGAATAGAGAACTTGTAATTTAGTGGCATATATTTTGATTAGAATGATTTCTTGAAAGCCAAATTTTAATCTTAAAAAATCATTGAAAATTTTATGGAAATAACAAGATTCAAACGAAATGGGTTATTATTAACCATATTCACTTTAACTATCTTAATTACGATTCCTTCCATAGCACAGAATAAGGAGGCAATTAGGGTAAATGATAAAGAAGTTCTTAACGCAGTTGCGTTATACGATAAGGACGATTACCAGAAGGCAAAAGCATCCTTGGACGCAATCATCTCAAAAAATGATAAAAATGCCGATGCGCATTATGCTTTAGGAATGGTTCTTTTAAAGTTGAATAAGGCAGATGATGCCGAGGATGAGGTTGAAGAAGCCATTAAGTTGAATTCTAATATTGCTGAGTACCATTATGGTTTAGCTAGAGTTTATATGGTTCAAATGAATAATGGCAGCATGTTTACCAAAATGACGTTGGCAGGAGACTTTAGGGATGAGCTAATTGCAGCACTTAAGATTGACCCAAACCATCGACTTGCTATGATAAATCTTATTGGTTACTATACACAAGCACCAAGTGTAGTTGGTGGTGACCTAAACAAAGCGCTAGAAATAGCAAATAGATTATTAAAACTTGATGAAAAGCAGGCTCGAATATCCCTTGTACAAATATACTCTGGTTTGAAAGATGATAAAAAAGCCTTAGAAGAGGTTGATAAGCTGATCAAGATTGATGAGTACTTTGGACGAATTATGATGATTCAAGGGTTGAAAAAGAAAGGCGAATCAGCTAAAGTAGAGGAGCAGTATAAGCTAATTGAGACCAAATATGGCAACAACCCCGATTATTTTGCCTTCTTCAACGATTATGGCTATTTCCTTCTAGGGCAGAATCGAGTTGACGAGGCGATCGAGAAATTGAGAAAGCAGGTGGCTTTGGCCCCAAAATCGGCAAATGCGCACGATAGTTTGGGCGAGGCCTTGCTAAAAAAGGGTTTACTTAAAGAATCGTTAGCCGAGTATAAAAAGGCGTTAGAGTTAAATCCCAGTATGAAAAGTGCTAAGGATAAAGTTGAAGAAATACAGGATAAGTTGAATTAGAAGAACTAAATTATCTCAAAAGAAAATCTCACGCAAAGATCGCAAAGTTTTACGCAAAGAACACAAAGTTTGCTGTTTTACACATTAATGCTTTGCGATCTTTGCGTGAGATATTACATGGCTCTTTCAGACACGCTTTATTTACCGCCTGCTTCCAAATTCTCAAGTAAGTATCTGGTTAACTCATTGTAAAGGTGAACAGTTGTTCCTTTTCCCTCACGAATGCTATGTGAACGGTTTGGGTAAACAAGCATGTTAAAATGCTTATTATTCTCAATCAGTTTATTGAATAGTTTCTCGGTTCCTTGGTAGTGAACGTTATCATCACCAGTGCCATGAACAACAAGTAAATTACCTTTTAGGTTCTGAGCAAAGGTAATAGGCGAGCCTTGCTCATATACTTCGGGATGCTTCTGGGGAGTACTTGTAAAACGTTCTTGGTAGATAGCATCATAAAGGCGAATATCGGCTACAGGAGCCACCGCCATTCCTGTTTTATAAATATCACCAAAGCGGAACATGGCGTTTAGCGTGGCTGAACCACCGCCACTCCACCCCCAAATGGCGTAGCGATTAGGATCAACAAAGTTGTACATCTTACCAACCTCTTGGGCTACTTTAGCCTGATCGGATGAGTTCAAAACGCCAATCTTTAGGTACATCGATTTCCGCCATTCTCTACCTTTTGGAACAGGGGTCCCTCTATTATCAAACGACATAACAATATACCCTTTTTGGGCTAGCATTAAATGCCATAGATAACCAGTGTTACCCCAACGGTCGTTAACAGTTGTGCCGAAAGGTTCGCTATAAACATAGAAAAGAACAGGATATTTTTTATTTGGGTCGAAGTTGTAAGGCTTAATCATGAAACCATCAATATCAACATTACCATCGATTGTAACCTTAATCTGTTCAACTGGAAGCTTTTTAATTTTTTCGTAGTTAGCTTTTAGCTTTGCGTTGTCAACCAGTTGCTTTGCAACTTTATGGTCGGGGAGTGATACTAAATAAACCTCCGATGGGTTGTTGTAGTTTGAGAATGTATGTATTGCCCATGCTGCATTGGGTGATAAATCGTAGGCGTTAGTTCCGTTAAACTGAGCTGGGGTCAGCTTTTCGGGTTTGCTTTTCCCATCCATTTTTACTCGCCAGAGATATTTCTGAGCAGCATTATCAGGCGATGCAATGTAGTAGATATAACCCTTTTTATCGTCAATCAGCTTAATCTCAATAATATCAAAATTACCATTTGTAATGGGTTTTATGATTTTGCCATCGCGCGAAACCTTGTACATCTGCTTCCATCCCGAGCGTTCGCTAATCCACGTAAACGATTTACCATTTTCGAGCCATTTTAGATCATCAACTACATCAAGCCAAGCGGCATCGGTTTCAGCTAGAATAGGAGTTAAATCACCAGTGGAAGCGCTTCCGTAAAGTAGCTGGTTCGTATTCTGATCGCGATTTATGTATTGCATTATAATCTCTTCCGATGAAGCAGCCCACTCCATACGAGGTACGTAGTTGTTGCGAGGATCGCCTTGAAGTTTCATCCAAACAGTGCTACCTCCATCAGCGCTGATTACACCAACTTTGCATGCCGATAAAGTTTGACCTGCTTTTGGGTATTGTACCGGAATAATATAAGAGTAAAGCGAATCGGTATTGTTTATCATATAGAAGTCACGAACACCCGATGCATCGAGCTGCCAGTAGGCTATTCGCTTGCTATCTGGACTCCAGCGGAAACCATCGCGGCAATCAAACTCCTCCTCGTAAACCCAATCGAAAGTCCCATTAATCAACGTGTTAGAACCATTTGTTGTTAAAGGCTTAATCACGTTATTGAATAAATTCTCAACATAAACATTATGTTTTGAAACGTAAGCTGCTCGTGTTCCATCAGGCGAGATTTTAGCAAACATCAAACTAGACGCAGGTAAAGATTTGCCAAGTTGGTTTAATGATTTAGTTGCTAAATCTAATACCCAGTAATCGCCTCGGGTATTGTAACGCCAAACCTGACGACCATTGTTGAAGATTAACAGTTTTGTTCCGTCTGGCGACCAGGAGTATTCCTCAATATCAATGGGTTCATTTAACCCTTTTGGGGTTAATTCTTGCGCTGATGCAAGTACAACTTTGTTCCCCGTTTTAGGATCAACCTTTACAATATCAAATCCATTTTTAATTGTGGTTGATGCTTCGAGAGATGTGTAACCATTACCATCAGGAAGCCACTGAATTGAGCCACTTGGTTGGCTTTTGAACTCAGGTGAGTTAAATATCCTATCGATGGTGAGTAGCCCTTCATCAACTTGGGAGAATGCAATGCTCCAAACAATGATAAAAAGAAAAGAAATAAATATTTTTTTCATATTTTGATGTTTTAATTAATCAGGTAAAGATTTATTTTGGTATATTATTATAATTGTACGAAGTTAATTTAAGATAACCAAAAATTATTTTCGTTTAAACGAGTTTCTTTTTTTTTTGATAAGTTTATCTCAGTTATTTTTCAATAGGGTAAAATGATTTTAAAGTATCTTAATATAATGTAAGATATAATAATCATTATGCATGATTATTCGTATTATTTTTTAATCTTCTAATCGGCACTACAGATGATATTGCATCGTTGGATATTATTCTTTAAATATGTATTTCATAATTTATTAACAAATATCCAACACACAATAACACAGGCATAAATAACACCTAATTTTTGATTATTTTCAACGTAATAAATTAATCTTATGTATAAAAAAATATTAATAGCCTATTTAATAGTATTATATTATTCATTTTGTATTGGTAATAATATACAATCTCATCTCCCAAACGAAAACGATTCTCTTCGGGTTGTTGAGAAAGTATATATTCATACCGATCGTAATATTTATTACTCTGGCGATGATATATGGTTCAAGGCATATTTGGTTGATGCTCTATATTGTTTGCCGACCACCCATAGTAAGAACTTGCATGTTGAGATTATCTCACCTGAATCAAAGATCATTGTTAAACGAGTTATACGGATTAATGATGGACAAGGTAATGGGGATTTTCAGTTGCCAGAAAGCATTCCTTCTGGTCGCTACATATTAAGAGCATATACAAATTATATGCGAAACTATGGCGACCAACTATTTTATAGTAAGGTGATTATCGTTCTTAATTCCATTGAAAAAAAGAATGAACCCAATGATAGCATAAAATCTATGAGAAATAAAATAGATATTTCTTTCTTTCCTGAAGGAGGTTCATTAGTTGATAGCGTTTCCTCTAATATTACTTTTAAAGCCGTTAATTCCGATGGAATAGGTTGTGATGTATCCGGTGAAATTTATTCGTCAACTAATGAACTTGTTACTACGATTAAAAGCACTCGCTTAGGGATGGGTAAATTTTCCCTTAAACCTATTTCGGGATTAAACTATTATGCTATTGCCAAGAACTTGAATGGGGATATTGTTAAAGTTGATCTTCCTAAGAGTTTTTCAACAGGTGTTACATTATGTATTGATCAAAACCATAATAACAAACAGTTACTAAAAGTCGAAATGAATAAGAAGACCCTACCTTTACTTCTCGACCATGAACTGTTACTTACTATTTCTGCTCGTAAAGTAGTTTTAAAAACTATTCGCTTTAGGATAAAAACCATCTCTAAGAGTTTTATCCTTCCTATTGATGATCTACCAAATGGAATAGCAATGCTGACTTTATCTACTATCGATTCACTACCGCTTGCTGAAAGGCTAATATTTGTTCAACATAATGATTATCAGGTAAAAGTTTTAACTGATAAAACGGAATATAAAAACCGTGAACAAGTTACTGTTAATATTACTTTTCCAAGTTATAAAACAACCACGCAGGAAGCATTTCTTTCACTATCAGCGGTTGAAAACAATTCTTTGGATAACTCAACTCTATTCCCTTCAACCATCTCATCCTGGTTTCTTCTTGAGTCAGATTTACGTGGATCAATAGAAGAGCCATCATACTACTTTGATCCTACAAATCTTAACCGGTTAGATGATCTCGAATTGTTGCTAATGACACAGGGATGGCGCGATTTTGGGTGGAAGTATGATAGTACTGGTTATTATCCTCCTGAAAGTGGCTTTACCATATCTGGAAGAGTAAGAAAATCGTTATTCAATATGCCTGTAATAAATTCTATGGTTAGTATTGAATTGCATAATAGTAAAAACAGTATAATGAAATCTGTTTTTACAGACTCTCTGGGTCGGTTTTACTTAAAAAATGTTGATTTTACTGGTAATTCAAGATTGATTATCAGTACTTTAAGTAATAAAAAACGTTTACAAGGCTTAGTATTACTCGATTCAATTTGCTATATACCTGCAAAAGTGCAGTATGATTTGACTAAAAAAAGAATTCTCCAAAAAGAAAAGTATATCGTTCAGATTCAATACGCAGAACAAAAGGAAACCATTCGAAAAAAGTATCATCTATCCGATACTATTTTACTTGATGGAATTAATGTTATTGCAACTAAGCAGAAGATTGATATTCAATTAACTCATGTAAACAATGTACGATCCATCTATGGTCAACCCGATGAAGAGATAGAGATAACTCCTGCTTATCAGAATACACATTTAGTAGAACTAATCCGTAGGGCTAAGGGTTTCATAATTCAAGGTGAAGGAACAAATGTTAGTATAATGCTCCACGGCCCTGGAACATTTGGCTCTCCAATATCTAGCCCAAACTCAATGCCTCTTTTTTTAATTGATGGTGTTCCAACCTCTTTTATTAATGCATACTATTTCCCTGTCAGTAGTATTGATCGTGTTGATTTTTTAACTTCACCGACTTCTACATCTAAATATGGAATGCAAGGGGGAGATGGAGTAATCTCCATCATTACCAAATCAGGGATAGATATTTCTACTGAAGAACCTGTAGAAAATGAAAATGTAAATAAAACCAGAATAATGGGTTATAATGCTCCCCGAGTTTTTTATTCTCCACAGTATAATAATTCCGATAAAGAATCGGTTTATAAGCCAGACCAACGAACAACACTCTACTGGCAGCCAAATATTAAGCTAGATAACAAGAAGAGTTTTTCTTTGAACTATTTCAATACAGATAATCCATCAACCATTAAGGTCGTTGTTGAGGGTATTACTAAAGATGGAGTTCCAATAGTAGGCAAGACAGAGTATAATATAAGGTAAGGTGTGAAAACCATCCTAAATTGCTTAGGATGGTTTTATAGCCTGAACATTTAATCAATCTATCTTTCTACAAACTGCTTAGCGTAGTATTTTGCTGAAAGTTTCTCACCAGTAGCACTTTCAATCATATCGTTCCACTGGTATAAGCATCCTGGCATGAAAACATTCTCTTTTAAGTAGTTACCAACCTCAGGGTGGTTTACAAAGCTAACATTCTTGTAATCGGTATTCTTTAAAACATTGTCAGAGATGTAATAAAATAGCTGTGATGCAAGCAGTTCGCCCATTAGGTAGTTATGATAGTAGCAGGGGTAAAGCGCAACGTGGATTTTGGTTGACCAATCGGGCTCGTTACGACCTTCAGGCTTTTTAAGCATTTGGTACTTCTCAACTAAAGTCCACCAAAGAGCATTAAGATCTTGATCGGGATTAGCATACATCGCTTTCTCAAAACGGTACATCACCTGTGCCCAACGGCTAAAGGTTAATTGCTCAAGACGAAGCGATTTTGCACAGGTTTCAGCAATCTTTTCTTTTTGCTCCGCATTAATTACGCCCATATCGAGCATCCATTGTGGGTTAGTAGCGCAACGCCCCATAATCATTGCAATTGCTTCTGTTGTGAATGTATGAGCCGCATCGCGAAGCATATAGGGTTTTTGAGCATCGAAATATTTGGAATAAACCCCATGCCCATACTCATGTAGCATGGTGTTCATCCAGCCCATGGTTGGTTTTACGTTGCAAAGAACTCTTACATCACCATTTCGGTCGATATCGGTGCAGTATGCATGCTGATTCTTCCCCGGTTTTTCAAAAAGATCAGAGTTTTTGATAATATCATCAACGTTAAGGTTGATACCATTGTAGTACTTAGCTGTTAAATCAACTAAATCTTTGTCTTTATAGAATTGGTCAAGGTCAACATCATAGATTTTCGGTGCTTCTTGGAAAAACCTATTCTGATAGTGCCAAGGCATCAGTTTTTCTTTGGCAATGCCATACCTCTTTGAGAAGTAATTATCAATATCGCCCTTCAGCTCAGCAAAACCATCTTTGGTTAGGCTATCGAGTTCATCGAAAAGGGCAAGTATTTCCGAAGGGTTTTGCTCCGATAGGGTCATATTCATGGTATGGTAGTTCTCGTAACCCAGCTCTTTGGCAATCTGGTTGCGAAGCTTTACAATTGCAATTACATCGCTTGCAACCTCTTTGCCAATTGCTTTGTGGGCATTCCAAGCAGCCTCTAATTCCTTTGAATTCTTTGAGGTAGAAAGGATTTCCTCAATTTCGTTGTCAGAAATATTTTTACTATTGAGATTAGCCCTAA
Source organism: Bacteroidales bacterium (assembly GCA_003818205.1). GTDB lineage: Bacteria > Bacteroidota > Bacteroidia > Bacteroidales > Tenuifilaceae > UBA8529. The sequence continues at coordinate 8,167 of RPRQ01000044.1, forward strand.
AGTTTGAGTATTTCTTCTCAAGCTCAGACTCCATCTTGATTTTTTTCTCAAGCAGCTCTTTACTTACCTGATTGCGAAGGAATGATGGGTAAAGAACTTCCATTTGACGGTAAAGGATAGAATCTTTTACAAGTTTAGAATCTCTAATCTCCTTTATTTCAGCAAAAAGGGTAGAGTCTGAGAAAAGCTTTACAAGTTTAATCTGGGCATCCTCCGATCTCTTATAGTCTTCGTCTTTACCTGTAATGGAGGCATCCCAGCTGGCAATGGCTGCTTCTTGGGATAGAGGTTTAACCTCTGCTTCAATTTTAGTAATAAATTCGCGTAGTTTACTTTCCATTTTCTCCTGTTTTGATGTGCATGAAAATAGTATCAAACCTATAATTGATGCTGAAAGTGCTGTTGAAATTTTTTTGTTCATATGGTTTAGCCGTTTTTTTGAGGATTCAAAAATAGTTAATTTGAGAATTTTTAAACTCTTTAATTTGAAAATTTGATGGAAAAAGCATTTTATCTAACATGGCAGGGACGATATTAAACGGAAATACGTAGCGAACTTAAACACAGAGACACAGGGAAGATATTTAATGAAATGGAGCAAAGGCTCAAAGAGAAAATCAGCGTTCCATTTCCCTATCCGGTGGATTACCCGTTGCGAACCTCAGAAATTTTGGGTGCATGAATCTATCGACCCTTTTCATGAATTTCCAATGGGAGGTGTTAAGCCGATATCCAATAAAGAATTCAAAATGTCCTGAGTTAAGGTATAGCTGTGAGTCGTTATGTTTTACGTTTGAAGATTCGGTATATGTAGTTAACCCCCAATAGTATGAATTACCATTACGACCAATGGAGGCGCGTACAATATGTCTTAAAGCTAGGGTGCTAAACTCTTTTTTGGAGCCGTCGATTGATGAGTACTGGGTTACCTTTTGCAGGGAGATTCCTGGGTAAAGTGTGAATGCGAAAAAAAACTTTTTATAAATGGTGAATAGGTGTGAGTAACCGAATGATACACCAATATTTGAGAAGACTATCCCATTCAAATCAAGCTTCGGATCCACGAACTGTTTAATTACCCCAGGTATTATTGAAGTGTCGGATACTATACCATTAATTGAAAAAAAGCCTCCTAGCATCCAGCTACCCCCGCTACGTCTCATGGCTTTTGTGAAGGTATAGGCTGCATTAGGGGAATAAATATTGGGTTTAAAAATATATGCGAATGATGCTGCCAATGAAACTGTTTGAAGGTTTGGTGCTTGTGGATAGGGATCGCTACTCGACCAGCTGTCGATGAATTTTTGAGGGTTTGATAGGTAGAACCCTTTGTAGCTTTTTAGCGTTAGATCAACCATGAGCTTTCGCATGGTGTAGTGCGCCTCAAAGTCGAATTTTTGAGTTTTTCCGTATTTTTTATCCTCAGCTGAGCTTGAGGGCATCGTAAAGCTAACGCCCAAGCCCAACCATGAATACGATAACCCAAAACCTACAAGCGATTGTGGGTTGGGTTTAAATAGTAGTTTTTTTGGTAAATCGGGGTTTTCAATCTCAATCTGCGAGTAGTTTGGACCAATCTTAGAATAAAAATGAATATGCTTCGGGAAGCTGATTACCCTAAGCGAGTCGTTACTTACCCCTAGTAAATTTAAGGAGATAAATAAAAGTATGGTTATGCTTCCTAGGTATCTCACTATTAGAGTTGTAGTAATTTAGCTATCAAAAATTGAATCTACTCCGAAAACCAATAATATTTAAAAATACCGCTAAGGCTCTAAGATACAAAGAATAGCAAGTAAATGTATATCAATACAATATGATTTTGTATTGCTTCGGGTCTTAGAGCCTTTGTGGCAAAATTGTCTTTTCGGAGTGGACTCAAAATTCAAATATAACCATTTTTTTATTCGGTAAACTATTCTCATTTTTGCGGGGTTTAAAAGATCATTGTTTTTCTAGTTAATAAATTGATATTCAGCTAAATGTTATTAAAATGAACAGGATGAGAGGTTATTCGAACTATATTCTTTTTGTAATTGCAATTGCATTTTCAATTAGTGTTTTCGCTCAGGAGCAGCCTAAACCGAAGTTTGAGCTAAAGCCCTATGGATTTGTGGCCTATGAACTATACATGGATACCTACAAGTCGGTGGATTCAAGGGATGGTGAATCGTATTCGTACCCATTATACCCTAATTTTGATAAGTACGGCAAGGATGCCAATAAAAGAACCATGCTCGAAATGGCAGCATTTACATCGCGTTTGGGTTTAAGGGTTTTGGGGCCTGATTTATTGGGTGCAAAATCGAGCGGTTTGTTCGAGATGGATGTAATGGGAACAAAGCAGGATTATGTACAGCTATTTAGCCTTCGGCATGCAATGTTCAAGCTCAATTGGGAGAAATCAGAACTTTTACTCGGACAAACTTGGCATCCCGTAATTGTAACGGAGATGATTCCTAATACAGTCTCGTTTGGCGCAGGTGCTCCTTTTCATGCACTAAATCGTTCAGCTCAGATTAGGTATACCTATAATTTTTCACCATTATTTAGAATTTTAGGTGCTGCATCAATTCATGGCAGTCATCGCTCTACAGGTTCATACGATGCCCAGCGGTATTCTGGAAGACCAGATGTTCATGTTCAAATGTCTGTTGGAAATCGTAAAGAGTTTTTGGCTGGTTTCTCGGCTGGTTACAAATGGTTAACCCCTCGATTATTTGTTGATAAGGATACCATTAGCACCACCGAAACCATTGGTTCATACGATTTACATGCGTTTATAATGATAAAACCCGCTTCAACGAGCGTTAAGCTGGAAGCAATTTATGGACAGAACCTGACCTATTTATCAATGATTGGAGGATATGGCAAGAAAACGGGTTCAGATACACAGAGTGATGATTATTCCTATACAAACCTAAATACATTAAGCGTATGGGGTGATATTCAGCAGGATATCGATAATTGGTCAATTGGTATTTTTGCTGGGTATCAAAAAATAATGGGTGCTGATGACAGCTACACCTCAATAAAGGATTATAACCGTGAGGATAGGCTAAGCAACATTATTCGGGTTTCGCCTAGAGTAGTGTATAAAGCGGATGCTTTAAGCATTGGGTTGGAGTACATTCTAACCAAAGCGGTTTATGGTTTAACATGGGATTTAAAGCATAATGTTACCGAAACCATGGACCCTGTAAGCAATAATAGGGTTTTGGTTAGGGTTGCATATAGCTTTTAAAGTTTTCTTGTATATCTTTAGATAGAAGGAAGGCGATTAGGTTGCTCCATGCTATACCATTTCTGTTGGTGTCGAGGTGTTTGTCGAGCGATAAAACTATTTTAGGGTAGTTATCGCTAACCTTTTCTAATGCGCCGAATTCACGCTCAATGGTTTTGTTATCGGCTAGTAGATAAGCTATTTGAATATATATTTTTTGGCTGTTTTTTGTGGCGATAAAATCAATCTTCTGCTCGTAGAATTTACCAATGTTTACCTTGTAGCCTCTTGATAGTAGCTCGAGAAAAACAATATTTTCTAGATGCCCCGATATGTCCTTAATTCTAAATCCTAAAAGGCTGTGCTTTAAACCAATATCACCAGTGTAATATTTCTCATGAATCTCAAGTAACCGTTTGCCCTTTATATCATAACGATTTACTTTATGAAAAATAAATGCTGATGTAAGCATGTTCAGGTAGCTCTGAACCGTTTCAACCGAACCCTTTATTTTTTGTGATTTCAGAAAATCAGCAATTTTCTTCGATGATGTTATATTTCCGCAATTATCAGCAGTGAATTGTGCTATTCGCTCTAGTAAGGATATATCCCGCAAAGCATTATGCGCAACAACGTCTTTTAGCAGTATGGTGTTGTAAATGGATGAAACGTATTGTTCAACCACTTCGTCGTCGTACTCCATTCGGTGAATACCTGGAAATCCCCCGTATTTGATAAATAGAGCAAATTCTGCATCTATTTTCTCGGGTTCAAGGGCGTTGCGAAAGTCTAAAAATTCGGAAAAGGTGAGGGTGTACATTTTAAATTCAATGTATCTACCCGAAATATATGTTGCCAATTCGGACGAAAGCATTCGTGAGTTTAATCCTGTAATAAAAAGGTCGGCTGTACTGTCGGCTAAAAAACCCGATAAGGCTTTCTCCCAGCCTTCAATTTCTTGGACCTCATCGATAAATAAATATTTTTTACCTGTAACCTTTTTGAATTGACTATTTACGTACTTGACTAGCTGCTGATAATTATTAAGATAATCGAATTCGAGCGAATCCTTATTAATCATTAATATATTTTTGGGTTTAACCCCACCTTCAACTAACGATTCATAGATAATTTTAAGGAATGTACTTTTACCACATCTTCGAATCCCTGTAATTACCTTAATAATAGGCTTATCAATAAATGGAGTAATTTGCTTTAGATATTGCTTACGTGGTATCATATTTAGATTATAATTGTAAATATACAAAAATAATTAAATATTACGATTATAGTCGAAATAAAATAGATTTTATACGGTATGCAGATTTTACTTGCTGTAATGTGACATACATATGAAATTTCACTATTGTCCTATTAAAATAATTGTAACTATTCAGCAGCAATAAAAACTCTCACGCAACGCTTGCGCTAAAGCTTACGCTTACGCCGAAGCTTCAGCGTAGGAGCACAGCGAAGGCGCAAAGTCGAAAAGCCGCTAAGGTACTCTATGAGCAAAAAGATAAATCCAATATAACTAGAGTCTGTCTATAAAGTCAGAAACTCTAAATCAAATTGAATAATGAACAAGGATTAACTTCGCTGAGCTCACTTTGTTCGGTTGCCTTCGGCGAACTCGCAAGCTTGGTATTCATAGCTAGCATCGTTTCGGTTTACAATGCTAATAAATAGAATATCAATGAGATATATAATTACTTACACGCTTTTTTTTTAATAAAAGCGTGTATTCAATTAACAATCAATATGTTAAAATATTTATGTTATGTACTAAGAAAATAATAATAAATTTTTCTGTTGAGAAAATCTCAATTGTCTGAAATAAGTTTTAATAAATATTTTCATATCTATAAAATTAAGGATGAGTTTCGTTTCTTAGCCCATGTTGGGGGCTGGGCTTTATTCTTTAATTATCTTTCTCACTTCAACTGTCTTGTCGGTAATCAATTTTACAAAATATATTCCGCTTGTCAAGTTGCTAATATCAATTTGTATTTTGCTGTCTTTTACTTGTTGTCTTATTAGTTCCTGTCCGTTTATATTACAAATTGTCAAAATATTTTCTTTTGTCAGTTGCGTTATTTCTATTATTATTATTGATCTCGTAGGATTTGGATAAATCTTAACATTATCAAGAGATGAATTTTCACTAATACCATTGGATAAACAAATATCATTTACTGTAACATCAACAGAGAGGATACCTTTGTTGTCATCATAACAAGAGCCAATATTAATATTATCACATTTGCCCATATTATCATTGTATCCTAAGAAAAGAGTATCTCTCTTCATTGCAATAAAAGTTTTCTCATGACCTACCATAAAAGCAGTATCATTTCTTCCAATTCTCCCAACAAGTGCGCCAAGATGAGCAGTTCGAACAAGACTTTGGAAGTCACTTTGAGTCCCACCATCAGGACCAACATCTCCGCCTCCTCCATTCCAAGTACCAGAGGCTGTAATGACAATTTTGTCACCAACTTCAACATTAATTCCTGTTGAAGTTAATACATCATTATGCCAATCAGTAGGTTTTGCAGTTATTTTCATTGAGTTTTTTTTGTATATCAAGGATTTAACACAAATCTCGTCAATCCATAGTGTATCTGCTGTCACTCCTTGATTAAAATCAAAATCAACATTACAATTGAGTCTGACTTTCATTGCTCGGTTAGGAATTGAATCTATTGAAATAGAATCATGCAGTACTATAATAGAATCATTTATTATTAAATCAATCCTCTTTTTTGTCCAAATGAAACTATACTTATTCATATTTTTCCTTAATATATTCCAATTAGGTATTGGAATATATTTTTGATATATTGGATCACCAGAGCAAATATTACCTTCAATTGGGAATGCTCTAAGAATTCCTAAAACTCCATTTGTAATTACAATTCCATCATGACAGCCCTTCCCATAATACATTTCTAAACCAATACTTGTATCATCTGTTTTATTAATAGAGCCTGATGCCCAATGTGAACTTTTTGCAATGATATCTAATTTACAACAATAATTAAAATTAGGTAGGCTCTGTATATCAGATTTTGTATTTTGAGTTAAATTTGATGTTAAAATTAAATAGCTATTTCCAATCAACGGATTTATTGTATTTACATCCCACCATTTAAGTGCATTTAATGTGTTTGATTCAAAAGAGTCGTTAAAAACACAAGTATTTTGAGCATTTAATAGCGAACAACTAAATAATAAAAATATGCCCATTATTAACCTCAAACAAAAGTTATTAATTTTCGTCATGATTTTTCCTTTAAAATGGTTAACAATTTAATATATTATATTCATATTTTTTGTCTGCTTATACATCTTAAAGCTGCGTCTAAATCCTGACTAACGTTTTCGTTAATCGTTTATTATTCAGTTATATATAAATTCAATAGGCTTTAGAGCCTGTTTAAAAATTTTTCACCATCATAGCAATGGAAGCCACAATTATCCAAGCTTCGCTTGATTCTGTATTCATCTCATAATCCTTACAGAGCCGTCTCGACCACATCAGCCATGATATCGAACGTTCTACAATCCACCGCTTTGGGATAACCTTGAAAGCCGCTTCGTCACTACGGGTTACAACTTCAAGTTCCACTCCCAGTTCGGTTTGAGCCAGTTTCCCCAATCGTTCACCCGCATAACCTCCATCGGCAAGAATCTTTTTCAGCCTAGGGTATTTCCCCACCAACCGTTTGAATACCTGTTCTGCCGCCACGCTGTCATGCACATTCGCTGCTGTTACCACGATGCACATCAGGATTCCCAGCGTATCCACCACGATATGCCGCTTACGCCCTTTTACCTTCTTGTTCCCATCATACCCCTTATCGGGAACGCCCCGCTCGCTGTTCTTCACCGACTGGGAGTCGATGATTCCAAGGCTAGGGGATGCCTTGCGGGAGTGCTTCTCCCTCACCAGCTCATGGAGCTTCGCCTGCACTCGGTGCCAAGCACCGCTAATCAGCCACTTGCGAAAGTAGTAGTACACCGTACTCCAGGACCCGAACTCCTTCGGGAGCATCCGCCACTGGCAGCCCGTTTTCAGCTGGTAGAGGATGGCATCCCATACCTTGCGCAGGCAAACTTTGCGCTTGCGCTTGTCGTTCAGAATCTTTTTTATACATTGCCACTGGCTATTGGTTAGGCTGGTTAGGTAGTTTATCATCGCTTGTTCAGATTGGTGTTTGCGCAAGCTCAGAAAAAACAATCACATTAGCTAATCAATAGCCTTATTTCTAGGCAACTAAATTTAAACAGGCTCTTAGTTTAAATGAGCGTTTAGAAATGAGATATTATTACGATTAAACAATAAATATATCCAAATAACACAACGATAAATAATATTGTTTTCTGAAATGCTTGTATTCATTGATTTTTATTCAATACAGTTATCAACGCCCAATTAAACTAAAGCCATTCAATTTTCCCTTCATTTTTATGCTCTTTCGTATCTCGAAAAACGTTAGCCGAAGTAGTCAATTTTTCGGTAATAGGGTGAATGGTGCACAACGGTTTGCCGCTAAGCACAGACAGGGATTTAAAAAACCGTTTCCTTGTCCCTCGTTAACAGCAATGCTAAGTTAGGAAAAAACTTTCATATCTGCAAATCTGCCCTGATTGGGTTTAGCAGCTGTTAGCGTTTGTTGTGTGTCCTGCGTTACCCCAGGATACGAAGATAGTAAAGTTCTTTGAAGTGGTAACAGAACTTTGGAAGAGATGATAGGATTTGTCAAGTAGTGTCTATGAGGGTAATCGTAGAGGTCAAGCGAACCGGCTGGCTGGGTAACACTAGAGACATGAACGAAAAGCGGACTATCGGTAAAGGCTGTTCAGGCAGATTTATCAAACCGCCCTGTGGTGCTGCTTTTAACGGAGTGGTACTGAGCGACAGGGTTAAAGCGTATGCAGCCAGTTGTAGGACGGGTATGCGTATGGTATGGGCAGAGGAGCTGATCCGGCAGTTGCCGGAGAGTTCGCCGGAGGTAATCTTAAATCGTTGTTCCCTGCCTCGCCGGCAGGCAGGCTTGTTCTTAAATCAAAAAAAAAATCATATTATGGACAGACACTAAATAGGGTATGCTGATTAAGTCCAAAATAGGTTTATGAAGCCACTAAAAACAAACCTCAGAGGAGTGAAAATATAATAGAAAATATATCAATATAGTATTTTAGCTCCGTAGGATCGACATTACAAAGCAGATAGGACAGAGAATAATGTCATGCCTACGGCATTTCAACTGTTCCCAGCTATATTTTCTAACATAATATCATCCCTACGGGATTAAAATTAGAATAACAAGTGCACGTATTTTAGGCTTTTACATAAAAAATACTTGCGCTTACACAACAAAAAATTGTTGTAATATTTTATATTTCTGTGTTTTAACACTTAATCAGCAGACACTAAATATAGCCGAAAATTCATTGGGGGGGTTGTTAGAATTAGCCTATGAGATTAATAGAATTACAATCAATTAACGCGCAAAGGGAAAAAACGAATTCGTTTTTTCTTTCATTGCGGTCCCTGCCTACCGGCAGGCGGCAGGCAGGTTTGGTTCTTTGTGGCAATATTTCTTTAGCTTCTCACAACATCTTAAAACAGAAACAAATGTAATTATCGTGGTTTGTTTCTCAATCAGTAATTTTCGTTAAAATCTTTTTATCCCCATTGTTGTAAACAACAAAAACCTTATTACCCTCAATTAAAAGGGCCTGCTCCTGAATGGAACTATTCGCTTTGGGTATATTTACATTTATTACACGTCCAGTATGAAAAATTGATATAGAATCAACTTCGGTATGCCCTACAATAAATGCTTTGCCTTTATAAAATTCAAGCTCATTTTCTAACGTTTTTTCATCAATATTATTATTGCTCGATTCATCGGGAGTGTAGCCTCTATACCAGAGGATTCCTTTACTACTAAGGATGAACGATCGGGTGTCGGTGTTGCTTTTATCTTCTTGATTATTAAAAAAATGCCAAACCAGACTATTTATTGAATCGATTCCCATTTTCATCTCAAAAAGTTTAGGAGATATCCCGGCATGAACGAAAATAAAATCGTTTATTTTCAGTATTACCGGTTTTTGTCGAATCCAATGGCCAAGAACTGATTTCTCGTCGAATAGCTTTGAGTAGGAGAGGCCTAAGTTTTCACAAAGCGCATAGTAGTTATCGGCAACGTATCTTAGGTCATTTTTAAAAATCATGGGTTCGTGGTTGCCAAGAAGAAGATGAACCTTTCCGCCACTCTTTATAGCTTGCTTTTCGAGTTTAAAGATAAGCCATAGCATTTCAGTAACTTTTGAACCCCGGTCAAATATATCACCAATAAAAGCTAGATGACCAGCACCCCAATTCCAATTCCCATTGTTATCAATTATTCTATTCCCTTTTAGAATTTTATACACCCTATCGTATTCACCATGGACATCGCCTACAACGAATATCTTTTTAACTCCCCTATAATCGCCTTTTGGATATGACATAGTTGTATTAAAATCGATGTCTTTCGATTCAATAAGAGTACCGTTAATTTCTTGAGGGAAATCATTAAAATGATAGCTTATTCTATTAATGGAGGATTTACTTTGAAGGCTATCATGTTTCAAAAAAGAAACATCTATAGTCGATGAATCGGATATTCTTATATGTGGGCCCTCCAGCATATCGGGAATGGGTTTTATATAAGTTTTAGCTCCAGCTGAAATTAAAAATGTTTCTATTTCAGCTCTATTACTCTTTTTAGCATAATCTAAGGGAGTCCAACCTTTATCATCTTTGATATTCGGATCGAATCCTTGCTCGATTAACGTTTTCACCAAAAAAGAATCCCTTTGAGCGATGGCTCTAAAAAGTGCTTCAGGTTTTTTTTGATGAATGTAGGTTGAGTTGCCTTTATTCTTCGTTGAATCAGGGGTAGCGATAGCCTGATTAATGATATTACCTTGAAAAAAGGTAATAAACAGACAATTATATAATATCGATTTTTTCACTCCACTTAAGTGTTTGTTTTAATAATTAAAAATCAGATAAAAGGAAAGCCCAAAATTATGGGCTTTCTTTAACCTAAAACCTATTTACTTAAAAAAAAACTAAACTATATATAATAATTGTCTAGCCACATTTAATCTGCATTATATCCAGGGTTCTGTTGATCCCTAATGTTGGGATTAGCATCTATTTCAGCTTTTGGAATTGGAAGTACTATTTTATACCAACCCCAATTATAAGTTTTTTCCTCGGCTGTTAAATCTAATAAATGCGAGGTGCCAGTTCTTGTAATCGTTATGTTATTTCTCATTGCATCGAATAATCTATGACCTTCGCCTATTAGCTCTTTTCTTCTTTCAAGTAGAACTTGAGCAAGGGTTACAGTTCCAGTAATGCTTTTGGCAGGGTTCGCACGGCTAACAATTGCATTGATGTAAGCTAAGGCTTTTGTATTATCGGGTAGCTTAACGGCAGCTTCTGCAGCAATAAGGTAAACCTCCGAAAGTCTTAGAACGGTTATGTTTGAAGCAGTTGGAAGTTCTGTTGTCCCATTCCCAGTATATTTCATCAAGTAGTATCTAGTACTGCTGGTGGTAATTAATTGCCTCCGAACATCTAGCGGATCGGTATTTACAAGATCGTAGAAACTTCGTGTTAGATTAATATCATCATACCCTGATTTCCAGTAAAGGTAAGGAGCTCCTTCGTTTCCTGCGTTATCAACATCAGTGTTAACAATCTCGAAGAGGGATTCATTGTTGAATGCAACCTTCCATTGGGCAACATATTCGGCATTTGTCCATAGTTTATACCCTGCTGTAATAGACTCATTAATAGTTGCTTCTGCTGTTAATAGAGCATTCGTGTTATCGCCCATATATAGGTAAACCCTTGAGAGTAGAGCCATTGCAGCGAATTTATTTATTTTACCAGGAGTTTTGATGTTTTTTAAAAGAGGAATTGCTGTTGTCAGGTCTGAGATAACCTGATTATAGCACTCCGCTACAGTATTTCTTGCAGGTTTATAATCATAATCTGGAATAGATGTAATAATACAACCTCCGAGTGAAGCCCCGTTGTCTTTAGTGTATGGGTAGCCGTAAACCCTAGTAGCATCAAATAGGGCTAGTGCGCGAAGGGTTAACGCTTGCCCTTTTACATGATTAATATCGGCTTGGTCGGTTTCTAGCACAACGGGAAGGTTATCAGCCTGTGCTAAAATGTTATTTGAGAAACGGGTAACCTTTAAGGGTAAATACCATAATGAGCTGGGCGCATTATCTCTATTATATCTGAACATATAGTAATTTGCACAGCGTTTCGTATTGCTTTTTGCCTGGGCATCATCTCCCGTAACATCAGCATAATAGGTCATTCTTGCGCCATAGTACTCATAGGATTGTAATGTATTGTAAATGCCATTGAGCGCATAGTTTGCATCTCTTAGGCTTTTAATTGAACTTTCAGTTTCAATGGCTGTTGAGGGTTCAAGGTCTAACCACTCCTTTTTACATGCTGTAAAGATAAATATAGCAGCAAGGGTTATTAATATTTTGTTGTATTTCATAATTCAATGATTTTAGGGGTTTAAAAATTAATATCAATACCAAATGTTAAAGTTTTTAATGGGGGCATTTCAAAGTATGCTGAGCCTCCGGTGGGTACTTCAGGGTCGTACTGATCGTATGCAGCCCAAGTGAGTAGATTGCTTGCAGAGCAAAAGATACGAACCTTATCAACTTTAATTTTCGATACCCATTGCTTGGGGGCATTTACTCCCAATGTGATATTCTTAAGTCTAATATGATTTGTGCTATGAAGTCTTCTAGAGTTAGCGTAATCATTCATTCTCGAAGGATTATTATAAATGAATGCTTCAATTGAGGTGTTATCACCAGGTTTTCTCCATCGGTCTTTATAGATAGCTGATATATTAGCATCGGGCTCACTTCCGCTATGTTCCAGCTTCTGAGCGGCATTATCATACGATTGACCTCCTAACGAAAAGGTAAAAGTAAAGCCCAAATCGAACCATTTATAGGTTATATTGTTTGTCAAACCTCCGGTTAGCTTTGGATCGGCTGATCCCATAAGGATTGGAAGTGCGTTTTTAGGATCTTCAGTAATATCTTTTACTAATTTTCCATTCGCATCGGTGGTATTGGTATAGAATTGAGGGTTTCCGTTATCAGGATTTATTCCTGCAAACTCAATCATTTTAAAAGTATAGTAAGGTTGACCTACCATGCGAACTTGAACCCCACTCGCTATCTCGGTTTGAATACCATTTAGCACTAAAATTTTATTGGTGTTTTTAGTCAGATTTAATGAAGTTGTCCAATTCAAGTCTTTTGTTTTAATGTTCTTTGACTGAATTTCCAATTCAACCCCCTTATTCTCCATTTTACCAACGTTGGTTAGAATGGACGAGAAACCGGTAGTGAGCGAAAGGGGCATATCCATTAATAAATCCTTCGTTGTTCTGGTGTAGTATTCAACGGTTACGTTTAGCCTTTCAAAGAATTCCATGTCTAATCCAACGTTGAAGTTGTAGTTTGTTTCCCACGATAGTTTCGGGTAAGCGATTTGGTTTTCAACAATACCTGGTTGTCCGTCATAATCATAGCCAAAACCGGTTAAATTCATAAATCCATTGTAGGATGAAGGAAGAGTACCATTTACACCGTATGATGTTCTAAGCTTTAAATCATTGATTATCTTCTTGAAAGGTTCCATGAACGACTCGTTTGAAACTTTCCAAGCTCCTGATAGTGACCAGAAATTACCCCAACGATTTTCAGGTTTTAGCCTTGAACTACCATCCCTTCTGAAGCTGACGCCGAAGAAATACTTGCTGTCGAAATTGTAATTTAACCTTGATATATATGAAATCATTCGTGATTGTGATGATGACCCGCTTACATCAGCCAAAGCGGATGCATTGCTAATATCATGTTTGTCGACATTCGGAAAATTTGATTTGTAACCCTCTAGATTGTCTCTTTTATAATCTTCGAACTCATAACCTGCTAAAACGTCAACATTATGTTTCTCAAAGAATGATCTCTCATAACCTATTACATTCGAAGAGATTAATTTCTTATAATCTCTATACTCAACATTCATATCACCATTCACCTTTGAGCCATCAGACGTTCTTGGATCGTTCCATTCATTACCTTTTAGTAAATTGTAGTCGTAGCTGAATGTAGTTTTGAATCGTAATTCTTTAGTGAACTTGTACTCAGCGTATAGTGTATTAAATGCTTTGGTTAACCATTGCCTATTGTAGTTTAAATCTTTGGCCGATTTTGGGTTTCTATCACCGTTCCGAGGAAACCACGTAGCGTATGTACCATCTTCGTTGTAAGCTGGGTTCGATGGGGTTACTGTATTTCTTGATGAGTAGAGCGGTGATGTGTAGGTTCCCCCTTCATCGCTAACATCTTGTTGAACATTCGAGAATAGCACATTGGCTCCAATCTCTAACCGTTCAGTTGCTTTAAAGTTAAGGTTAAGCCTTCCGCTAACCCTTTTAAGCATGGATTGGTAAGAAACACCCTCCTGCTCTGTATAACCAAGCGATGAGAAAAAAGTAAGTTTTTCTGTTCCTCCCGAAGCGGAGAATTCATGGTTTTGATGAGCCCCTTTCCGCATTAGCAATTTGTTCCAGTCGGCAAAACCATCCCAGGGTACTGGAGCATAGGTGTCAATAAGACCATCGGCGTATGCTGTAGCAGCAGTTGCATCTAGGCCATCAACCATTGTAGCCCTGTTTATTAGCCCTTCATAAATAACATCTCTTCTTTCCTGTCCATTTAGGATTGGGCGGTATTGGGTTGCGAATTCTGAAGTTCCAAAATCGGATTTGTAGGTAAATATGGTTTTACCCTTTTTCCCTGTTTTTGTTTTAATAAGAATTACTCCGTTTGCCGCTCTTGATCCGTAAAGAGAAGCAGCAGCAGCATCCTTTATAATTATTAAGCTCTCGATATCGGAAGGGTTAATGGACGACATAATATCGAAACCACCACCTGATTGTGTGGAAATATCGCCTGCTATCATTGGAACTCCATCAACTACATAAAGCGGATTATTTGATGCATTAAATGATCCTAACCCCCTTACTCTTAATGAAACAGCTCCACCTGGTTGGTTTGAACTTGTTGAAACTTGAACGCCCGAGGTTGAACCTTGTAGCATTTGGGCGAAATTGGCAGTTGGAACATCCTTTAAAGCCTCAGTTTTCACTGTTGTTGCGGAGCCAGCGTACGATGATTTTTTGTATGTACCGTAAGCGGTAACAATTAAATCCTCCAGCTGAATGCTTTCATCCTCAAGTATGATGTTAAGCTCAGAGTTCTGTCCTTCGGGAATAATAATTTCTTTAGATTTCATCCCAACAAACGATATCATCAATGTATTCTCTGCTGATGATAAAGCGAGGGTAAAACGACCATTCATATCAGTTGTTACCCCTTTGGTAGTTCCCTTTATTAGAACACTTGCACCAGGAATAGGCTCACCTTTGGAATCGACTACAACACCACTCACGGTTACCTGCTGTTGCGACACTAATGAGTTACGATTTGTGTTCTCCTGTAATGGAACTTCAGCATAAGTATTTGTAAATGGCAAAACACTTAAGGCCAGAAGCATTGTAAACATGCGTTTTTTCATAGATAATTGTTTTTAGTTAGGGTTTTATGATTAAACTTTGTTTAGAAGTTGCTGATATTTGATATTTCATACTTAAATTATATGTTGTAGTATAAGTGTTAACATACTGCAATACAATTATGTACAGTTTTTTTGTGCTGATTGATTTTGTATATGGCGAAAAGAGAATAGTGATGACATGAACCTTTACAATTTTGTTTTTGTAAAGATTGACACAGTTTGTAAGAGATGATTGAAAGATGGAATTACAAATGCTATACTTTTAGCGATACGTAAGCTACAATCATTATACAGGGATAAATAGTAAAGCTACATTTGATATACAACGTATTGTATAATTCTGATATGCTGAAAGTTAGAATCTCTGAAAAAAATCGAAGAGGTTTTCATTGCTATTGGCTAAACCAAGTTTTTTTCGGAGTCTGCATCGAGCCACATTGATACTTTGTGGACTTTGACCTGTAATAATTGTTATCTCTTTTGTGCTCAGGTTTAGCTTTAAAAAAGCACATAGTCTTCTTTCGTTTTGGGATAATGAGGGAAATTCCTGTAAAAGGTTTTGATAAAAATTCTGGTTTACCTGATTGAATCGTAGCTCAAAATCTTCCCAAATATTTATCCTTTGGGCATTCGTATTGATGTTATGTAGTATTGCTTGAAGTTTTTTCTTCGTTTCCCCAATACTACTATCAATTTCAATCTGAATTCTTTCGGCAAGGGCTTTGTCGATCTCCTGTTGCTGCGCTATTTGAAGAGAGTAGGTAATCAACTCTTTATTTTTATCAGAAAGATCTTCCTCTATTCTACTTTTTTCCTCAGTAAGCGTTTGATTATCATTTCTTTGTTTGGTTATTGATTGCCTGTGGCGTTTAAATATATAAATGAATCCAACAGCAAAAATCGAGATACTTAATGTATATATTATTAAAATTAATTTCTGTTGTTGTCTATCGCTTTTACTTTGCAATTGTTCCTTGTATGTATCGAAGTTGGTCTCTATTTTAGCAATTTCGATACTCTTCTGAGCATCAAATACGGTATCCCTTACCTGGTTGTGTTTTTCAAGTTCGCGATAAGCATCGTAGGGCATTTTATTCTTTAAATAGGCTTTACTGAGGTGTGAGTAAAAGCTAGACATTTTATCCTTTAAACCATATTTTATTGAAATCTCTAAGCTTTGCTTGTAGTAGTAAATGGATGAGTCAAGCTGGTTCGTTTCGTAGAAGTAATCTCCTATATTATCGAGAATAATTGCTTCTCTCGGTTTATAATTGGTTTGTTTTCGGTACTTTAAGGCAAACCGAAAATTTTCAATGGCCTGTTTGTATTGACCTTTATTCATTAAAATGCTTCCAATATTGTTATATGAAGTTGCTAATCCGCTTATGCTATTGGTTTTGCTGTATATTTCAAAGCATTGATAGTATAGCTTAAGAGCAGCAGAGTCATTGCCCATCGAAGAGTAGGCTGTGCCAAGATTGTTCAATGCTGTAGCAATATCATCATCATTTCCCTCTTCGCGGCTTAATGCAAGGCTCATCTTGTAGTATTGCAGCGATTTTTCATAATCTTTGAGGTACTTATAAACACTGCCCATTACCCTGTAGCATCTCTTAATTCCACCCTTGTTTTTTATCCTTTGGTACAACTCAAGACCTTTGCTGCAGTGATCTAATGATTTACTATACTCACCAATTGTCTTGTATATGTCGGCCAGATTAAAGTATGTATTTGCAAGTTTTTCTTCCTGTTCTGATTTAGTAAACAGCTTTGCAGCCTGTTTGTAGGCTTGAATTGCTTTGGCATAATGATTCAGCTGCTTAAGAAACGAAGCTTCCTTATTTAGGACGTTACCAATAATTTCAGGATCTGCTGTTTCAATGGCCAACGATTTACAATGCTCAATAATCTCAAAAGCCTCGTTAGGTTTTTGGCTATAGTCCTCGTTATTCCAAGAGATTAAGCTGTCGATACGATTCTTTACTATGCTGTTCGATCGCTTTTCCCTAAGGTTGCAGGAGTAAATAGCGAGTATATAAATTAGGCTAATTAAATACAATATCCATTTTACAAAGTGCTTATTATTTGTTGTTTTTTCTTTAATAATCATTGTTGTTATGCTTAAGAAAATACACTTTTCAATGGTTTTTTAGTGCTACTAATATAGGTACAAATTCAATAACTAAACGCTATGTAACAATGAAGAATTAGAAGCATGAATATGCCTATAATTCATCTATTTTAAATTTTTGATGATATTTCTTCATATTTGAACGATGCATATCGATGTAATAGTTGAAACCAATACCTTTGTATCAATCACTAAATTTTTTTATGAACTTAGATTCAAATATAGTAAGAATCAGGGAAAGAGGGTTCTTTAGGTATTTTCTATACACTTTTGTTATTCTTATTATCATCTTCTTTCTGATTCGTAACAGTATCGTTCAATTCATTTTTGATATCAAGTGTGCTAGCATTAAAAACCGATATGGTTTATTGATTAATGCTGATAAGGTAGGCTTTTCAGGGATTAGAACTCTTTATGCCGATAATCTCACGGTTAAACCTATTGACCGTGATACATTGCTTTGCATCACTAGGGCAGAGGTGAGATTTGATTTTACGGACTTGTTTTTTCTAAAGGCAAATCCGCTTGAAATATGGCTTAATAATTCCAGAATTACTTTAGTGGGTGATAAGGTTCGCTCAAACTACTCTTTCATATTTGATAAGCATAAGAATAGTTTTCAGGCTCAAAACCCATCGAACGATGAGAATAGTATTATGAATCATCAAAATACGATTTATAGATTTGTTAAAGCTATTTTTGGTCTTACCACAGCCAAATATCATGTTAATCAATTTTTATTCAGCTACACAGATTCAGCTTACACAACTCAAATTTCGATTCCTAGGTTTGAATCGAGTACAAAGGGTTTTGAAACTAAAATTGAGGTTAATGAGAATGGGGATCGTTACTTTATTAATTTAAATGGGCTTGCTGATAAAAGTAAATCAAACCTAACACTTAACGCTATAATGATTGGGGATAAGAAACCACTCCCTTTGCTAAGCCATAAACTAGGGTTAAAAGTGATGTTTGATTCTTTAAATCTTAGAGTTACAGCCAAAGAGCTCCATCGCAATGATATTGAACTTAGCCTTATCGCATCGGTAAAATCGTTGAATTTGTTTAGCGCTCGTCTTTCCGATCAAAATGTGAAAGTACAGCAAGGTGGGTTCAAGTTCGATATCACAATTAATCCCGATTATTATCTTATCGATAGCTCATCAACCGTTGATTTGAATGGATTGAAAGCGAACCTATTCTTAAAATACTCAATTAGCGATGAACGAGCATTAACATTTAAAATAAATACGGGGGCATTTCAGTCGCAGCAATTATTCGACGCTTTACCCGAAGGATTGTTTTCAAACCTTAAAGGGATTAAAACAAATGGATCTATCGATTTTGGTTTGGATTTTAATGTCAAACTCGATAAGCCCGATAGTATCTATTTAAACCCCATTTTAACTACCAAAGGCTTTAGTATTGCACGGTATGGCTCTCGTAATTTCAATGCCTTAAACGATACTTTTAGTCATGATATTTACGATGAAGGCGAATTCATTGAATCAATTCATTTAGGATATAAAAACAAGGATTTTAGGGCTTTCAACCAAATATCCCCATTAATCATCGATGCAATTGTTACATCTGAGGATGGTGGATTTTTTAATAATAACGGATTCGATATCGAAGCATTTAAATATGCTGTTTCCGAGAATTTAAAACAGAATCGTTTTGTTCGGGGCGGAAGTACAATCACAATGCAGCTGGTAAAGAATCTTTATCTAAACAAGAATAAGAATCTATTCCGAAAAGCTGAGGAGTATTTAATTGTGTGGTTAATTGGGAGTCAGGGAATTGTTGCGAAGGAGAGAATGCTTGAGATTTATCTTAATATTATCGAGTGGGGACCTAATGTTTATGGCGTTAACGAGGCTTGCCATTACTATTTCGATAAAGATCCTAAAATCGTTACCCTCGATGAGGCCATTTTTTTGGCCAGCGTTATTCCAAGACCAAAGAAATTCAAATATCTGTTTGAAAAGGATGGCAATCTGAAATCGTTTATGGAGACCGATTTCAACTTTGTTGCCGATAAAATGCTTCAACGCGGAATGATTTCCGAGGAGCAGTTTAACTCCCTCGTTTATAATGTAAAACTAACTGGGCCAGCGAAAGAGATGTTGATTGATACTTCCTTGTTTCCATTGGATTCAATAAGTATAGATGAAATCAGATTGAACAGGGATACTACTTTACTTTTACCTTAAAAGATTGTATATTAGTTCGGGTGTAACTACTCACCACGGAGGCACAGAGATCACAGAGTTTTCTTTCAATAATTGTTTTACAAGCTATAGCAAAATGACCTTGAAACAACTAGGCAAACTGGTTTATGAGATGCAATATCAATATATCTTTTGATAAATCATCTCTTTGTTTCTCTATTTTCCCTGCCTACTGGCAGGCAGGTCTGTGTCTCTATGGATATTGTTTTTATTTCGTTTAATCCTGAATAATTACGATCGTTTTTTTAACTTTTCACTTTCATTACTATGACTAACGAACTATCCAAAAACATTGAAGCACTTGCCGATAGTATTCAGTGGTTTGGACAAGCATCGGTAAAAATTCAGTACTTGGGTAAAACTATATACATCGACCCGTTCAATTTAAAGGAATCAGATCAAGCAGATCTTATCCTTATTACTCATCCACATTTCGATCATTACTCCGAGGAGGATATAAAAAAAATTGCAACACCCGAAACGGTTATCTTTTGTCCAACTGAACTCGTTGAGAGTGCTAACAAACTAGGTGTTGCAAAAGTCTATGGGGTTGTAGCTGGTTTTGAAACGGAATGGAAAGGAATTAGCATTAAGGCAGTTCCTGCTTACAATATTGTAAAATTCGATAAGCATCCGAAGGAGAGGGGTTGGGTTGGATTTATCTTAACCCTTGGTCATATCCGCATTTACCATGCAGGTGATACCGAACGAATCCCTGAGATGAAGCATATTCGATGCGATATTATTTTACTTCCTCTCGGTCAAACCTATACCATGAACACCGTTGAAGATGCTGCGAATGCAGCTTTAGATACCAATGCGTCAATTGCTATTCCGATACATTATGGTTTGTACGAGGGTAAGCGTCAGGATGCTGAACAGTTTAAATCACTCTTAATGGGGAAAATTGAGGTAATTATTCCTGTGATGAATTAACTCAAATCAAAAAAAAATATTTTACTGCAACACTGCATCACAGTAACACATTAAACTATTCGCTTGCCTTAATATTATGGAATACGTTGGTAACATCATCATCATCATCAATCTTTTCGATGAGCTTTTCAACATCAACTAGTTGCTCTGGAGTAAGGGGTTTAGTATCGTTAGGGATTCGTTCGAAGTTGAAGCTAAGAATATTCATCTTCTTTTCTTCCAAAAATCGTTGAATAGGTCCAAAATTAGTGAACTCCGCAAAAATCATAAAGTTCTCCTCTTCGGCGAAAATTTCCTCAACACCATAATCGATAAGTTCAAGTTCAAGATCCTCAAGGTTTAATCCCTCAACCATTTCAACTTTGAAAGAACATTTACGTTCAAAAAGGAAATCGAGCATCCCGGTGGTTCCTAGAGAACCATTATATTTTGTGAAATAACTTCGGATATTGGCAACCGTTCGTGTAGGATTGTCGGTAGCAGTTTCAACAAGAATGGCAATGCCATGAGGTGCATAGCCCTCATAAACCACCTCCTTATAATCCTTTTGATCTTTATCAGTCGCTTTTTTGATCGCCCTTTCGATATTCTCCTTGGGCATATTCTCTGTTCGTGCGGTTTGAATAAGCAGCCTTAACCGTGCATTATTCTCTGGATCTGGGCCACCCGTTTTTACAGCGATAGTAACCTCTCTTCCAATTCGAGTAAATACGCGGGCCATATTGCCCCAACGTTTCATCTTCCTTGCTTTACGGTATTCAAACGCGCGTCCCATATCTATTTTATTTAAATTGAAATGCAAAGATAAAAAAGTATAGCTCTTCTTATCCACACTGCGCATCATTATTTGCTAATTTTCATTTTATCTCTATATTTAGTAGCCTTAAGTAAGTGATTTTTGTAATAAATTTAATAGCCATAAGTATATGAAAAGTCGTAGCACGATTTCGCAAAAGGAAGTAGAACAGATAATTAATGGATCAATCGTTTGCCATATTGGAATGATTGATAAGGAGGGTTTACCCTATGTAATCCCATTCAATTTCGCTTACAAGGATGGACGATTGTTTATCCATAGCGCACCCGAAGGAAAAAAGATTGATGCCTGGGAGCACAATCCGAAGGTTTGTGTTGCTTTTAGCACCGATTACGAGATGCGTATCCAA
Organism: Bacteroidales bacterium; assembly: GCA_003818205.1. Classification (GTDB taxonomy): domain Bacteria; phylum Bacteroidota; class Bacteroidia; order Bacteroidales; family Tenuifilaceae; genus UBA8529. Next base: position 29,567 of record RPRQ01000044.1, read on the forward strand.
AACGAAAAGGTGGCATGTTCGTACTCAATGAAGTATCGAAGCGTACTGATACATGGCGAAGTGCTTGATATTCCTAATTTTGATGATAAGATTGAGATCCTAAATTTTGTTATGGAAAAATATGCTGGCAAATCGGATTTTACATACAGTAAACCGGCAGTTGAAAATGTGAAGGTGATGGAAATAAAGATAAATAGAGTAGAGGGTAGGGTTTATGGTTATTAATAAGCCTTTGGTTAAAAGTTGATGTAAATCATCTTAAAAAAAAGACCAGTTCGCTTTTACGATATTTAAAATAACCTATATTTATTCGTGAAACCCAAATTTCAAAAACGCAGTGAATTGAAATTTGTAAGTTGAACAATCCCGTCGAAGGCGGAAGGTTTTATCCCCGTGATTTGACTGAAATTAAAATATCAACGCAATGGCGAGTATTCGAGATCTTAAAAAAGATGTGAAATATTTGGTAGAGCATTTTATAAGCGAATGCTATACTCAACTTACTTTTTCTATAGTACTTGATCAGGAGAATACTTTTGATGTTATTGCCGATGCGCTTGGATTACGGAATGAAATAATTACAAAATTGAATGCTCGACCTCAAAAGGAAGTCTATAAGACTGATAAGTCATACTATAATGGTATTGCTGAAGATTTTTATAGGCAGATTATTGAGCTAACCGAACGATTACATTCAATCAAAGACTAAAAATCTATGGAATCTTTTTTAGAATTAGCTTGTAGGCGTTTCAGCTGTAGAAAGTTCAAGAATCAGGCGATTTCCAAGGAATTGATTGAGAAGGTTATTGAGGCAGCACGAGTTGCACCCTCGGCGGTGAATAATCAACCATGGATTTTTATCGCAATCACCGAAGAGCCTTTAAAGAAGATGATCGCTGCAACCTACTCTAGGAATTGGATTGAATCTGCCCCTGTTATCATTATTGCATGTGGCGACCATAACCGTTCGTGGCGTAGATCCGATGGGAAAGACCACTGCGATATAGATATTGCCATAGCTATCGATCACATAACCCTCGCTGCTACTGATAACAATTTGGCAACCTGCTGGGTTTGTAAATTCGATGCTATGAAATGCTCATTACTACTTGAGCTTCCTGCCCATTTAACCCCTATCGCCTTAATCCCCCTCGGATTCCCTGACGAACCCCCCAAGGTTGATAGGCATAAGGATAAAAGAAAACCCTTGAACGAGATACTGTTTTGGGAGGGCATTAAGTTTTAAACTAGTTGGATAATGTGATTGTGATCTGTTAACTGAAAACGTTCACCCTGTCAATCATCAGCAGTGAATTGTCAACTCTCTCAAACCCCCGCCTTATACTTCCTCACCTCTTTAGAAAGCATTTTTGCGTTACCATTTGTAATACTATCGAGCTCAGACCAAAACTTAGGGCCATGATTTTTATGAACGGTATGGCAGAGCTCATGTAGAATGATATAATCGATGAGCACATCGGGGAGTTTCATTAAAAAGATACTCAGGTTGATATTGTTCTTCGCCGAGCAGCTTCCCCATCGGGTTGACGCTTTCTTAATTCCAATTTTACTGTATTTGTATCCGAATTTTTTTGCCAATAGGTTAACCCGCTCGGGGAGGATTTCTTTGGCTTCAACCCTATAGGCCTGTTCAATCCCTTTTTTTGCTGCAATCTGCACATGCTCATTGATAACCGCCATATTAAAAGGATAGAAAACGTTTACGTAAGGGGTTTTAACCCGAACGGTTATTTTATCGGTACTTGAGGGGATAAAATGTAAAGTGTGATTTCTGGTATTAAAAACACCCGATTGTATCAGCGTTGTCTCTTTGCTGTTAAAGTATCCAATCTTTTCAATTATCCATTTCGATTTGGATAGTACGAACGATTCAGCGCTCTTGAACGATAGCGTGCTGGGAATGGTTACCCTAACCCCCGATGAACTTTTTATCGAAATTGAGAGCCTTCGAGCTCTTAAATTCCTTTTGTAGCTTATCTCCCCAATGCCTGGGTAGTTTACTGTTTTATTAGCTTTTCCGAACAATTCTATTTTTTTAAAATCCAAAGATTTGGGAGTTTGCTTTTAAACCCTTTCAGGGCGCTATTCGCCTCTTCACGGGAGGTATAACTACCTATGTTTACTGCATTCATTCCCGATGGCTGAACTACAATGGCTGCGTTGTAGCCCGATTGCTTCAACTCGTTCATATAATTAGCTGCAAAATCGGGGTTTTTAAAACTTCCTGCAATAATATAATACCTAATCCCTGTGTTTATTGACTTTTTGTTGATTTTCGTTTGGGAATCTTTAATGAGGTTATTCGCAATGGCGTCCTCCAGCTCCTTCTCTTTTCTAAGTTGCTCTTTTGATGGATTACCCTCTTTTGACTCCTCGTTGAATGCTTTGTCAATTTCATCGTTAGGCTTTTCAACCTTGCCATTCGCCTCAACTTTATCGTTGGCTGTGCTCTTTTGTTCAGCTTTCACTGATGTGATATCGTTAACCCCTTCAATATTAGGTGAAAAATAGTAGTTTCTAATCACAAAAAATAGGATAATAATTATACCTATTGCAATAATCGAATACAATAATCCTGAGAAACGATTTTTTTTTGAAGGTTCGTTTACATCGCTAGGTTTATCCTCAATTTCTAGGGTTGGTGAACTTTTATCATCCGTATGAGTAATAGTATCCTTTTCAGACAATTTCGACTCTACTTGTATCTCATTGGTGGATACTTGGATTGATTGAAGGGTTTCTATATTTCTTTCAGATTCAATTTCTAGGGTGGATTCCGATATAATATCTTTGATCAGCTCTGGTTGAGATGTTTTAACCTCAACAGGGATTTTTTTTACTTTTTTTGTGGTGGTTAATTTTTCAACTTTTGCTTTTTCATCCGTTATCTTTTTAGGTTTTTTAATGGTGGCAGACTCTTCAGCTGTTTTTTCTTCGATTCGCAATACATCGCTTTTATCAATTGTTTGTGCTGCTATAGGTGGAAGTTCTTTTTTTGCAGAATTACTCTTATCTGTTCCCTTTTCAAGGTTTTTTTGCTGCTCTTCGGGTCGCAATAAAGAGAACGATAAGCCTCCACGCTGGTCACGTTTTAGTTCGCCCAGTCCTTCAACTTCGAAAAAACCCTTTTCAAGCAGCTCGTTCTTAATAGTTTCTACAAATGCATGAACATCTTTTGCGGCCTCTTCTTTGCTGATTCCTCGTTTTTTTGCAACATTCACCTCAAGCATTCCATCGTTATACCTAAGGAATGGGCTAAAGGAAACATTCAAGGGATTAAACCCCTTTTCACCGCTATCCTTTACAAGAAAAGCACCAAACTCAGGAAGAATAATCCGAGTGTTCTGGCAAATTAATTCGGCTAACTCCTTGCTATTCATATCGAAGTAATTTTTTCCTATTTTATTCAAAAGTACAAACAATTTCCCTGAGAGCAATCTTGTTTCCTCCCGAAATTTATACTCAACAATAATACACCCTATTCATTTATCTATTAAAATACAAAAACCATGAGATGAGATGATAGGCAGATTGCTACAATTATAATGCGTTCTTAAATGTTTTTCTCTCCGCAATAAAATAGTCATGTATTGATATAAATCATCATTATTTCGATTTATAAATGATTAATAAGTCATAGTTTTATCATGATTTGGAATTATCATATTTGATAATCTTTTTTGCCTGTTTGTTAAAAAACAAAATCATATAAATTAATATGTGAGTTCGAACTAAGTAGTTATCTATATATTTGCCTAACAGTATCTTATGACATACGATAGATTGGAATGAAACCTGCCTACCGGCAGGCGGTAGGCAGGTTTCGCTTCGCTCCAGTTCCATTATTGGCTACGCCGAACTCGTTACACCTACGACAAACTTCAGCGTAGGCGCAAACTCGGTTCCAATACTTTAAAACAAAGCCACCAATCTGTAATATACTGTAAATATGCATTATACAATGCTTGCTTATATCGAACTGACGTTAAATTTATGTTATCATTCTTTATTAGGATTTGAATAAATAGTGGATCGTTTTACTCTGAAATTGCAAACATCAACCTGAAAAACAACTGTTATGAATAGGAATAGCCTTAAAACAAAGATGCTGGTTAGCATTCTTGGAGCAACGCTTCTGATTTATGCAATTACCATACTGGTAATTACCCTATCGAATCAAAAAAATGCAATCAAATTCGCCACCGAAATGGGCACTAGTAAATCCCATGAGATTTCTAATCAGGTGAAATTGTATTTTGAACAGCCAATTGAGTCGGCAAGGAATCTTGTTAACACCTTTAATTCCCTCCGAAACGCAGGGAATAGGGATAGAAGATACTACAATGAAATTTTAAAGGAAACGGTTAATAAAAATGATCTATTCCTTGCTGTGTGGTCGATGTGGGAGGCAGATGCATTGGATGGTAATGATAATAAATACAAGGCTGTTTACCCTTTCGACGAGGAAGGTCGTTACAATATTACATTCTATAAGGATAGGGGGGGGATTAAGGTAGAACCAGGGAAATCCTCAATGTACAACGAAGATTTTTACACCATTGCTGCAAAATCCCAAAAAGAGGTAATCAACGAGCCATACTATTACTCATATACAGGAAACGCCAACGATCAGTATTTCGAGACGAGTATTGTTATCCCGATAATTGAAAATGGTAGAACAATCGGTGTAGTTGGAATCGATATTGATTTAAAAGGGCTATCGAAGATTATTGGTAGCATTAAATTGTATAATACAGGATTTGGTGTGCTCATTTCAAATAATGGGCTTGTATCGGCTTATAGCAACGAGAAAAGTATCGGTAAGAAGTTTACGGATAGCTTCGACTTTGTTAATGAGGGTATTGTTTCAGCTATAAAGAATGGTAGTTTTAAAACCAATAGCGTTAGCTCAAGAAGCTTTGGCAAAGAGCTATTAACCTATATTTCGCCTATTCAGGTGGGTCGTACAGCAACGCCTTGGGCTTTATGCGTGGTGGTTCCTCGCAGCGAAACGTTAAGCGATGCTAATAATCTCCTAACGAAAGCGATAACCGTTGCGTTGTTCGGGATTTTTTTTCTAACACTTTTGATTTACTTCTTAGCCGATAATTTTATTAAACCCATATTAAAAGCTATTGATCTAGCAAAGCAGATAGCTGGGGGCAATCTAACTTCAACCATTGAGGTTAACCGTAACGATGAGCTGGGCAGGCTTCAAGATTCTTTGAGCACAATGCAGAGTACTTTGACCCAATTGGTAGATGAGCTTCAACAGGCAAGTGGAAGTATTGCTGGGGCAAGCCATCAGATTAATTCAACGGCGCAGCAGCTATCATCGGGAGCAACTGAGCTTGCATCATCAACCGAAGAGGTTTCTTCAACCATGGAGCAGATGGTTGCCAATATCGAGCAGAATACCCAAAACGCTATTCAAACCGATAGTATAGCCCTAATTGTAGCAAGGGACGCTGTAAAAGTTAAAAAGGCCTCGGAGGAGAGCATGGTATCCATTAAGTACATAGCCGATAAGATTAAGATAATAAACGATATAGCATTTCAAACGAATATACTAGCGCTAAATGCAGCCGTTGAAGCAGCTCGTGCAGGCGAGCACGGAAGAGGCTTTGCCGTTGTTGCAGCCGAGGTGCGTAAGCTTGCTGAACGCAGCAAGGTGGCTGCCGATGAAATTAATAACCTTTCGAATGATAGCGTTACGATTACCGAGGAGTCAACGGGTCTTTTGAACAACATTATCCCTCAGATTGAGAAAACTACCTTGCTGATTCAGGAAATCTCATCGGCAAGTAAAGAGCAGCGTTCAGGGGCTGAGCAGGTGAATAATGCCATTCAACAGCTTAACGATATTACTCAGCAGAATGCTGCTGCTTCGGAGGAGATGTCGTCGAGCGCACAGCAGATGACAGCACAGGCGGAACAGCTAAAGGAGCTGACCTCCTACTTTAAAATCGATAATAAGGTTGATTTATCTGCATCAAAAGGCGTTAAATCTACGGTTCGGGATAAAGGCTTGGTGAAAGAGAATATGAAAAAGGAGTTTAAAGAGGTGAAGAAAGAAGTTAAGGAAGCGAAAGTGGTTGCGCCCAAAGGGGTTAATGGTAAAGCAGCAGAGAAGCCTTTAATTAATACGGCAAAATCTCCTATTAGTAAAACGAAGGGCGTAAAGCTAAACATGAAAGATAACGATGATAAGGATTACGAGCGATTCTAGCGTGAGGTTTGACTAAAAATAACCTGAGTTCGATATGAGTTTTTACACTGAGGTTTTTAAGTTCTGGTTCTAACAAAATGGTCGTCTTAATAAGATAAAAACTTGCCATAATTAATGTTTAGTAACTATTCAGCAGCAATAAAAACTCTCACGCAAAGTCGCAAAGCCGCCAAGACACTAAGGTATTCTATGAACACAAAGAAAAATACAATAAAAAAATATAGTCGAAAGTTCATTGGTAAAATGTTTTTTTGTTGGAATTAGCCTAAAAAATGAGGTAATGATGCCAAAAATAGTTGGTGAATTTAATGAAAATAGAGATTAACTTTAGTCAGTAAGGTTAAGAGGACGTAGGCTCTGCTGGAGAGCAACCTGCTAGCA
>RPRQ01000045.1 GCA_003818205.1 Bacteroidales bacterium
ACCAGATGGGGCGGAGACCTCGGCATGGCTTATATCCGACACCCCGCATGCGTTTATGGTAGCTACATCGATGTAGTAAACATGGTCGTAGTCATCCTGCAGCCTCTGGAAGACCGCTTTGGCGTTAGGTGTAGTATATTTTAGTACTCCATCTAAGTACCATTTGTAGGTTGTAGCGCTGGGTACAGGGTTTATGATGGCTGTAATCCTACCCGGCGGAAAATCAAATCCAATGGTAATAGGACCTGGTGTTCGCGTGCCCACCCAGATCGTTTTTTGTACGGGTACCTGCCCACAGCTGGAGGTTATCGTTGCCTTTACCCAACCGCTACCGCTTCCGTTGGCTGAAACATTTGCCTGATTGCTATTTGGTATGGGTGTTAGATTAAGATTACTGCTTTTATCCCACGCAACTGAACATCCAGGAAGTAAGTTATTAATGGTAAAAGTAACACTGGAAGAGCAGATTTCAGATGGTCCTGTTATTGGTCCTGCCGCTCCTGCAGGATTGGGCTTACCAACAGCGGTGTAGGCTAATTTTGTTGAGGAAGGGGATGCGGGAACCCATTTATTTATTGCCTGACCGGCAGAGTTGTAGCGAACGTAGTAGGTACAGTATCTCACATCAAAGCCAGTTTCGGTTACGTTGGTAATTATTGCGTAAGGGAAACCATCATTCGGGTTTGCAAAGCTAATGCAGGTACTCTCGCGTTCCCTTAACCATACAGCTGGGATTGAGCAGAATGGAACATCAAAATTGATGTGTTTGGTAACCTCATACCTGTCGACATCTAGGTACATCCCTGAGGCAAGTCCCCACCTGCCACTACCACCAATATACGTCCACTTACTTAGGTTGGTTTTGGTTGTTGTACCTCCGTAGGAAACCCAGTGGTACAGCTCATTGGGGGTATTCAATAAAGATAAGGCTCTGTAGGCATTCACTTTACCGTAGCCAGTTTCTGTATCCCAGCCGATACCAGTTGCTTGAATATCATCAGCAGTCCTTTCAAGGATATGCAGCACATCATCGTTGGTAAGGTTAAACCCTCGGTCGAGCCCTTGCGAGATGATTAACCCTGCAACGCCCGAAACAACCGGTGCTGCCATGGAGGTACCCGATTTATAATCTATGCCGCCTCCTCTAATGGTTGACCAAATGCTTGTACCAGGCGCAGAAACATCAATATTGTTGCCTGTGCTTGAGGATAAAGCCCTTTCAACATTAGGAGTGGTATTCCCAACCGCTATTACCTCATGGGTAAAACCTGCAGGATAGATGGTCGGATTACCTTTTTGGTAATCATTACCCATGGCTGCCACAACCACCACGTTACGATTGTAGGCACTGGCGATAGTGCTATACAGTAAGGGCACTTTGAGGAATACCTCATCGATGGGAAACCCAATGGCAGAAAAACCGTAGCTGAGGTTGATAATATGTGCTCCATTGTTAACAGCGTAGTCTATTGCATTTGCCACATCGGTTGGCAAAGCAGTTTTTGAGAAATCATGGATGGTACCCCCGAAAGGCCTGGGAATTGTAATTCCGCTAACCATTTTTACAGGCATTATCTTGCAGTTCCACATAACGCCCGATACGTGTTTGCCATTATTGGCGATAGCTCCAATTATACCAGCAACATGGGTGCCGTGCCCTGCATAGCTTTGGGGATCATTATCGGGTAGGTTATCCATCGGGTCGTTGTCCCAACTACCAAAATCGAAACCAGTAATAACATGGCTTCTATCCCCTGGGTCTAAGTCTTCGTGCGTGTAATCTACGCCACCATCACACACAGCAATTATCACATCATTTCTCCCCCGGTTGATATTCCATGCTAGCTCCGCCCGGATGTCAGCATTGGGGTTAGAGGGGTAGTTCAGATGCCACTGGTAGCTGTACTTGGTATCGTTTGGAACAATACAGGGTTTAAGCAGTAGTGGTTTCTCAACATGGGCATTATACACCCCTTTAGTACTGTTAAGCTTGGCTATTAGTTCAACCGTTTTGCTGCTATCGGTCATAGAGATTATTTGCCAACCTGATAAGGAGTCGCTTTCGAGTGATTTACTGAGATACTTCAATGACCCATTTTCATTATATCTATTCCTGAAAACCGCTTTTAACTCTTTAATATTGTGTTGCTCAAAAAGATTTCTGATGCTTTCGGAGTGCAAGTTCTTACTTTGGGTGGTGAGGGTATTCCCATCGATTAGCGATTTGCTGAGGTAGGCTAAAACTCGGATGCTTTGTTGAGTTTTTATAGTGCTCTTGTTTTCGGAGTTGATGAAGACATGGTACGCTGCAAGCAGGCAAACAGCAATTGCCAATGATGCGTAGATTGCTTTTTTCATAGTTTTTACGGGTTAAAAGGTTAGCTGAATTTTATTTTTTCCATCAATATCTATTTTCCAAAGCAAGGTTTTAAAATGTAACCTTTCATTATTCCCTTTACAATATATGATATATTTGGAGTCGGGTGTCCAAGTAGGATACTCTCCATCGTCCAATTTGCGTTGGTTAGTACCGTCAATATTCATAATATAAATTTGCGCGTTGCTGCTCCATGCTATAAAGTTGCCATCAGGGGAACATACTGGATTCTCATTGGTTCTTCCATTGTTTGTAAGTCGAATTTCATTAGTTCCTAGTGTGTCTATTATATAAATTTCTTTGTATGAATACACTATTCTCTTTCCATCAGGGAACCACTTTGGGTTGTATCCTAAAACTTGCTGGTTACTAAAAAGTTGTCGGACTCTCTTAAAAAGTGTATCGCAAATAAAAAATCCTCCATTGCTATATGACGAATTAAAAAGAATTGATTTGCCGTCTTTTGACCAATCAGGTGAGAATAGTATGAGATCATTTATACCATTAAACAATCTTATGCTATCTCCCCCTATACTTATTATTTGCAAGGTATGTCCAAATGAAAAAACCAGCCGATTACCGTCAGGCGACAAACTAAAGTTTTGGAAAGATCCTCGGCGAAGCAACTTTCGCTCGTTCCCATCAATACTCATAGTATATAATCCTGTTGGATAATATTCTGATTCAGAATTTTCGAAGCATTCATGGTTGTAAACTATTAATTTTCCATCTGGCGATACAGCAGGAGTAAGGTCGTTACTAGCATTTGTAACGTCAGTTGGACCATTTACCAAAATATCACAAGAAACAAGTAATATTATGCATATTATTAATGTTAATAAATTTGGCTTAAAACTCGTATTCATGATTGTTTGATTAGTAGGTTAGCTGAATTTTATTCTTTCCATTAATATCTATTTTCCACAGTACCTCTTTGGTAAAATCACTATTGGCAAAACTATAGATAATATACTGACCATCAGGAGTCCAAGTTGGATACTGCCCATAATCTAATTTTATCTTATTGCTACCATCCATATTCATCCGGCAAATTTGAACGCTGCTACTCCATGCGATAAAATCCCCCGTTGAGGAAAAGGTGGGATCTCTATCACTTTTATTATTATTAGTTAATCTTACCTGATTTGTCAGAGTTGTATCAATAATAACTATTTCTTCATAATTCCACTCATTGGAATGCATGCTACAAATCAGTTTATCTTCTTTTGCCCATTTTACAGGATATGCAAGTATATGGTAAAAATTAAAAATTTGCTTTACCTCTTTAAAATCAGGGGTACATGTGAACCCCCCTCCTCCAGTTAATGGAGAACCAAAAAGAATTAATTTACCGTCTTTTGACCAATCGGGAAAAAATAGAGGTAAATCACTAATTCCCTGAAATGTCCTTACGCTGTCCCCTTCAAGGTTTATTATCTGTATGATTCCGCCAGAGGTAAACACAAGCCATTGGCCATCAGGCGACCAGCTGGGGCTCCAATGACCCCCTTTTAACAAAAGCTTTCGGTTAGTGCCATCAATCCCAATTACGTATAATCCTGTAGGGTAGTCCTCTGGCTCAGGGTAATCTAAGCATTCATGGTAGTAGGCTATTAGGTTTCCATCCGGTGAAACAGCAGGGTACTTATCGGCGCTAATGCTGATATATAGTTCGTAATCCGCAGGGTTTCTTGTGTCGTCTTCTGGGTTACATGAAAGCAACAGGAACAAAAGAAATACAATAAGTTTATGGTATTTAAGGTAACTTTTCATGGTTAATCGGTTAAAAGGTTAGCTGAACTTTGTTTTTCCCATCAATATCTATTCTCCACAGTACTTCTTTGGTAAAATCGCTATTGGCAAAGCTGTAAACAATATACTTACCATCGGGGCTAAAATTTGGGTATTGACCGTAATCAAGTTTTAGCTTATTGTTTCCATTCACATTCATTCTGTAGATTAGAACATTACTGCTCCAAGAAATAAACTCTCCAGTAGGCGACCAAGAGGGATCTCTATCGTCTCTACTATCGTTTGTTAAACGAACCTCTGTGGTTAGCAATGTATCTATTATGAAAATCTCTGTGCTTTTCCATGTTTGACTACCTTTACTATAAACAATCTTATTCCTGTCTGGTGACCATTTAGCAAACATTCCATTATTTTCTATTGGGTTCAATATTCTTTTTATGCGATTAAACTCAGGAGAAATCTTAAATATGTATATCCGCTAATGTACCAAAATATTTTTTTTTACAAAAACACTTGAAATGAATTTTATCGATTTTGTAAAGAAATATCCTGATGAAGCCAGCTGCATAAGGCATTTTCGAGCGGTGAAGGAGCGGAAAGGAGTCGTTTGCAAGAAGTGTGGCAATACGCATCATTACTGGAACAAAACCTATAATTCGCACGATTGCAGTAAATGTGGTTACAGGACAACGCTACGAAGCGGGACGGTTATGGAGTCATCAAAGCTCCCCTTTCAGTATTGGTTGTACGCCATTTACCTGATGACCATGACTAAAAAAGGTATCTCTGAGGCTGAGGTTCAGCGGCAGCTCGGGCGCAAGCACTACGAACCGATTTGGGCGATGATGCACAAAATCAGATCGGTCATGGGTTTGCGTGTTGACCATTACGAGTTGGAGGGAGTCGTCGAGTTGGACGATGCCTTTTTCAAAACGCATACGGACGACGAGAAGGGTGAACTAACCCAAAGGGGGCGAGGAAGTCAACGGCAAAGCAAAGTTCTTGTTATGGCTAAAGTTGACCCCAAGCGGGGACGACCTCGAAAGAACAAAAAAACATCAGCATTCCGATACGTAAAGATGGTCGTCATCCCTGACTCCTCGGCAAAAACGATGAACAAAACAGTGTCTGCGAGGACCAGCTCCTCATCGGTGATTAAGAGCGATGGTTGGCACGATTTTAACAAGATTAAAGAGATAAGCTCAAAGCACATCAAAAAGATAGTTCCGCCAAAGGAGGCATCAAAAGTACTCCCATGGGTGCATACCATGATTAGCAATGCCAAGAGGAACTTCTTAGGAGTAAATCACAAAATAAAAGACGTGTATTTACAAAACTATCTTGACGAGTTTTGCTACAAAACCAATCGGAGGTATTTTGGCAAAGACTTGTTTGAACGGCCTATGATTGCTGCCGTTGAAGACACTTGGTACGGCAAAGCAAGGTATAATTGCGGATAATCATATTATTTTTTTAAAAGTTTCAATGGTATTATTGATACGTGTCTACATGAATAATAGAGCCTTATACTAATGGGGAGGTATCTGTACAGAACCATGCAAAGGTTATGGTGCCATTGCCAATGGTATCCTTTTGCTGGAATCGTACCTGCGCCTCTCCGATTAAAGCAAGGCTCAAAAGTACCGATAGTGAAAATAAACCACTATGGATTAGAAATCCATAGTGGTTTATTCCAAAACACTACCCCGAGAACTACACGTTTAAATACCCCAAAGCGGGTGAAACCAACTCGGTTGTTTCGGTTCATGTTTATAGTATTGAAGCATCAAAATTGGCTAAAATGGATGTTGGCTCCGAAATCGATCAGTACATCCCTCGCATACAGTGGCTAAATAATTCGAACCAGCTAAGCGTTATCCGATTAAACAGGCTTCAAAATAAGATGGATATACTTTTGGCTGATGTTTCGACCGGTGAATCAAAGCCGCTTTACACCGAGGTGAACAAGTACTATATCCCCGAACCAACTGATAACTTGATAACCTTTACTGATGATGGAAAAGGCTTCATCATCACAAGCGAGAAGAGCGGCTATAATCAAATCTATCTATATGGAATGGATGGCAAGCTGATTAAGCAGCTTACCAACGGAACAAACGAAGTGATAGAGGTATATGGCTACGACCAAAAGGGGAATAGGGTTTTCTTCAAAGCATTCGATGAAAGTCCTTTGAGAAGTGCTATTTATTCTTTAAAAGTTGACAACCTTGAACTTGTTAAACTTTCATCGAATACGGGTGATAATAGCGCTGAGTTCAGTAAAACCTATAAATACTTCATTCTTTCGTTCTCGAATACGAAAACGCCTACCTACATTACCCTGAATAACGATAAGGGAAAACGGATGAGAGTACTTGTGGAGAATAGCCAGCTGAAAACGATTCTATCCAATTACGATATTCCCGATAAGGAGTTCTTCACCCTTAAAACATCTGAAGGAGTCCAGCTGAATGGGTACATGATAAAGCCGTTGAACTTCGACCCAACAAAGAAATACCCCGTTCTGATGACACAGTATAGCGGACCCGGCTCAATATCGGTAAAGGATAATTGGAATCTTGGCTGGGATCAATACCTAGCATCCATCGGGTATATGGTTGTATGCATTGATGGAAGAGGTACTGGAGGCAGAGGCGAGGCCTTTAAGAAGATGACCTACGGTCAGCTGGGCTACTACGAAACGATGGATCAGATTGAGGCTGCACGGTACTTACAATCGTTAAACTACGTCGATCCTTCGAGAATAGGTATTTGGGGATGGAGCTACGGGGGCTACATGTCATCGCTTTGCCTATTCAAGGGGGCAGATGTTTTCAGAATGGCAATAGCCGTTGCCCCGGTTACCAACTGGCGATATTACGATTCGGTCTATACCGAACGATTCATGGGGTTACCCCATGATAACCCGCTTGGGTATGATAATAACTCCCCCATCAATCATGCTGAGAAGCTAAAAGGCAAACTGTTAGTAGTTCATGGAACCGGCGATGATAATGTGCATGTACAAAACTCCATTGAATTGGTTGAAAAACTGGTTCAGGCCAATAAGCAGTTCGATATGATGTTCTACCCCGACAAAAATCATGGAATTTACGGTGGCAATACAACCTTTCACCTTTTTACAAAGTTAACAAACTATGTGAAGGAGAATCTTTAGAGGTAAAGGAATGGAAGGTTGGAATGATGGAAGATTGGAATGATGGAAGATGTGTAATTCGAAATAGTGTTATCTTCGGTCTTCCGACTTCTAACTTCTGTCTTCTTTAAATTCTTTTTCCATCATAATTTTTGAGAAAATCAGATTTTTATTACTTTTGCAATCGCAATTGAATATTCCTCTCAGCAAACTGCGAGGAATATTCGATCCCCAATTTAGTATTTCCCTTATTGCTCGCTAATCCGGTTGCAAACAGCGGGGAATGTATTCATGGGGATTCAAAGCGCCCAAATGGCGGAATTGGTAGACGCGCTAGTTTCAGGGACTAGTATCAGCAATGATGTGCAGGTTCGAGTCCTGTTTTGGGCACTAGCAATTTAGTTCAAAACATATTGAAATAATCGCCCAGGTGGTGAAACCTGCAGGCAGGTTGGAAGACACGCCAGCTTGAGGGGCTGGTGATCGTAGGGTTGAGTAAGTTTAGGGTTGAGTACAAATAATAGTACTGAAAAATATTTGCCCAGGTGGTGAAATTGGTAGACACGCCAGCTTGAGGGGCTGGTGATCGCAAGGTTGTGCAAGTTCGAGTCTTGTCCTGGGCACCAATTCAAAAAAGAACCCTCTTGTAAACTTTACGTTTGCAAGAGGGTTTGTTCAATTTTCGCTCTCTGATATATGGTAACTTATTTAATTACAAACCTAAATACCATGGATTTTGTATGAGTAGATCATTTACCTCCATCTCCCTGAAAGGAATAGGTAGAATTAAATTACCCGCATCGTATGTGTAAGTCCCAATATCTAGTTGCCAACGTTTCAGGTCATGCAAACGATGACCTTCCCAGCAAAGTTCAAAGTATCGCTCATCTCTTATTTGTTGACGAGTAACATTAACTAAATAAACAGGCGCTAATGCTCTTGTACGTACAATATTTATATCTTGGGTTGGTGTGTTAGGCCCAATTTGAGCAGTTCCACTTTCAAAGTTAGCTTCTGCACGAATTAGGTACATTTCAGCAAGTCGAATTAATGGAATATTGGCATAATAATCACCCCATTTCGCTGTTTTTCTTCCTTTTTTGTTGGCTATTCCGCCCACACCAAAATAATACATTTTAGTGACATCAGTAATTGTATAACTAGATTGCATATCTGGTTCACCTTGAAACATACCTCGTAGATCCAAAGGATCAAATTGATCAAGGAAAACTTTCTGTATATCATAGTCACCACGACCAACACCATTCAACGAACCATACATAACCGACAACGTAGAAGTATTTGATGCAGCATTGTTTTGCAACATAAAAATATCTTCTGTTGTTACTTCACGATTATTAAATGCTTCTAGTGGCGTACTGTTTAAACTAAACCCTCCATTCTGAATAACATTATTTGCTTCTGTCGCAGCATTTACGAAATCGCCCATTTGAAGATAAACTCTAGCAAGAACAGCACTTGCAGCAAATGATGTAGCATAAACACCATTTTCTTCAGGGAGAATAGCTTTAGCACGGGTTAAATCACTAATTAATTGAGTATAACACTGACCAACACTACTCCGAGCAACCTTAATTGCATCCGCAACATCATTTGTTGCAGTTAATAACAGAGGAACTCCATCTTGGCTGTTAGCATCTCCTTTCTTGTAGGGTTGTCCAAATAATCGAACCATTTCAAAAAGAACCCAGCCTCTAAGAAATTTTGCCTCTCCTTCAATTAATTCTTTATCGTCATCATTTTTAAGTTTCGCCAAAACGTTTTCTTGCAGTAATAGATTACACTTATTTATTAATTGGTAAGCATTAACCCAAGTAGCTTCAACATTACCATTTGTAGTTGATGCTAACTTTGTTGCAAGTTCTCTGTGGCTAACATATGTGCCAATAAACCTCAAATCAACAGTGGCTGCGTAAAGTTCACTATACTCATTGAAATAAGAACCAAAAAGAGATGTGCTGCGAGCTTCTAAATACGCTCCAACTAATGTTGATTTAATATTTTCTGGAGAGTTCAGCGCAGTTTCAGCATCAATGGATTGCTTTGGCTTTATATCAAGTTTTTCTGTGCATGCAAATATTGTTAGTATAGAAAAGATTAAAAGTAACCCTTTACCATATCTAAATTTTATCTTTTTCATTTTTTTCAGGTTTTAAAATTAGAATGAAAGATTAATACCAACCGAGTAAGTTCTTGCTTGAGGTACAGTATAAAAATCCTGACCCTGAATAATATTCGAATTCTGGGTTGTTCTACCAGTTCCTGTAAAGTTAACTTCTGGATCCCAACCTTGATAATTGGTCAAAGTGAAAAGGTTTAATACCGAGACATAAGCTCTTAAACTAGAAACCTTCAATCTCTTAACTATACTATTAGGAAGAGTATATCCAAGAGAGATATTTCTTAATCGTAAATATGAACCATCACTTAAATAGCGGCTAGAACTTTTTGTTCCATTTGAACTACCTAGTCTTGCTTGTGGTACATCTGTGATATCACCTGGTTTTTGCCATCTATCCATCTGATCTGTAGTTTGGTTGTCGAACCAGTCAGCATTGGCAGATTGATAGCGTCCACCATCCCTATAGATCATATTTCCAGAAACAAAGTTAATAAGGAAACTAAAATCAAAACCCTTATAACTTAGTGTATTAGATAAACCACCAGTAAAATCAGGATTTGGAGAACCAACAATTTGCATCTCGGCCAAATTGTAATCATTTGTTGTCTCATCGCTTCCTGCGTTCAAATAGTATAAGGCATCTCCATTATCAGGATCAACGCCTGCATATTTCTTCATTTTGAATACACCTATAGGCTGACCCTCTATAACATAGTTAAGAGAATTTGGTGTTATTTCCGCTCCATCAACATCTAATACCTTATTAACATTAAAAGCTATGTTAAAATCGGTAGTCCAAACAAAGGCTCCAGTAAAATTATTAGACTTTATTGCAAACTCAAGTCCCTTATTCTCTAAACTACCAAAGTTACTCCATACACCTTCATATCCAGATAAAGCTGGTAGGGTTTTATAAAGTAACAGGTCTGTTGTATGTTTATAATAGTAATCTAATTCGGCTGTAATACGATTATTGAAAAGACCAAAATCTAAACCAATATCAAATTGAGTAGTCTTCTCCCAACCAAGTGTACGACTCTGCAGCTGAGTAGGTTCTATGCCGTTTCTGCCAGCATAATTAACTCCCTGATACAAGGCGAGATGAGCATAATCTGGAATACCAGAATTACCTGTTAAACCATAGCTTGTACGTAATTTAAGAAAACTTAATTGTTTTTTAATTCCCTCCATAAATGGCTCACTAGAAATAATCCAACCAGCTGATACAGCAGGGAAAAAACCAAATCGATTGTCAACACCAAATCGCGAAGAACCATCTACCCTACCATTTAATGAAAAAAGATACTTTTCGGCTAGCTTGTAGTTTGCTCTAGCAAAATATGAAAGATAGTTATTTCCATTCTCCCAACTAGAAAATGCAGTTGCTTCAGCAGCACTAGCTATATTTTGAAAATCATCGGTTGGAAATCCTTTTCCCTCAACATTGCTACCAACAGTATTTGACTCCTGGTAAGACATACCAGCAACTAAGTTTATATCATGAGTATTGAAAGTTTTTGAATAGCTAAAATAGTTCTCCCAATTATAATTTATTACACGAACCGAACGATTTGAAGCTTCACCTGCAGGTCCAGCTCCAATAGTCTTACGACCAAAAAAGCCCTTCTCTCTTTGATCCAAAATATCAGTTCCAAATTCTGATCTAAAGGTGAGATCCTTCAAAATATTATATGCTCCATAAACATTAGCTAATGACCTATAAACAATTGTATTATTATATGAATCCCTTAATGATATTAAACTATTATAATAAATTGTATTGGTATTTAACTCATTTGTTAATGGATCGATAACGGGTGTTAGAGGTGATTGCGCAACGAGTTGAAGTGGGGTTGCAAAAGCATTATCATTCTCAACCCTTTCCATCTCTGTTCTATTCAGATTCATTTGAATTCCAAAAGTAAACCGCTTAGTTGCAACTTGATCTAGGTTCAACCTTCCACCAAATTTCTTCATGCCATTTCCTCTTAGAATTCCATCAATATCGTCGTGGTTAATTGCTGCATAGAATTTAGTTTTTTCATTACCACCGCTTGCTGAAATGGTTAACTTATTAATTTTACCTTTCTGAAAAGCTTCTTTTTGCCAATCAACATCGTACTCTTTAATTCCATTCCATTTTCCTTGATCCGCCCAAAGTTCATCTTTTGGCAGCCAATCCAATACCAAACCATCAACTGTAACATTATCCATCGCTTCATTGAACAATTCAATATATTGGTCGGCATTAAGCCATTTCATTAATCGACTAGGTTCGCTAACTCCAGTAGAATAGTTTAAATTAAATTTAGTTTCACCTGACTTTCCCCTCTTAGTGGTAATAATCACAACCCCATTCGAAGCTCTTGACCCATAGATAGCAGCAGCCGAAGCATCTTTTAAAACCTGCATTGATTCAACATCAGACATTGTTAAATCAGCCAATGGGCTTGTAGGTTGATTGCTTGAAGCTCCTACGTTATCAGTTGTAATAGGAACACCGTCAACCACATATAATGGTTGATTGTTTGCTGAAATTGAAGAAGAACCTCTAATTCTCATTTTTATTGACTCACCCAGTTTTCCGCTTCCCTGTTCAATAAAAACGCCAGAGGTTTTACCTTGTATAGCTGACTCAAAACCTGATGTCGGAATTTCTGATAAGCCTTTAGTCTCAACCTTTGAAATGGAACCGGTTAACTCACGCTTGATTGATGTTCCATAACCAACGACAACAACTTCATCCAATTCTCTTGTCTCAGGCTCCATCACAATGTCAATAACATTACTTGTAATGGCAACCTCTTGGGCTTTCATCCCAATAAAGGAGAATACTAATGTAGTTGCATCTGCTTGTACTGAAATTTTATACTTTCCTTCAGAATCAGTTGAAGTTCCAGCTGTTGTACCTTTAACAACAATTGAAACTCCAGGAATACCGACTCCATCATCAGAAGAAGTAACAGTTCCAGTAATTTGTCTTGTTTGGGAGTAAACTAGAGTAACTCCAAATAAGAAAAATACCAATAAGAAAAGTGTTTTTTTCATAGGTTATTAAAATTTAAGTTAATAGTAGTTACTAACAAAAATATTGTATTTAATTAATTTAACAGAAAATAACAGAAAAAAATTTTCGAACAGTTAATCGTATTAACCTTATATTCAAACACTTTAGATTTTAGACATGTTTCTTAACATGTTTTTCAATCATGCCTATTAATAAAAAAATAAAAAAGACATAACATAATCCTGTTTGAAATTGTCTTACATTTACCTTAAATTAAGGTTGATAGTCATTGAATTGAAAATCTACATCCAAAATATGGTTTGCACTCGTTGCAAAACGGCAGTCAAATCGGAGTTGCAAAAACTTGGATTGGAATATACTTCCGTTGAATTGGGTGAAGCGGAAGTTACCAAGGATATTTCAGATGATATTAAGGTGAAGTTGAATATTGCGCTCAAAAAGGCTGGACTAGAACTGATTGATGATAAAAAAAGCATACTGGTTGAAAGGGTAAAAACAACTATTATTGAACTGGTCCATTATACTGACGAGCAAATTAAAGTAAATCTCTCCGACTACCTTGGCGAAAAGCTCAACCATAACTACACCTACCTTGCTAATCTTTTCTCCGAAGTAAAAGGGATTACCATTGAGCAATTTTACCTAAGCCATAAAATAGAAAAGGTGAAAGAGCTGATTATTTACGATGAGCTCAACCTTACCGAAATTGCCTATAAACTCCACTACAGCAGCGTAGCGCATCTATCGAACCAATTTAAGAAGATGACCGGCCTTACCCCATCGCACTTCAAAAACATGAAGCATAAAAGACGTAGCGCACTCGGCAATGTGTGAATAATGTAATCTTTTCTAATAGTTGTGTAATAATTGAGCTTTCCTATTGGCTTATATTTGTCCTTACTATTACAATAACGTGAGTTCGATATAAGAATGCTTATTATATCATTATTTATTAGTGCTTTAATACAAATATTATGTTTTTGGAAGACTGGAATAATGGAACTGGAGCGATCCGGCAACTGCCGGACGACGAAGTCAATAATGGGGTTACTTCTAACTTTCTTCATCCCTGTCTGCCCTGCCTACCGGCAGGCAGGCATCATTGGCTACGCCGAGGTTCCATTTTAACACAAAAAGTAAAATACTGATAATATGACATTTAAATTATTTATTACATCGAACTGATGTTACAATAATGTAAAGAAATGAATAAATACGTAAAGCCTTCGCGCAATGACCAGATTTGGATAGATCAAAAGGAGAAACTTTTACTTCGATATAGCGACCTATCTGACACCGACCTGTATTTTGAAGCAGGTCGAAAACGAGAAATGATTGAAAGGCTTGGGGTTAAACTCGGAAAATCTGATGCTGAAATGTATCTTATTTTCAAATCTCTGAACTAGTGTTATGTTAATCATACTATGATGTACGTAATAGTATTCAGAGCTTTAACCGATGGGTTAACCCATCGGTTAAAAATGAACTACCCCGGAGCAGTGCTGCGAGGTATTATACCAATTATTGAATAAAAACGTAATAATTAACATTACACTAAGCATTAAGACAATTGTTAATTTTTACATACGATGCAATGAAAACAAAAACGTTAGGTCTAATTATTATTCTAGTCGGTCTGCTTACCTTAGGGTATTCAGGGTTCAGCTATTTCAAAACCGATAAAGTTGTTGACATGGGTTCTATACAAATAATCAAAAAAAAAGAACATCATATTAATTGGCCTCCCATTATCGGAGGAATTTTAATTGTTGGTGGTATTGTTATCACTATACGTGATAAAAGGATTTGATTATAAATCAAGCAAGCTGGATTTCTGCGAGTTATTTATAAATGTTATTTTTGAAAGAGTCTAGCTTTTTCCCTAATGGTGGTGATATTCAGGGGGAGATAATAATTTCCTCTTTTTATTAGACTTTATATAATGTCTAATGACTGATACTTTTAGTGATCATGCCTAAAACAAACGGCTAGACATTCATCCTTTTCATCTTCATATTTATTAAACTATTCGTTCCAATTCGCTAAAAGTGTGAATGATGTAACTCTTATGTTTAATTGTATAACACGATTTGCAGATATTCGGATCACCTTTGTAATGTGAATCCGAAATAATTCGGAACACAATTCAAAACGCAAGAAGATGAACACAACTGAAATGAAAGGGAACTGGAATGAGCAAAAAGGCAAGCTCAAACAGAAATTTGCTATACTGACAGACGATGATCTGTTGCTAGTAGAAGGCAAAAAGGAAGAGATGTTTGGTAAACTTCAAATCAAACTGGGTAAAACAAAGGAAGAACTACACAAGATTATCGAAGGGCTTTAACTTTCTGCTATATTATAAAAGTTATTATTTATCGATAATCGTTAAATAGTGACTTTTTGATTTAAAGCATGTACTTTAAGGTAAACTATAGCTCTACAATAATTTTCAGCATTGTAATTTCATGATAATCGATTAGTAGCTCAAGAAACTTAAATTTTCATTCGGATGAAAATTCTTAACTCAACGATCAAGGTATTCCCGAATATTCAGAAAGTAAGGAATGGGACTATCAAGTTAAGCGAGAAAACAATTGAAAAGACTAGATATGTAAATGGTTTCTTAGTTGAGATAGCCAATTTCTTTATTTTTTTTTCAAAAATAATAAAAGAAACGTTTAGCCGTGATTTTGAATTCAAAGAGTTTTTTCGTCAATGTTTTCATATAGGGTATAAAACTTTACCTCTTATTTCAGTAACAGGAACAATAATGGGTTTGGTGCTAACCATTCAATCGCGCCCGGTTCTAGTCGATTTCGGAGCAGTAACAATGCTTCCAGGAATGGTTGCCGTTTCGCTAATTAGGGAAATGGGACCTGTTATTACAGCATTAATTTGTGCGGGTAAAATAGGTTCAGGCATGGGTGCTGAATTGGGTTCAATGAAGGTTACCGAACAGATCGACGCCATGGAGGTATCATCAACCAATCCGATTCGATTTTTAGTGGTAACAAGGGTGCTAGCGGCTACGCTCATGATACCATTGCTGGTTTTATATGCCGATGCACTCGGTATTTTAGGCAGTTGGGCTGGCGCAAATATTAAAGGTGATGTAACATTCACCCTATTCTTCTCTCAGGCTTTCAACCATATCGACTTTGTTGATTTCATACCCGCTTTTATTAAATCGTTCTTTTTCGGAGCGGTAATCGGTTTGGTTGGATGCTATAAGGGTTATACCGCTGGGCGTGGAACCGAGAGTGTAGGTATTGCAGCTAACTCGGCGGTTGTTTTATCCTCATTGCTTGTAATTATTGTGGATTTGATTGCTGTACAAATTACAGATTTACTTTAAAGTAACTATTCAGCAGTAATCGA
Source organism: Bacteroidales bacterium (assembly GCA_003818205.1). Classification (GTDB taxonomy): domain Bacteria; phylum Bacteroidota; class Bacteroidia; order Bacteroidales; family Tenuifilaceae; genus UBA8529. Next base: position 15,839 of record RPRQ01000045.1, read on the forward strand.
ATTGAACAAAAAAAACACTGAGACACAGCCCGTCCCGATGTATCGAGAGAGAGCACGGAGAACCACAACTTGTCCCGATTTATCGGGAGAGGCAATTATTAAAAAACGACTGAGAATCAAAATGCAAAAGAATCACTAACACGAAAAACATAAATATTTTCTCTCCCGATAAATCGGGACAAGTTGTGAAACTCTGTGCCCTCCCTGCCTACCGGCAGGCGTTTCTCCGTGGTGAATAGTTACACTTTAAAAAATCAGATGATGAATAAAAATGAAACCGCATTTACGAGTTCTCCAGATACAAAAACCGGCAAACAGGTTATTGAAATAAATAACCTAAGAAAGGGATTTGGTAATCAGGAAGTATTAAAGGATATATCGATAAAACTGCATGAAGGTGAAAATCTAGTGGTTTTAGGAAAATCGGGTTCCGGAAAATCAGTTTTGATAAAAAGTATTGTTCGTTTATTAAATCCTGATGCTGGTATAATAAACGTGCTTGGGGAAGATGTGAATACATTAAACAATAGAGGTTTAAGGGAGATGCGAAAAAAAATCGGTTTTCTTTTTCAGAGCGGCGCATTATATGACTCTATGACCGTGAAACAAAATTTGGAGTTTCCATTGCGAAGAATAAAAAAAAATCTTACTCAAAATGAAATTAACGAAAAGGTTAAAGAGGTTTTGGAGAATGTTGGGCTATCGGATGCCCTGAATAAAATGCCTTCGCAGCTATCGGGTGGTATGCGTAAGCGAATCAGCTTAGCCCGAACAATTATTGTTGATCCACTAATAATGCTATACGATGAACCAACAACAGGGCTTGACCCGGTTACATCGGATGAAATAAGTTCATTGATCAATGAAGTTCAAAAAAAATATAAAACATCATCCATCATTATCACGCATGATATTGAATGTGCTCGAACTACAGCAAATCGTGTTGTAATGCTAAAAGATGGAGAGGTTTACAAGGAAGGAAGCCTCGAAGCTTTTGAAAAATCGACCGATGAGTTAATCAAATCATTTTTTAAATAAAACTTGATAAGGACTAAAAAAATAAAAAGATGGATACGCAATCACAAAAATTCAAAGTCCGTTTAGGGATATTCATTGCAGGAGGGTTTATGCTTTTTTTTGTTGCTATTTTCATAATAGGGAAACAAAAAAATTTATTTAACCCAGTATTTAATATCTCTACAACTTTTAGTAATGTAAGCGGGTTAGAAGTTGGAAGCAATATTCGGTTTGCAGGAATCAATGTAGGTACAGTTGATAATATTAAAATAATTAACGATTCAACGGTTTTGGTTAATATGATTGTTGAAAAGAATGTTCAGCAATTCATAAAAGTTGATTGCGAAGTAGCGATAGGCTCATCGGGAATAATCGGCGACCGAATACTAATAATTTCTCAGGGTAGTGCTGATGCACGTTTAGCAAAAGATGGACAACAGCTTACATCAAAAGAGCCTGTTGAGCCCGATGCAATCATGGAGAGTTTACAGGTAACCGCCGATAATGCGGCAATTGTCTCCGAGCAGCTAGCCGAAATTATGGTTAAAGTGAATAGCGGAAATGGTACGCTTGGAAGGCTAATTCAAGATTCAACCATTGCTGAGAATATAAATCAAACCATTGTAAATCTTAAGAATAGCAGCCAAGGGTTAAACGAGAATATGAATGCCGCCAAGGAGAACTTTCTATTGAAAGGTTATTTCAAAAGAAAAGAGAAAGCCGTTCAAAAAAAGAAGGAGAATGACGAAGAAAAAAGACTTAAAGAACAAGGGATAAAAGATGCTAAGAAGAAATAAATTCTTGATATACACATACCAAAATGGTTAACCCCAATGCACCTCAAAGCGATAGCAATACTTCTTTTTCTCTCGATTTTTACAGTTGAGCTTTCTATTGCACAACAAACGCCTGTAAAAAAAGACTCAACTAAGGTATATAAGGAGATAGAAAACTACTCAAAACGACGCAAGTTTACCAAACTGGTATTCAGCATTTTTTTTAAACCCGTTCCGACCGGTTCAGCCAAAAAGAAAATAAAAAAAAAATTATATAATAATCTAATACAGAAGCCTTATGCTGCTTTTGAAGGGAAAATAATCCGAAACATCAACATAACTACGTTAGATCCATTCGGATATTCAGTTGATGACACGTCTGTAACAAGAAATAATATATTTTACAATGCAGGGAATAGGCTACATATCAAAACAAAGCATATTACGATAGTTAACCTAATGCTTATCCATAAAAATCAACCCTTTAATTCGCTTTTTGTAAAGGAGTCGGAGCGTTTAATACGTAAGCAGATGTATGTGCATGAGGTATCCTTCTACGTTGCATTCGCAGGAAAGACAAACGACTCGGTAGATATTTTTATCCGTGAGCTGGATGTTTGGAGCATAATCCCGAAAGGTTCAATCTCGACATCAAGCTCAAGTATCGATTTAACCGATAATAATTTTTTGGGAACTGGACATTCCTTGCAAAGCGCATATTCAAGGGATTTCACTTCCAATATTAGCTCATTAAATACAAACTATCATATTCCGAATATTCGGAACTCGCATGTAAACTCAACGTTGCGCTATGAGCTTGACGGATATAGAAATTTCAAACGGAGCGTATCCGTTGACCGCCCATTCTTTTCACCTCTAGCTAAGTGGGCTGCAGGCGCATCGATCTTTTCAGAATATAAACACGATTCCTTGAAGGATATTAACCTGATTAATGCTCCAATAAAAATAAAATTTGGCACTCAAGATTTTTGGGTAGGTAAGGCCGTAAAGGTTTTCCGAGACAATACGGAAGAAAATCTATCAACCAATCTGATTTTTGCTTTACGGTTTTTGCGTATCCGTTACTATGAAAAACCATCTGAATTTAGCGATCCGTTACATATATATTCTAGCGAAAATCTTTATTTAGCGGGTATAGGTATTTCTACCCGAAAGTATGCGCAGGATAGGTATATCTTTAAATTCGGCAGAATTGAGGATGTACCCATTGGCAAAATTTATGGTTTAACGGGCGGCTATCAGGAAAGGAATAATGCTAAACGGCTATATTTAGGCTTACAGTATTCATTCGGAAATTATTTTGATTGGGGATACCTAAGCTCCAACTTCGAGTATGGAACATTCTTTAATGGCTCTAGCCCTGAGCAGGGTGTATTTACAGAGGGTATAAACTATTTTACAGGGTTATACGAAGTAGGTAAATGGAAATTCAGGCAGTTCGTTAAACCTCAGGTAACCATTGGCATAAATCGGTTCTCGTACGATAGCATTACGCTGAATGATGGCTATGGTTTGGATGGGTTTAATAGCAAAGAATTATCGGGAACCAACCGCTTTTTAATTACGCTGCAAACACAAACCTACGCCCCTTGGGATTTAATAGGATTCCGTTTCGGTTTCTTTTTTAACTATTCACTTGGAATTATTGGCGATGATGTATCGGGGTTTAAAAATAGCAAACCTTACTCATTGCTAGGTTTTGGCGTTTTAATAAAGAATGAAAACATGATCTTCAATACATTTCAAATATCAATTTCGTTCTATCCGGTAATTCCCGGCAAGGGATACGATATCTTCAAACCTAACTCTTTCAGATCAACGGATATTGGATTTCGTGACTTTGAGTTTGGTAAGCCGACCACGGTTGTTTATCGCTAAATCTTGCAAAAAACCATTTATCCGCTCTACCACACTATACCCTAAATGTGTGAATGATGTAATCCATTTCTCAAATTATGTAACACTTTCTGGAGCATAAGGGCTCACCTTTGCTTATTGAAAATTCATAACGTATTTTAAATAATTGAAAAGATGAAAACAAAAGAGGTATTACAGAATGGCATTCATGATGAAATCGAATCGAAATCGTTAAAGAATGCAGCAGCGATTAGCGTTTCTACGATTATAAACAAACACATGAAAAGAGCTATTTATTTAGCTAGTTTAGTAGGAATTGGTTTACTCTTCAATAGCTGTATTGGTGGTTATATAGCAACAGAACCAGCTTATGTTGAATATTCTAGACCACAGCAGCCTAGTAGTTTGCATATTTGGATTGATGGTGATTGGTATTGGAGTAATCAATCGCACACCTATGTTAAACGGAATGGTTATTGGGTACAACCAAGACCAAATCATACTTATGTAGTAGGGTATTGGCAAACATCTCCAAAAGGACGTTATTGGAAATCAGGTTACTGGCAACGTCAAGGTCATCAAGGTAGAAATCGCCATCGATAGCTGAGCTGCATATCTCTCAATTCATAAATCAATCGTTCTATTCGAACCCTTCAATTGATGCTATTCTCCAATTGTTCGGCATAAGGTGTGAATGATGTAACTTATTTCAAAAGTTGTGTAACACTTAAACTCTCTTAGAAGCACACCTTTGCACTATAGAAATTTATTATTGAATTACCGAAAAATGAAAACGATTGAATTAAATGAAACATGGCGCGAAAAGAAAAATAGACTTAAAGAACGATTTATCTTTTTAACCGACAACGATTTAAAGTTTGAAGAAGGCAAAAGGGAAGAGATGTTTGAAGAGCTTAGAATCAAACTTGGCAAAACTAAACAAGAATTGCTCAATATTATTGTAGCGCTTTAATCATCTCTTTTCTTATATAACAGTTTTTTATACGCATTTAAACACAAAAAAATGAAAAAAACGATTTCAACCCTAGCCATTTCTGTATTTATTGGAGTTGCGATTATAACTTCCTGTCAGTCATCGGCAAATAAAGTAGAAAACGCTCAGGACAAGGTACAGGATGCGAAGGAAAAAGTAACATCTGCCAAAAGCGATTTAATTATGGCTCAGCAAGATTTCAACGCTGAAAATCAAAAATTCAAGAAGGAGTCAGACGAGAAGATTCAAGCGCATGAGAAGAGCATCGCTGAATTCAAAGCAAGAATAGCCTCCGAAAAAAAGGAGATTCAGGGCAAGTACGAAATGGAACTCGCTGTTTTAGAACAAAAGAATAGCGATCTGAAAAAGAAGCTAGATGGATTTAAGGAGGAAGGGAAGGATAAGTGGGATAAATTCAAAGCTGAATTCAATCGTGATATGGATGAGCTGGGTAATGCATTCAGAAATCTTACCGTAAAAAATGAAAAGAAATAAATGTCAAACAATTCACTAAAACAAAATAATAAAATGAAAAAAGTACTATTAATCATTACAGCTGTAATACTTGGAGTTAATATCGGTCATGCACAGGATGAAAACTCCGATTCACGAACAAAACTTCAGCTAGGTATAAAGGCGGGTATTAACTATTCAAACGTGTATGATTCAGAGGGTGAAGATTTTGTAGCAGACCCCAAGATAGGTTTTGTAGGAGGTGCGTTTGTCGCAATCCCTTTAGGTAAATTTTTAGGGTTTCAACCTGAAATGCTTCTATCTCAAAAGGGTTTCAAGGCAACAGGGAGTATTTTGGGTATCGACTATGACTATACAAGAACGAGCACCTTCATTGATGTACCTCTATTCCTTCAACTAAAACCAAGCGAGGCGATTACGTTGGTGGCTGGACCACAATTCTCTTTCCTTATTAAACAGAAAGATAAACTTGGCGATTCATCCATTGATCAGGATTTTGATAATGACAATATCCGAAGAAATACTATGGGTTTCGTACTTGGAATTGATATTTGTCCAAGCAACCTGGTTATTAGTGCAAGAGCTGGCTGGGATATTCAAAACAATAAAGGTGACGGAACATCGGAAGTTCCACGTTATAAAAATGTATGGTATCAGGCTACAATAGGTTTTAGGTTTTAGGTTTAATAATGAGGTGGAGAATAATTGTGATGCTAAAAATACATCACAATATTCTATTACCTATAAGATTTAGAGCTGAGTTATTTATAACAAAAGGCTAAAGGACACCTCTAGGTTTAGGAAACAGCTTGTAAGCCTATTAAAAAGTATTGCAATGATTTGAGAATCTTTAATTAATCAACATCATGAGAAATCTATTTTATTTAATAGCGGCAATCCTCATTTTGGTTTGGGCGATCGGATATTTAGGTTTTAATGTAGGTGGTTTCTTACATGTTCTTCTTGTAATTGCATTCGTTTTGGTTATACAACGTGTTATTCAAGAAAGAAAAGCAGACTAATTAACATACTTAAAATTGATTATCATGAAAAAAATTATTTTATGTTTAGCGGCAGCTAGTTTGACCCTAACATTCTTACCAATCCAAACGATGGCGCAGAAAACAACTTCGGAGTCCTCGCTATCTTCAATTAAGCCAATAGAACGGATTGAAGTAAAATCTTCCAAACCATTGGTAACCGAAAAAATTGATTTGAATAAATCAGAGCTGAATTCATCGAACAAGAAAAAATCACAACAAATAGTAGTGCAGCCAGAGCAACAAAATCACAGGCATGGAGGTGTTTACATTTCGATCGGTGGTATTTTACTGATTATATTACTAATAGTGATATTGGTATAAACAAATATTAAAAACAAGAAATCATGGGAAATCTACTTTATTTCGTAGCCGTAATCCTTCTTATTGCTTGGGCAATTGGGTATGTTGGCTATAATGCAGGAAGCATAATACACATCCTTCTGGTTATTGCAATTATTGCAGTAATACTTAGGGTAATTCAGGGAAGAAGAGTGCTTTGAAATCGTTGTATTAATCATTATCAATAAAAAAGAATTATGAGCTCAGGAAAAATTTTTTTAGGCGTACTGGCTGGCGTTGCCGCTGGTGCATTGTTAGGGATACTATTTGCTCCCGATAAGGGTTCGAATACTCGAAAAAAAATAACAAGAAAGGGTGAGGACTACGGTGACACAATAAAAGAGAAACTCGATGAATTTCTTGAAAGCATGTCAGAAAAATTTGAAGAGGTTAAAGAGGAAGTTTCCGATTTTGCTGAAAAGGGTAAAGCCAAGGTTGAAAAGGAATTTCATGATGTTAAGAGCTGAATCTGATTACCGATTACTTGATCCTTTTTTTGCAAGGTAATACAAACTCAAAGTATGAGAATAATTAAAACAATTACTATACTAGTGTAATGTTAAGTATGTATTATTACGTAACCGACGGGTTAACCCGTCGGTTATAGCTCTGAATATTATTACGTCATAGTATGATTATCATAACATTAGCCTTGTGCTTAGCCCTTTGACTGTAACCACTTCATGCGTTGCGCTGGCTAAAAAAGGGCAGCGGCAAGCATAAGGGCATCATAATAATCCGAATGGTGCAAATTCGGGCAAAATAAAAGATAAGCATAAGAAGTAGCTATCTGAACATAAAGATTCTACTGCGAAAAACTTAGCAGAACCCTCTTATATGTTGAATTGTTGAGTAATCCTGGATTGAATTTTTTAAAATTATCGGTGCACCAATTTATAGGCAATTCAATTTAGGGTATCCTCAAAAACGTTAAGCTGCTGAAAAAAATATCGTCAAAGCCATGGAAGAGAATAAAAAGTTAATTGAACTGCTGCTTGAGAGGTCGCTTGAGTATGGTAAGACTAGCATTGAAATAGCTAAGCTAAAAGCGTTAGATAAAGGTTCCGATGTTATATCATCGTTCATCCCCCACTCTGTTGTTTTCGTACTAATAGCCTCATTCATGATTTTTTTAAATCTGGGTCTGGCTTTCTGGCTTGGTAAAATCTTTGGCGAAATATATATAGGTTTTTTTGTGGTTTCCGCTTTTTACGTTATTGCGGGGATTGCCTTTCATTTTATATTTCATAAAAAACTGAAAAGGTATATCTGTAATGCGATTATCAAAAATGTACTTAAATAAAAGAGTATGCAAAGCATTAACAACACATCGGAGCTTAGAAATGCCATTGAGCTTTTGCAGGCTGAACAAGTATTTCAGGCTGAACTTTTAAAGGAGCAATTCTACATAACCTACGAAAGTTTTAAGCCTATTAACCTACTGAAGAGTTCGTTAAAAGATATTGCCACCTCTCCAAATTTGATCAATAATGTTTTAGGTGCCGCCATTGGGTTAGGCACAGGCTATCTTTCAAAAAAAATAGTTGTGGGCGGATCAGGCAATTTATTTCGAAAACTCTTGGGATTTATTATACAGCTAGGCGTTACAAGTGCTGTAAATAACCATCCCAACGAGATCAAAACATTTGGTCAATATATTCTACAACTACTCTTCAAGAAAAAAGGGGTACATTCCGATGAACGCAATTAATACTGAACTGAAACTACCATCATACCTAAAAACCATTATAATATTTATTGGTTTAATTGCATTGTTTGGCTTGCTTTACATCGCAAAGAGCATTGTTGTACCGCTCATTTTTGCAATAATAATTGCTATTTTACTAAACCCAATTGTTAATTTCTTTGTACGAATAAGAATTAACAGGGTAATCGCTATTATAATTGCTTTAACCATAACTTTTATTGTTATTGCAGCCTTTGGTGCGCTATTCATTTCTCAGGCAAGCCGTTTTAGCGATTCGTGGCCTATACTAGTTGATAAATTCACCATATTACTCAACGATGCTATCTCTTGGGCGGCTAGCTCCTTCGACATAAATCCAGTAAAAATTCATGAATGGATTGTAAAAACCAAAAATGAACTTATCAGCTCAAGCGGTGCTGCAATCGGACAAACCCTTTCGGGTATTGGTAGTGGTTTATTGGTATTGTTATTGGTGCCAGTTTACATTTTTATGATCCTCTTTTATCAACCCCTAATCCTTGATTTTATTCATAAACTTTTTGGAACAAATCACCAAGATCAGGTGAGGAAAATTGTTAGCCAAACCAAAACGGTTATACAGCACTATCTTGTAGGATTGGTTATCGAATTTATAATGGTAGCTGTACTCAATACTGTGGTTCTTTTGATATTTGGTATTGAATATGCCATTCTCCTCGGTATCATTGGTGCTTTACTTAATCTTATTCCATATATCGGAGGAATTGTTGGGGTTGCATTACCAATGATAGTTGCCTTGGTAACCAAAACATCAGCGTGGTATTCTATTTACGTTTTGATCGGATACTATATCGTCCAGTTAATCGACAATAATTTAATTGTGCCATTAGTTGTTGCCTCAAAAGTGAAGATCAATGCGCTTTTTTCGGTAATAGTGGTAATTGTAGGTAATGTTATTTGGGGTATCCCAGGTATGTTTCTTTCCATACCATTGCTTGCCATCGTAAAGCTCATCTGCGACAATATTGAATCATTAAAACCTTGGGGGTTTTTATTAGGGGATACCATGCCTCCATTATTAAGCATTGAACCAATTCTAAAAAAACTAAAAAAGAAATCATGATAGAGGTTAAAAGAGAAGGCATAATAATTTCAAAAACCGATTTGGAATTTGAGAACGAAGGCGTACTCAATCCAGCTGTGATTCGCGAGGGGAAAAACGTTCATATTTTTTACAGGGCTGTAAGGAATGGAAATCATTCAACTATTGGGTATTGCAAACTTGAAGGTCCTCTAACGGTTGTGGAGAGATGGGAAAAGCCTATTATGGTTCCTGATTTTGATTATGAATCGCAAGGGGTTGAGGATGCTCGAATTGTAAAAATTGAGGATCTATACTACTTAACATATACCGCATACGATGGGATAAACGCTCGGGGAGCACTAGCCATTTCAAAAGATTTAGTACATTTTGAAAAGCAAGGAATTATAACCCCTGATATAACCTATGCTGAATTTGTATTCCTTGCCGAGTCCTCCGGAAAAGTGAATGAGAATTATTATCGTAACCAACTTTTTTATTATGAAAAAGCCGATCCCGATAAAAAAATGATTTTATGGGATAAGAATGTGGTTTTCTTCCCTCGAAGAATCAAAGGCAAATTGGTATTTTTCCATAGAATTAGGCCAGGTATTCAAATCGTTTATATAAAAAGTATAAAGGAGCTCACACACGATTTCTGGAAAAAATACTTCAATAACTTTCATGAGCATATTGTGCTCGATCCTATTTATAAGCATGAGCTAAACTATGTAGGTAGTGGCTGCCCCCCTATTGAAACAGAACATGGTTGGCTATTAATCTATCACGGAGTTGAAGAGACAGAAAGGGGCCTTATTTATTCTGCCTGTGCTGCGGCTTTACTCGATCTTGAGAACCCTGCGAGAGTAATTGCCCGATTGCCAAAACCGCTGTTTTTCCCTGAACTTGAATGGGAATTAAATGGTGATGTAAATAATGTTGTTTTCCCAACAGGTACTGCATTGTTTGGCGATACTCTATATATCTATTATGGTGCGGCTGATGAACGAATAGCTTGTGCATCTGTGAGTTTATCCTCTCTGATATCTGAATTATTAAATCATACCGCGAAGAATGAAAAATAAAACTATTCCTAGTCAGCTCGAAGATGGAAGGCGATATGTAGAATTGTTAAGCAGAGATAGTTACGTATCTCCAAAAATTTCTCAGATAAAGAGTATTAAAGATACCAAAAAAGGTCAAATCAAAGATTTGACGGAAATTTTATTTATCACCTCATACCCTCCGAGAGAATGTGGAATAGCAACCTATTCGCAGGATTTGACAAAAGCGCTTAACAATAAATTCAGCAATTCACTATCGATTAAGGTTTGCGCATTGGAATCAGGTATTATGAACTATAATTACCCTGAGGAAGTTGAGTACACATTAAATACTACAAATGATAGTGAATATGGTGATTTGGCTAAACGAATAAATGCCAATGCTAAAATTAAAATTGTATTAATTCAGCATGAGTTTGGCTTTTATCGTGGTAAAGAACAACCATTTCTTCATTTTTTGTATGCGCTTTCAAAGCCCATCGTAATCGTTTTTCATACCGTTCTTCCCAATCCCGATGAACGGTTAAAAGCTAAAGTAAAAGATATTGTAGCTGCCTGCGAATCAATAATTGTAATGACCAATAGCTCAGCAGAAACATTAATTAACGATTATGGATTGTCAAGGGATAAAATATCGGTGATAGCACATGGAACCCATTTGGTTCCTCATTCAGGCGAAGATTTTTTAAAACAAAAATATGGGCTAAAGGATCGAAAGGTTCTTTCAACATTTGGTCTTCTCAGCTCTGGAAAAAGCCTCGAAACAACCTTGGAGGCACTACCCGCAATCGTTGAGCAGAGCCCCGAAGTAATATTTCTAATTATTGGTAAAACGCACCCCGAAGTTGTAAAAAACGAGGGGGAGGAATACCGCGAAATGCTTGAGGAAAAAGTTAAACAGCTGGGTCTCCACGATCATGTAAAGTTTATCAACAGCTATTTAGCATTGCCCGAATTACTTGAGTACTTGCAGCTATCCGATATTTATCTTTTCACTTCAACCGATCCAAATCAAGCTGTTAGCGGAACTTTTGTGTACGCGATGAGTTGCGCTTGTCCAATTATTTCTACACCGATTCCTCATGCACGCGAAATTTTAACATCGGATACAGGTATTCTTTTCGATTTCAAAAACTCTAAACAACTTGCCGATGCTGTTATTCGTTTACTAAGCGATGAACCGTTGCGAAGGAATATCAGCACAAATACTTTGCAGAAAATAGTTTCTACCGCTTGGGAGAATTCAGCAGTTGCTCATGCAATGCTTTTCGATAGTATTACTAACGATAATATTTTACTACACTATAATATGCCGTTAATTAACTTGAACCATTTGAAGTTAATGACAACGAAAACAGGTATTATTCAGTTTTCAAAAATCAACCAACCCGATATCAGTACCGGATATACCCTAGATGATAATGCTAGAGCACTGGTGGCGATATGTATGTATTTTAAGTTAACCGGCGATGCGGAAAGCCTTACCCTCATAAGTAAGTACCTCCGCTTTATAAAATTTTGTCAGCAATCGGATGGTGATTTCCTAAACTATGTCGATAGCGACAATCAATTCACCAATCAAAATAAAGATACCAATTTAGACGATGCTAATGGAAGGGCTATATGGGCTTTAGGGTATTTGATCTCATTGGCAAACATATTACCTGATGAGCTCATTGTTGAAGCAAATATTATATTTAAGGAAGCAAATTTTCACATCAGGAAAGTCCATTCTACAAGGGCTATGGCCTTTGCCATAAAAGGGTTGTATTACTATAATAGCACCAAACAATCTGCCGAAAATACATCACTCATTAAATTGCTAGCCGATCGATTAGTTCAAATGTATGTGCATGAAGCCAACAATGAATGGGAGTGGTTCGAAGGATATCTCACCTATGCCAACAGCATTTTGCCGGAGGCAATGCTATTCGCATGGCTAATAACCGGTGAGGTAACTTATAAAGATATTGCCAAATCATCTTTAAAGTTTTTGATTTCGCAAACATTCAATGAAAACGGAATCGAAGTTATTTCTAACAAGAACTGGCTTCGTAAGGGTGAAGTCCGCGAGCCTTTTGGCGAACAACCTATTGATGTTGCTTATACTATTATGACCTTAAGCAAATTCTATGAGGTGTTTAAGGATGAGGATTATCGCTCGAAGAGAGAGATAGCATTTAACTGGTTCTTGGGGAAAAATCGATTGCATCAAATTGTTTACAATCCATGTACTGGCGGTTGCTACGACGGTTTGGAGGAAACTCATGTAAACCTAAACCAGGGTGCTGAATCAACGGTAAGCTACCTAATGGCGCGATTGATCATGGAGAACGATAACAATGAGTTGAGCGATTCCAAAGATTTTGTAAAAATGCCGCTCCGTCGAATGACCAATAACACGTTGCAACCAATCAATTTCGCAAAAATTCATTAAAGAATATTTTAACAAAAAAACATCAATTAAAAACAATTACATTAACAAAACAAAGCAAGGCTTTTAACTAACATCAATTAAATTTAAAAATCATGAGCAAAGGAACAGTGAAATTTTATAATGATTCGAAAGGATTCGGATTCATTAAAGACGAAAAAGACTCAAAGGAATACTTTGTGCATTCAACAGGCTTAAAAGATAGTATTAGAGAGAATGACGAGGTTACTTTTGACATTGAGGAAGGAAAAAAAGGGTTAAATGCCGTAAATGTTAAGCTTGCATAGCTATATATGGCCGTTTCTTGCTAAGAGCCTTACAGCGATGTGAGGCTTTTTTTAATTTCACAAACCGTTCAAAAGTGTGAATAATGTAACTCTTACCGAAAGTTATGTAATGATTATTACGTCAGTTGCGCTCAACTTTGTGCAGCTAATTTTCACTAAAAATACAAAAAATGAAAAAACCATTTTATTTCCTTGCATTATCATCCATTATTTTGGGTTCGATATTCACTTCGTGCGGGCCGAGTAAAGACCTTATAGCCTCAAGAGCAAATGCCGATAAACTGCAAGAGGAGAACCGGAGCACCATGAATCAGCTGAATGATTGTCAATTAAATGTGAAAAATCTTAACGCAGAGAAAACGACTCTGAAGAATGAAAATGCGATGATTGAGAATGATTTGAAGGTACTTTCAGCCAATTCAAAAATGACCATTGCCGAACAAGCATCACGGTTAAAAAACCTTAATAATCTGATTAAAACGCAGAATGATGTTATGGCTAAACTCATGAAATCAATAGTCGATGCGTTGATGAACTATACCACCGAAGAGCTGAGCGTTTACATTAAAGACGGAAACGTTTACGTTTCGCTCCAAGAAAAATTATTGTTCAAATCGGGGAGCGATGCCATTGACCCAAAGGGCAAAGAGGCACTTAAAACGCTTGCCAATGTAATTAAAAACACCAAGGATATTAACGTTGTAATTGAGGGTCATACCGATAATGTAGCGATTAAAACAAAGGAGTATGAAGATAATTGGGATCTTAGCACCGCTAGGGCTACTTCCATTGTACGTCTTTTAACAAATGACTATGGATTTGATTCAAATCGTATCACTGCATCAGGTAAGGGGCAGTTTCATCCTGTAAAAACGAATGATACCGCTGAAGGACGTGCGGCCAATCGGAGAATTGAAGTGATATTATCTCCTGACTTAAAAGAGTTATTTTCACTGATGTATCTTTAATATTAAATTGGAATATTAAACTATTCAGCATTAGACGAAATAAAAAATAAAAAAACACAGACCTGCCCGCCGAGCTGAGGCAGGCAGGGAACATAGAGAAGTACAGAGATGATTATTAAAAAAAATATATTGGTATTGCATGTCATAAACCAGCTTGCCAAGTTGTTTCAAGATTATTTTTCTGTGACTGGTGAAACAATTATTGAAAGAAAACTCTGTGATCTCCATGGTGAGTAGTTATGAATATTATTATTCAGTTTGCAGAATTTATTAAATAAAAAACATCGCCACGCATCTCAAAAATGCGTGGTTTTTTTACTGCTTAATCAAAATAAAAATGTGTGAATGATGTAACTCTTATTATGAATTGTGTAATGCTTTCAGCTGTTGGATAAACTAATTTTATTCAATCATTGAAGAGTTATTAATTGGTTAGGACACCCATGGTATAATTAACAAAATCGAGTTTGCTAACTCAACGAAGTTATGAAATAATATATCATGGGTGTTTTTATTATTAACTGTAAAGATGATAATAACAGGTAACAAAATATTTAATGATGAAAAAAATAATAGTATTAAAAAATTCATTTTTTATAATTGCCGCATTAGTTTTAATGATTTGGGCTATTGCAATACTAAGTTTAAAGCCAATATAAATTGCTTTAATGATTAGTGCATGGTCGGAATCTTAACACTATTCGAGTTCATTGCTATAATCTGAATGTAATTTGATAACAATTATATATTAAAGAAAGGAAGTTGAAATGAACTATTTGTATTTAATCATTTTTGTAATAATTCTATTTCTCATCGGAATTAGAATTGTACGACCAACCCAACGTGGTTTAATTGAAAGGTTAGGGAAGTATCATAATTTCGCTCATCCAGGGTTTCATTGGATAATTCCAGTTATCGATAAGATATTTATAGTAAATGTAACTGAACAAATGGTGGATGCTGAACCGCAGGAAATAATTACCAACGATAATTTAAATGCTAGCGTCGATGCTCAGGTTTATTTTAGGGTTAAAGCTGATGAGGAAAGCGTTAAAGGATCGATCTACAATGTCAATAACTACCGATGGCAAATCGTAAACCTCGCCCGCACCACGCTTCGTAATATTATCGGAACGCTAACGCTCAAATCAGCCAATAGCGAACGAGGAAAAATTAATGCCGAACTCTATAAAACGCTGCATAACGAAACCCAGAGCTGGGGTATCGAAATTGTTCGAACAGAACTAAAGGAGATTGATCCACCCAAAGATGTTCAGGAAACCATGAATAAAGTGGTTAAAGCTGAAAATGAAAAAATTGCGGCCATTGATTATGCTACAGCGGCAGAAACAGTTGCCGATGGTGTAAAACGTGCAAAAATTAAAGAGGCTGAAGGTTTTAAACAGTCAAAAATATTACATGCGGAAGGTGAAGCCGAGGCCATAAGACTGGTGAACGAAGCTGCCGATAAATATTTCGTTGGAAATGCTCAATTACTAAGAAAACTAGAGGCTGTTGAAGCATCTCTCGAAAAAAATGCAAAAATAGTAATTCCGACAGGAACAGAATTGGTAAACATTATTGGAGAAATGGCAGGAATACTTCCAATAGACACAAAACAAAAGGTTGTGAAATAGAATAATGATACTGATCTATGGATATTTCAGGGTTGAATACATCATCTCCAATCTCGGATATTGAAGTTGAAAGAATTAACGCTTATTGGCGTGCTACGAACTATTTATCTGTTGGACAAATATATCTCCTTGACAACCCTCTTTTAAAGCAACCACTTAAACTCAAACAAATCAAACCAAGGCTTATCGGTCATTGGGGTACCACACCGGGTCTTAATTTTATTTATGTACACCTGAATCGATTAATTAAAAGACATGATTTGAATGTAATTTATATTGCAGGACCAGGACATGGCGGTCCAGGGTTGGTTGCTAATACTTATCTTGAAGGTACCTATAGTGAGATATACCCTGATATTACTCAGGATATAGCTGGTATGAAAAAGTTATTCAGACAGTTTTCTTTTCCAGGGGGAATATCTAGTCATGTTGGTTCTGAAACTCCTGGATCGATACATGAGGGAGGTGAATTAGGCTATTCCCTATTACATGCCTATGGTGCTGTTTTTGATAATCCTGATTTGATAGCATGTTGTGTTATAGGTGACGGTGAGGCTGAAACAGGTGCGCTTGCAACAAGCTGGCACTCCAATAAATTTTTAAACCCATTACACGATGGTGTTGTTCTGCCAATTCTACATCTGAATGGATATAAAATTTCAAATCCAACAGTACTGGCACGAATAAGCAAAGATGAGCTAACCAGCTTAATGGTTGGTTATGGGTATAAACCGTTTTTTGTGGAGGGCGATGATCCAATAAAAATGCATCGTCAAATGGCAACAACCTTGGATATTATAGTTGCTGAAATTCAAACCATTCTGTCAGATGTACGCTCAAATGGTTTCACCCAGCCTCCGCAATGGCCAATGATTGTACTAAGCACACCGAAGGGTTGGACAGGACCAAGAATAGTTGATGGCTTTCAGGTTGAGGGTACGTTTCGTTCACATCAGGTTCCTTTAGCTGAATTGGCCACCAAGCCTGAACATATCAGGATGCTCGAAGAGTGGATGCTAAGCTATAAGCCTGATGAACTTTTTGATGAAAACGGGAAATTAAGATTTGAACTATCTGATCTCGCTCCAAAAGGGGCGCAACGCATGGGTGCAAACCCTCATGCCAACGGAGGAACTCTGCTCAAAGATCTCAATATGCCTGATTTTCGTCAATATGCAGTTAATGTCCCAATACCTGGGAGAACAGAAAATGAAGCAACTCGAGTAATGGGTGAATTCCTAAGAGATGTAGTAAAGTTGAATGCCGAAAACCGGAATTTCCGAATTATGAGCCCCGATGAAACGGCATCAAATCGGCTTAACGCTTTATTTGAAGAAACAAATCGAGTATTTATTGGAAAAATACTGCCTGATGATGATCATATAGCCCATGAAGGGCGGGTTATGGAAGTCCTCAGCGAACATATGTGCCAGGGTTGGCTAGAGGGCTATCTTCTCACGGGTAGGCATGGACTGTTTTCATGCTACGAGGCATTTATACATATTATCGATTCGATGTTTAACCAACACGCAAAATGGTTAAAAACTTCAAAACACATTCCATGGCGCAAACCCATTGCATCACTTAACTATCTGCTTACCTCCCATGTTTGGCGTCAAGATCATAACGGTTTCAGCCATCAGGATCCTGGTTTTATTGACCATGTCATAAATAAAAAGGCTGAGATCATCCGTGTTTACCTGCCACCCGATGCCAATACGCTGCTTTCAGTAACCGACCATTGTTTAAGAAGTCGCCACTATGTAAATGTTATCATCGCAGGAAAGCAACCTTCCCTTCAATATCTCAATATTGATGCTGCGGAAAAGCATTGTGCTGCAGGAATTGGAATATGGGAATGGGCAAGTAACGATATATGTTTTGATCCTGATGTTGTTATGACTTGCGCAGGAGATGTTCCAACGCTGGAAGTTTTAGCAGCAGTAGATATTCTTCGACAAAATTTTGCTGATCTTAAAGTGCGAGTTATCAATGTAGTCGATTTAATGACTATTCAATCGGCACGTGAACATCCGCATAGCTTATCTGATAAAGATTTCGATGCTCTTTTCACAAAGGACAAACCTGTTATTTTCGCATTCCATGGATATCCATGGTTGATTCACCGTATGACATATAGGCGCAGTAATCATTATAATTTCCATGTGCGAGGATATAAGGAAGAAGGAACGACTACAACTCCGTTTGATATGGTTGTGATGAATGATCTTGATCGGTTCCATCTGGTGATGGATGTGATTGATCGTGTACCCATACTTGAAAAAATTGGGATTCCTGTAAAACAAGCCATGCAGAGCAGAATTTTGCAACACAAAAATTACATATCAACTCATGGTGTAGATATGCCTGAGATCAGCGACTGGAAATGGCCAGAAAGTAAAGTTGAAGTATAATAAACTAATGCGACGACTAGATTGAGCATTATATATGTACAGTTTTCACATAGTTCAAAATTTCAGATTCATTTGAAAATGTAAAAACATCAACAATAAAATAGATATAAAATGAAAACGAAAAAACGATTAGGCATTTGGATGGATCATTCAATTGCTCACCTTATAGAGTTAACAAATGATTCAATGGTCACAAAAACGATTGAATCGGAATCGAAGGGTCAAGAGAAAGAACAAGACTCATATAAGGATGAAAGCTTTAAACTTAGCAAAGAGCAAAGTTTTCTTTCAGCTTTCTTCAAGAAGTTAAGCACCGTAATCAAAGATTATGATGAAGTTGTTTTATTCGGACCAACAAGTGCTAAAAACGAGCTGTTCAACACCTTAAAGGACAACCATTTATTTGAGAAAATTAAAATTGAAGTTAAATCTGCCGATAAGATGACTCAAAACGAACAACATGCTTTTGTTGAAGAGTACTTTAGCGGTTCTTACAATTGATTATAGCAGTGTAAGTATATTACTAGTATTATGTTAATCATACGATGACGTAATAGCATTCAGGGCTACAACCGACGGGTTAACCTGTCGGTTAAAAAACGTAATAATACTTAACATAACACTAGTTAAATAGAAATTCTCAATATCAACAAGCATGGATTGGAAAAAATCGAAGAATGTTGCTGTTATTGTTGCTCACCCCGATGATGAAACGTTATGGGCAGGTGGAACAATATTGAGTAATCCTTCATGGAATACTTTTGTTGTTTGTCTTTGCAGAGGAAACGATACAGATCGTGCCCCTAAGTTTTATGAAACACTAAAGATACTAAAATCAGAAGGGATAATGGGAAATCTTGATGATGACCCTGAACAAAATCCATTGGTAGAGAATGAGATTGAACGCACTATAATGGAATTACTACCCTCGCAGGATTTTGACCTCATAATTACACATAACCCGGCGGGGGAATATACAAAACATCTTAGGCATGAAGAAACAAGTAGTGCCGTTATCAAGCTCTGGCATGCAGGTAAAATATCCTCGAATGAACTTTGGACCTTTGCTTATGAGGATGGTAATAAGATGTATTATCCCAAGCCCATAGAGAATGCGAATTTATATAGCAAACTTACCAGGCGTATATGGTTAAAGAAATACAGCATAATAACTCAAACCTATGGTTTTAAAAATAATAGTTTTGAAGCCAAAACGACACCAAAAGCAGAAGCATTTTGGAGGTTTGCAAATCCTTACGAAGCCGAAGAATGGCTTAATCAATTTGAGGCATTTAAGATGATCTCATTTAACAGCTAGGTTCAAATTATTGACTGATAAACAATACGAATAACATCTTGCAAACTAACATATATCAATGTCGTTTAGCGTAGCATAGTCCGCAGGACATGCTAGCGTTAAATCTCTTAGATAAACAACATTGTAACATATATATTCAAACATTATTAACCGAGAAAAAAATCTAAAATCAATAGGTCGCAGCGATGCTGCTTCTAGCTAAAATGTAATCGCCTATTCTACAAATAGTTCGCAGCAATGCTGCTTTTCTATAGTCGCATAGC
>RPRQ01000046.1 GCA_003818205.1 Bacteroidales bacterium
AATTTACGATAGAGCCTCATTTTTACCAAGTAATCCATCAGGGTTTAGGATCACAAACTTCTCACAAACGAATAATACGGTTCAAAAGCTAAACAGCTCCGACAATTCCATTATTATTTATTTCTCCTCCCCTTTCTTCGGGCAGAACCAAAAAATGAAATACAGCTATAGGCTTGAAGGTTACGATAAGGAATGGAGTGGTTGGACAACCGATCAGAAGAAAGAATACACAAACCTCCCATCGGGAAACTATAAATTTATCGTAAAAGCTCGTAATGTTTTTGATACCGAAAGCCCTATCGCATCATACTCGTTCTTTATTAAACGACCTTGGTTTAAAACACCCTTTTCATTCTTACTATACCTGATTATTCTTGCTGGTATCATTTGGATATACGTAACGATAAAAACCAATCTCCTAAAAGGCTCAAATATAAGACTACAGGCTCTTGTCAAGGAACGAACTAAGGATTTAATCCTATTTCAGGAGGAGATAATTGAAAAGAATGAAGAGCTGATGCAGCAGAAAGAGGAGATGCAGGTTCAGCGCGATGAACTCCATGAGCAGAATCGGCAAACCGCAGCTAGCCTAGAGTACGCAAAAACAATACAGCAAGCTATTCTGCCCGATTTGAGTGCCCTCAAAGATCGCTTAGAGCATTTCATTATCTATAAACCGAAGGATGTTGTATCAGGCGATTTTTATTGGGCCTCCCGAATAGCATCGAAGTCAAAGCAAGGTGAAAAAATATTCGTAGCCGTTGTTGATTGTACGGGACATGGTGTACCCGGTGCATTTATGTCGATGATTGGGAGCAGGATGCTTAGCGAAATTGTGAATGAAAGAAAAATTCATAACCCTGCCGATATACTTACCGAACTAAACAACTCCGTCAATCAGGCTCTTCGGCAAGATGTTAGCGAAAGTTTTGATGGTATGGATGCATGCATTTGTCTGATCGAGCAAAAAATTGCAAATCAGCACATTATCACTTTTGCAGGGGCAAACCGAATGCTCTACTATTACCAAAAGGGAATTCACAAGATTCAAATCCTCAGAGGAAATCGTAAAACCATTGGGGGTATAATGCCCGATGTTGACCCCGAATTTCTGAACAATAGGATCTACCTAAGCCCTGGTGATGCCATTTTCCTAAACTCCGATGGCATTGTCGATCAGAACAATGAACATAGAAGAAAATACACCGCTAGCCGCTTTCACGCATCGCTCCTTACCAATATCGATAAACCTATGGAGAAAATAGGCATCGAAATCAACAAGGATTTTGAACAGTTCAGAGGCAATGCTTTCCAACGCGATGACATTACCGTATTGGGCCTTCGATTACTAGAAGATTCTGACTAGTAAATAAAAAACTTTTTTAAATGTAGCAGCACTTCTCAAAAACTTTTGCATTTGATCAATAAAAACCTAATAAACTAAATTAATATCGTTATGAATTACAGATTATCCCTCGCTGTATTAATGGTTACATTCGCCTCATGCAACTCACCAGAACAACCCAAAGAGATTGCCATTGGCCCAACAGCACCAAAAATTGAGAACGGAGTTTTAACCCCCGAAGTGCTTTGGTCGTTTGGAAGGCTTGGTGAAAAAGTCATTTCGCCCAACGGTACTACCATTGCCTACACCATTTCATACTACTCCATTGAGAGGAACAAGAGTAACTCCGACCTCTTCGTTATGGATACTGATGGCAGTAACAAGAAACAGCTAACCTTAACCAGCGCCCATGAATTTAACCCTGCATGGGTCAACGACCATGAAATAGCCTATATTTCAACCGAAGGAGAAACTGCGCAGATATGGACAATCAACACCGATGGCAGCAATAGCCAAAAGATTTCATCCTTTGAATCCGATATCAATGGGTTTCAGATATCGCCAAAAGGCGATAAAGTACTGTTCATCGGCGAGGTTAAAATCGACAAAACAACCGCCGACATTTACCCTGATTTACCCAAAGCTAGCGGTACGATGATCGATGACCTGATGTATCGCCATTGGGATTCATGGGAGGATGGGCTATATAGCCATATTTTTGTTGCCGACTTCGCCAATGGTAAAGTATCAAACGCAACGGATGTAATGCCCAACGAGCCCTACGATAGCCCAATGAAACCTTTCGGTGGCATGGAGGAGATTTCATGGACCCCAGATGGAAAGGGGATTGCCTATACATGTAAGAAATTAGTAGGGAAAGAGTACGCCTTTAGCACAAATTCCGATATATACCTTTACAATACCGAAAGCAAGGAGGTTAAAAACCTTACGGAAGGGATGGTTGGCTACGATAAATCGCCTGTTTTCTCGCCTGATGGCAGCAAAATGGCTTGGCTATCGATGGAACGAGCAGGTTTCGAGGCGGATAAGGATCGTTTATTTGTTCTTGATATTGCAACAGGACAAAAGACCTACATGACTCCTAATTTTGATCACTCTGTTTCAAGCATTCAGTGGTCATCCGATGGAAATTTAATGTACATGATTGCTGGAGTTAACGCTAGTTATCAGATTTACAAGATGGATTTTGCAACTAAAGTTATAATGCCTGTTACTCAAGGTAAACACGATTATCATTCAGTGTCCATCGCAGGAAATTTACTTATTGGTGATAAGGTTACGATAACAAAACCAGCAGAAATATACTCTATTGACCCAAGCAATGGCAGTGAAACCGAAATATCTTTTATCAACAAAGATATTCTTGACCAGCTAACAATGCCTACCGTTGAGCAGCGATGGGTAAAATCAACCGATGGTAAATTGGTTCATTGCTGGGTAATCCTTCCTCCTAACTTCGATAAAACAAAAAAATACCCAGCACTTCTTTACTGTGAAGGGGGCCCTCAAAGCGCAGTTAGCCAATTCTGGAGCTATCGGTGGAATTTCTCCATTATGGCATCCAACGGATACGTTGTAGTTGCCCCTAGCCGTAGGGGAACTTTAACCTTCGGACAAGCATGGACCGATCAGATAAGCAAGGATCATGGAGGACAAGAGATGAAAGACCTATTATGCTCAATTGATGAGGTTAGCAAAGAGCCATGGGTTGATAAAGAGCATCTAGGTGCAGTTGGAGCAAGCTATGGAGGGCAAACGATATTCTGGCTAGCAGGCAATCATAACAAACGCTTCAAAGCATTCATTGCGCATTGCGGTGTTTTCAATTCCGAAATGGAATACCTTACAACCGAAGAGATGTTTTTTGATAATTGGGAGAATGGTGGCGCACCCTGGGAAACCAACAATAAGGTTGCAATGCACAGCTACGCACAAAGCCCCCACAAATTCTCAAGAAACTGGGATACTCCAATTCTTGTTATCCATGGTGGTAAAGATTTTAGAATACCTTATACCCAAGGGATGGCTGCTTTCAATACAGCCCAGATGCTAGGGATTCCAAGCAAATTCCTATTCTTCCCCGATGAAAACCATTGGGTGCTAAAGCCTCAAAACGGAATACTATGGCAGAGGGAGTTTAAGGGATGGCTCGATAAATGGCTAAAAGATAAATAGAAGAACGTCCATAAAACGAAGAGCGTCCATTTAAACTATGGACGCTCTTCGTTTTATCGTTTATAGCAATATCCTAGCTGATAGTCATCTACCAAATACCTTCCTTTATTACGGTTCAAGAAATAGGTCTTCAACGTCCCCTTAAAAGAAATATCGTTGGGTAATTTTACCCTATAATCAAAATTAACCCAACTTTTCAACAGGCTATCCGAATGCTCGAGCTTAATTTCGTTGTAAAATATCTGCTTATCGCTTTTACGGACCTCCGTAACAAATAGCAAAGGCATTTTAAAGGTATCCTGTTGATTAACTTTTATCTTAAGGAAAAGTTCTAACGGTTTCTCGAAGCTGATGGTTGACAAATCGAACTCTTTCGTCAAGAACCTCTCATTATCCTCATTAACCCGAATACACTTATTTTCGCTTTTATTATCGAAAAACAGAAGGGCAGAATCGGGCTGATGAGCATTTCGATCGAAATCATACATTACCAATGATTTGAACTCCTCCTTCGAACCGTAGGCTAACATCCTGTTCTGATTGAGTATTGCGCTATCGGGCTGAATACGCTTAAAAATGGCAATGCGATAGTCTCTGCCAAACACCTTGAAATTCTCGTCGGGTTCAAACACCTTTTGCAGCTCAAAATTATGATTCTGAACAATCGAATCGTACTCAATGCCATCGATGGGAAAATAACGCCCATCATAAATGATGGTTGAGCCTATCTTTATTTCACTATTTAATGTGGTTTTCTGACGATAAAGGCTTTGGTATTTTGAACTATCGAAAGGGTCAAAACCGAGGCTATTCAAGAATGCTGCGTCCTTAAAATATACCTTCTTGTTATCAAAACCATTCGTTTTCACCCAATCAGCCACCTGCGAAACCATCTTGTCGTATGAATCGAGGCCAATGGGATAATTCTGAACAGCAAAAGGGATATGTACCACCGAGATTACACCAATATAGAGTGCCGCAATTTTAATCCAGGGTCTGTTAAATAGAATCTCAAACATGAGCGAGAATAAAGTCAACCCACGGGTTGACATAATCGCCATCAATGGCACTATTGCAGCCATATAACGGTTGCTCCCCTGCGAGTTCCCAAGACCCGACCACCACATAAACGAATGTACAAATAGGTAAGTAAAGAATGGGAGAATGACTAACAAAAACTCTCTTGAGAATTCCCTCTGGCTGCGAAGGTATAAAGTAACCCCTGCTACTAAACCTGTAACATAGAATAATTCATTAGGAATACCGAAATACCCTGGGCTTCGCTTTATAAACTGAAAAAACCATCCCTTACCATACAGTCCAACATCGGTTCTATACGGATTTTGATTTATTAACCATAAAAAGTCATGATTAACAATGCCTCCAATTACTGTATATACAATTGGACCAACAAGCATAAAAAGAATTGTTCTATACTGTTTTCTGTAAATCAGGAAGAAAGCATAAATAGGTATCAGGAAAATCCCCTCGCTTCGTATCAATGGTAGAAACGATATCACAACCGATGCGAATAAATACTTGTTCTTCAGCATCAGATAGGTTGTAACGACAGTAACGAATGCAAATAAAATCTCCGTTAGCCCTGAAAAAACGGTATAGGTGAATACAGGTGTGAAGCAACAAAGAATAATGGCAAGTATTGGTTGTTTCATTTTTAGCTCCTTAGCAACAAGATAGGAGAACAACCCTACGAGGATAGCTATTAGAACATTAAAGAACTGCAATGATTTAAAACCAAAATAAGCAAATGGAGCGCTTAGAGCAGTAAAAACTGGGTTTGCCCAACTATTAAAGAACAATTGTGGGTATTTTGCGGCATAATGAGAAAATGTATAGTGCCAAATGCTATCGGAGTCACCGATAAACCCATCGGATAAAAACAAGTTGGTTAGGTAGAGAATAAATATCACCGATAGAGTAACGACCACAAAACGCTTCTCGTTAAAGAAATCATGCAACGAATGAAAAAAGTCTGATATCTTCATTTTTCAGATTATTTTGGGCAAAAATATTGTTTTTTTTAAACAACTGATTGAACTTTTTCTTTTCAAAAAGAGCAATTGGTCTATCTGTTCACATAAAACTCTGATTGCTTGTTCCATTTAGGGAATGATGATTCATTGGCTAACCTATTACCGATAGAATAAAATAGTTTTGCATCCTCGCAAAGACCGTCGAGATTATCGGTTTCAGGGTAAAAATTATCGCATTGCTTATGATAAATTGTACGCCAGTACTCATCTATTTTTTGCTGCGTTTTCTCCTTTCCAAGCTCTACCTGTTCGCTATACCCCTTTGCAAATATTGCCGGAACGCCTGCTTTCAGAAAGGGGAGTTGGTCAGAACGAAAGAACATGCCGTTCTCAGGATTCGGATCAGCGCACACGTAACGACCTTGCTTTTTGGCCTCGTCAACTATATAATTATCTAGCTCCGAATGCCCATAACCGGTTACGGTGACATCCTTGAACTTACCTAGAAAAAGTATTACATCGTTATTGATACAAGCCACGGTTTTCGACATGTCAAACGGTGAGTTATCGACAAAATAGGTTGAGCCGAGTAAACCTGCCTCTTCAGCTGTTGGAGAGAAGAATAGCACCGATCGCTTTGGTGCTTTGCCTGTTTTAAAGGCTTTTGCAATAGATAGCATCCAGCTCATCGCCGCTGCATTATCAGAAGCGCCGCTGTATATAGAATCGCCATTTACTGCTGGGCCAATCCCTAGATGATCCCAATGGGCGCAAAATACAATAACCTCATCGGGTCGCTCACTACCTTTAATAAAACCTGCAACGTTACTCGAAATGGATTTCACCCATTTATTATTTATACCAATGCTATACTTTGCATTCATATCAACAGAATGAAACCCCTTTACTGAGGCCTTCCCTTTCATCGTTTCATAATCCATATTGCACGATGAAAAAAGTTTGATGGCAGCATCCTTGGTAATCCATCCTGTAATCAAACATTTCGGATTAAGCAACCTGTCATCATCAATATTATAATCCGCCTTGTTCGTCCTCAAACTCGAAACTGTCCACGGATAACCAGCACTCCCCTCTTCATGAACCACAAAGCAGGCAGCTGCACCTTGACGTTCTGCCTCCTCAAACTTATATCGCCACCGCCCCTGATAGGTCATGGCTTTTCCATTGAAAAGAGTAGTGTCACCCGAATAGTAATCAGGGTCGTTCACCAAAACGATTATGGTTTTACCCTTTACATCAATCCCCTTAAAATCATCCCAACCCTTATCGGGTGCAGATATTCCAAAACCCGCAAACACTATTTCGGAGGAATTCAATTTTATCTCCTCTTGAAGAATGGAGCACCATGCGGTATATTCATCGCCCGATTTTAAAGAAATTTCACCTTTGGGGGTTTGAATAATAAATTTATCAGGGATATGGCTAGTCAACTCAACCATAGGAACACCTTGAGTAAATTTACCATCGAAAGCGGGTTCAAGGCCAATCTCTTTCATACGCTTTTCGAGATAAGCAACTGTTCTTGTTTCACCCACCGTAAAGGGTGCTCTTCCCTGAAGGCTATCGGCAGATAGGACTATTAAATCCTTCGCCAAATCATTATTATTGAATGATTTCAAGGCCAATTCATGTTTACTTGTACACGATCCAATAATTAGTATTAGAAGAAATAACGATTGTCTCATATGGTTTTGTTTAAACATTTGTAATTTTATAACGTCGAAAACAAAAACAATTCAAAATTCTAAAACTATACATTTTTTTAATCACTTTAGGTTATCCTTAAAAAACAAAAAAAACTATGGCAATATTTTCATTTAAAAAATTAGCATTGGCAATGATTACAACACTTTTCATTGCATGCAATTCTCATGCTGACAGAAAGAATACCGTTAACAAAGCCATCCAACTCAAGCTCGACAGCATAACTAGGTTGATTAACGCACCCGGTGCAAATCTATCAATAATTCTAACCAATGGCGACAGCCTAACCTTTTCATCAGGTTTTGCTGATATTGAACGAGCTATTCCAATGAAGCAATCCAACAAGATGCTCTCGGGAAGTATAGGTAAAACCTACGTTGCGGCCATTGCTTTTCAGCTCATTCAGTCCGAAAGGCTGAAATTGACCGATAAGGTTATCGATCTGCTTAAAGATGAGAAATGGATTAGCAGAATACCCAATATCAATGAGCTAAACGTTGATATGCTTCTTGCCCATACAAGCGGGTTACCCCGCTATGAATTTTACAATGGGGTATGGAATGAAATTAAGTCAAACCCCGATATGGTATGGTCGGTTTACGATAGGATGAAATATATTCTCGATGCAAAACCCTTAAACCTTGCAGGGAAATCGTGGGATTACTCCGATTCAAACTATATTCTCATTGGTGCAATCATCGAAAAGATTACCGGGAAAGAATACTACGATAGTTTTAGAACACTAATATCAAATCAAAAAGATTTAAAAAATACTGTCCCTGCAAACCAACGACAAATTAAAGGTTTAGCGAGCGGCTATACAGGTTTCCTTACCCAATACGGATTCCCCGAAAAAATGGTTGAAAACGAAATTGTACTACTCAACCCTCAAATGGAGTGGTGTGGTGGTGGCGTTGCCTCAACGGCAACTGATATAGCCCGTTGGGCTAAACACCTATATGAGGGAGATGTTATCTCTACTGAATCGGTAATAAAAATGGTAACACCATCAATCTTTGAAACAGACCTACCCGATGGACAAAAGTATGGGTATGCAACAATAATCTCAGCCTATAAAGGTGATCCCTTCTTTGGACATACTGGCTTCTTCCCCGGTTATCGCTCAATTGTTCAGTATAGCCCAAAATATAAGTTTTCGATTGCCTTACAGATAAACAGAGATAATCCGAATACTAAGCAAAGTTTAAATCAGCTAATAGAACCAATCAAAGAATTAGTAATTTTATACGTTGAAAAATCGAACTGACATTACAATTGAAAAACCCAAAGCATTAATTCAAATAAATCAAACCATGAAAAGAAAATTTAATTTTATCAATCTAATCGCTATGACTTTAGTAATAGCAGGCACATCCTGTTCAACAGGAGAAAAAGAGATAAAAAAAGAGCCACTAAAAATCGATGTTTCGTTAACACAAGATGAAATATCGAAGGGATTGCTAACTCCTGAAATTATGTGGAAGTATGGTCGGGTTAATAATCCGTGCCTCTCCCCTGATGGAAAGACATTGGCATACACCATTACATACTACAATCTTAAAGAAAACAAAGGAGCTACCCACCTATACGTTATACCAACCGATGGTGGTGAGCCTAAAAAGTTAACCGTCGGCGTTGGCTCCGATTCAAATCCGCTTTGGAGTGCCGATGGGCAAATCCTAAGATTTTTATCTACAGAGAGCGGAAGTTCGCAGCTTTGGGAGGTTAAAGCGGATGGGGCTGGTCTTCGCCAAATTAGCAGCATCGATGGTGACATTGACGGATTCAGCATTTCAGCCGATGGCTCTAAAATCCTTTATTCCAAAGCAGTAAAAACTGAAAATAGCACTGCGGACATTCATCCTGATATGGATAAAGCGAATGTTCGAATCATCGATAATTTGATGTATCGCCACTTCGACTACTGGGAGGACGACTCATATAGCCATATTTTTATTGCCGATTTAAAGGATGGCGCATTGCTGAACTCAAAGGATATTAACGAGGGTGAAAAATGGGACACACCTATGGCAACCGACTTTGATATTGCTGAGGTACAATGGAGCCCCGATGGGAAAACAGTTGTGTATTGCTCAAAGAAACTAATTGGCAAGGAGTACGCGGTTAGCACAAATTCAAACATATACGTCTATGATTTAGAAAGCGGCAAAACTGAAGATATTACCTCTGATAACCTTGGCTACGATAGAAATCCATCATACTCTCCAAACGGACAGTTCATTGCATGGACAAGCATGGCCACACCAGGAAATGAGGCTGACCAAAGACGATTATTCATTCTTGATTTAAAAACAAATCAAAAAACTTACTTAACCCAAGGGTTCGACCAGAACGTCGAGCAATACATTTGGGCTGACGATAATCAAACCATCTACTTTGCAAGTGGAGTGAAGGGAACTGAGCAGCTTTATAAAATAAACATTGAGACAAAAGCAATTGCTCAGATTACAAAAGGAGTTCACAACTATACCCTATGCCAAAAGAGCAATGGAGTTTTAATTGGACAGAAGATGAGCATGAGTATGGCTCCTGAATTCTTTAAGGTTGACGAGGCAACCGGAGCAGAAACCCAAATAACATTTACCAATAAGAATATTACCGATAATATCAAAATGGGCGAAGTTCAGGAGCGTTGGGTAAAAACCACCGATGGAAAGGATATGCTTGTATGGGTAATTCTTCCTCCGAACTTCGATAAAACTAAAAAGTATCCAACCCTTCTTTACTGCCAAGGTGGTCCACAGAGCACTGTTAGCCAATTCTGGAGCTACCGTTGGAACTTCCAGATTATGGCTGCCAATGGTTATGTTATTGTAGCACCTAACCGTAGAGGCGTTCCATCATTCGGACAGGCTTGGAATGCACAGATTTCGGGCGATTATAGCGGTCAGAACATTAAGGATTACCTCAGCGCAATTGACGATGTAAGCAAAGAATCATGGGTAAATAAAGATAAACTTGGTTGCGTAGGTGCCAGCTATGGTGGTTACTCAGTTTATTACCTTGCAGGGCATCATCAAAAACGATTTAAGGCTTTCATTTCGCATTGCGGTATGTTTAACCTTGAGAGTTTTTACGCAGCAACTGAAGAGACCTTCTTCCCTAATAACGATTTAGGCGGACCATACTGGGATAAGAACAATGCCATTGCCCAAAAATCGTATGCTAACTCACCTCACAGATTTGTTCAAAACTGGGATACCCCAATAATGATTATTACAGGGGAGATGGATTTGCGTATTCCTTATACTGAAAGTTTACAAGCGTTCAACGCGGCACAGCTGAAAGGCATACCTAGCAAATTGCTTGTCTATCCAAAAGAAACACACTTTGTAACCAAGCCACAGAATGCTGTTATTTGGCAGCGAGAGTTCTTTGGATGGTTGGATAAGTGGCTGAAGTAGATTAGATACTAGATTTCAGACTTCAGATACAAGATAAACCCCGAATTTTACTTTCGGGGTTTATTATTTATCATCTGCAATGACTTTAAAAATCAATAAGACAAAAGATTTACAGCTATTATTGAAATTTACTTAATCATTTCTAATACAATATTTACCTTCTCGGCTATAGGCAAATTCCCCTGAATCCATTTAATATCTATTCCGTTGCGTTCCATTCTACGAAACCATGTCATCTGACGTTTTGCAAACTGCGCAATGGCATTGTTTAGCTGGGTAAACATCTCGTCCCAGGTAATCTGACCTAAAATATGCTGTGTAATAAACTTATACTCCAAACCGTAGTATATCAAATCATCGGCACTGACCCCTGAATTGAGTAGTGCTTTAACCTCATCAACCATGCCATCCTTGAGCCGCTGCTTTAATCGGCACGAAATCCGATTCCTCTCACTATTCCGGCTATACCTAACACCAAAAATAATGTTATTGATTTTGGGTAATGGGGTCGTATCAACATCATTGTTTAAGTAGTACTCCTCAATCTCAATAGCCCTTTCCAACCGTTTACGGTTGGTGGTATCGGTTTGGTTATGCAGGTTTTTATAGGATGATAGCCGCTTTATCAGCTCTTCATCGGTTTTACCCTTAAAGCCATTGCGAAGTTCTATATTATCAGGAACTGCAATCAATCGGTATTCTTTTATCACCGATTCGATATACAAACCGCTTCCTCCGCAAAGGATAGGTTGTTTCTCCCTCGCTTTTATATCGTCATAAACCCTAAAGAAATCTTTCTGAAACTCATATACATTGTACTTACTTCCGGCATCAACAATATCAATTAGATGATATGGAATACTCACATTATCGATGGTATAATCACCTAAATCCTTACCTGTTCCAAGGTTCATACCCCGATACACCTGACGTGAATCGCCACTTATTATCTCACCCTTCAGTATCTTAGCCACATGAGCTGCCAGTTGGGTTTTACCGCTAGCAGTGGGCCCAATTATTGTTATCAAATCGTATTTTGAGGACATTAAACTAAGGTTAAAAGTTAAGGTTAAGAATTAAACACATTGATTGGTTCGCTTTGCTTCTTTTCGCTTCCGACTTCCACCTTCCAGCTACTCATCAACAAACAAATCAATCAACCAATTATCACATTAATATCTAATCCCATTCCTGTTGGTGTAAAAATAACTATTTTTGCGCAGGCCTTATAAAAAAAAGGAAAACTAAACGATTCTGATTAACCCATGTATAGCAACCCGCAAATAAGGAACAAACGAGCTACCTTTGAGTTCGAAATAATCGAAAAACTAATTGCTGGAATCGTGCTTACCGGTACCGAAATCAAATCGATTCGGTTGGGTAAGGCTAATTTTCTGGATGCTTATTGCCACTTTGTTAACGGAGAGCTTTGGGTTAAAGGGCTGAATATCTCCGAATACGATTGGGGAACCTATAATAATCATGACCCACGTCAAGAACGTAAGCTTTTGCTGAATCGAAAAGAACTTTCGAAACTCTCACGTCAATCGCAGGAAAAAGGGCTTACCATCGTAGCGCTCAAACTATTTATCAACGATAAAGGTTACGCCAAACTTGAGATTGCCATTGCCCGTGGAAAGAAAACTCACGATAAGCGAGAAAATCTAAAGGAGAAAGACGCCAAGAGAGAAATGGACCGATTCTCAAAAAGATAATATAACGCTCATTCTTCTATTTACACCTCTTAAATTCGCTGAATAAACAATCGATTGGCACTTCTCCATACAAATCGCTTTCATCAAAAAAGGATTAAACAGCTGTTTTAAATAGAAAATGAATACCTTAGAGTCCTGAAAATGGATTAACAATTGCCTTCTTAAATCAATCAAGCCGCTGAACACATTTGGTTTTTGGGTTCAATGAGATCATTAAATTATGGAGTACATAGTCATTAGTTTGCTTATTTGCTACATTGCATACGTTCATTATCAAATGAATAAGAAGGATCGCCTAATTGAGACGATGGTTAACAAGTTTAGTAGAATCGAGAAGGATTGGGATACTAATCAAATACTTTTGCTGCTCGAAGAACATCGGTTACTGCACAGCACAACAACCATTAGCCGTAATAGACTATTCGATGAACCTGTAATAAAATTTCTATTCGCAAACGAGAATGACTCAAAAATATTTATTCACTACACCAAGGACGAGTTAACGGCAAAAAAGATATTGAGAGAGGGTTTTAGGTTTATTGAAGCCTTCGAGAAAACTGCAGAGCAGGTGTATAACGACTCTGTTGACCTGAGCTACAAGCATAACGTTCGGAAGTACTACGGGAAATACATTGTAGTGATTTGCATAGGAAATGAAATATACAACCATTTCAACGAGGAGCTAATACATCTTAACAAACAAAACACTCAACCCGAGCATATTCTATCGGGCATCCCATCATTCATAAACGAAAACGAGGAGGAGGTATTTACCCTCTCCAAGCAATTCGTTAAGGGCTACATCAACTACGAAACGGGAACAATCGTTCAAAACTCTGAATTCAGCCCGAGCTATAAATACTTCGTTACCAAGGAGCAACTTAACTAGCATAATTTTAGCTTTAACCCATCGGTTTTATAGCTGCAAGGTCATAATATCGCTGATATAATGCTATACGTTCGGGTGTAGAAGACAATCGGTTGTAATTCAATCCTGTCCTTAACAAAGAATTTACCCTTATTATCTTATTCATTCTCCTAATAACTATTACTAGCGTTTCGTGGTAAGGGTTATAAATGAGCCGTAAAGCGAAAAATCCCGATAAAGGGTTGCCCGAATTCGGGAAGCGCTAACGCTCCCAAATTTGCGGCAGCCCTTAATCGTCAAAATTATTATGAACAGGAGTCTGCCTACCGGGCTAGAGGCAGGTAGGCGTAGCGAAGCTCGATGAAGTCAATAATTCGGGTTAATAGGGCTTTTACCTTTACTCAAATACGTCATAAATCAGGACTCCTTGATTTACGGTATTGAAACAATCTTGATGTTTTTCTAATATATCTATATAGAATTTGTCTATAAAATAAAAATTACCACAGAAACATTAACCCTCTAATATATATCTTTAATAAACAAGGAAATGAGCAAATTCCGAAGGGATCGATGAGGTCAACCAATTTCATGAACAAAGCGATTAATTCGCAACTAATTATTCATTCCTTTTTAACAATGCTATTATTGTGAACTAAAACCATATAGCATGTATTATTTTTTTTTATTTTTATACAATATATTATACTAATATTTATTAAAATCTATTGCATTCAAAATAAACAGGAATTGGTAAAATATCTAAAATTTAATAATTATGATAACGTATAAAAAACATTAGAAGAAAGAACGGCAAGGATCAAAAAATGTTTCTCATTGAACAGCTTGGTTATTCTAATGGCTTAAGTTTAATTGAGTGTTTTAAAAGTTCATTCGTGATATTTTGTACCCCTAGCTATACTGCTTACTAGCATGAGGCCTTCTGGTTTTAGGCAGATATACGCCTAATTGGTAATATTCTTTTTAGCCTCAAAATCGCTATTCTAAACTACATACATTCTAATTTATTATTTCAGCACACCCTTTTTGCTTTAAAACTTTGCTCCATGAAACATCCTCATGTTTATCTAATAAGAAATCTTCTAAAAAATAACGGAATAAAAATAAACGAGGAAGAGCTTGAATTTCAACTCTTATCCCATCCAACATTTCCTAGCTTACATGCTATTACAGGAGTACTTGATCATTTTTCAGTTAAAAATTATGCGCTAGAAGTTCCAATAAATGCAGAAGCATTAAATCTCTTACCTAACTCTTTTTTGAGTGTCATTAAAGATAATCGACAAAACGGTTTTGCTTTAGTGAACAAGTTTAACCGTAATTTCTATTTATCATATAATGAAACGAATAAAAGCACTATTTCTGAAAATGAATTCTTAGATATTTGGCCGGGATTAGTTGTTATCATTGATGAGGATAACAAGAAAAATATTTCAACGCCTAAAAGGAACTCTACAAACAGGAATATTTTAATAGCTGTAATCTCAACACTGGCAATCTTCTTTATTTATAGAAACTCTATATTCCCATCAATTCATTTCATACTATCACTTGTTGGACTTGCAATATGCATCCTAATATTATATCATGAATTAGGAATTAGCTCAAAAATGCTTAGCAAATTTTGCTCCGAAGACAATAAAAAAACAAGCTGTGATGCCGTATTGAATTCAAAAAGAGCTAATCTTTTTGGTTCATTTAAGCTAAGCGATGTTGGAATAATCTATTTTGTTTCCATAATCCTATCATGGGCTCTACTACGAAATAGTAACACTAACTATAGTTCAATTGTTTTAATCACCCTTTTAGCAATCCCCTTCACATTATTCTCAATTTACTATCAGTATAGAATCGTAAAAAAATGGTGTTTGCTTTGCCTAAGCGTTGTTTCAGTACTTTGGCTCCAAGCTATCTCACTACTTTTTAGCGATTTTAGGTTTAATCAAATTTATCCTGATTTAAATAGCATATTAACAGCTGCTTCATGCTTTCTGATATCATTTGCATTATGGCAGTTTATCTCTCCAATACTAAAAAAAGAGCAAGAACTAAATACATTAAAGATTGAGCATTTTAAATTTAAGCGAAGCTACAGCATATATAAATCACTAATCAATAATTCCGAGCAGATTAATACAAACATTAGCGATACTAATGAAATAGTTTTTTGCAACAGCAAAGAAACTCCACTTCTTAATATTGTAATCATTACCAATCCTCTATGCGGATTTTGTAAAGAAGCTCATGATTTAGTTGAAAAACTATTAAAAATAGAGAATGGATCTATTAAAATCATCATTCGGTTTAATGTAAAGGAGGAATCCGATTCCATCGACACCAAAATAGCATTAAAACTAATTGAAATCTACAAAACAGATAGGGAAAAATGTTTAGAGGCCATGCATGATATTTACGGCATTTTATCACCTAAAGATTGGTTGCTCAAATGGGGTGAACCTACTGAGCAAAAATATACTGCGGTTTTAAGCAAAACCAAATTCTGGTGCAAACAGAATAACATCAATTTCACCCCTGAAATTTTAATAAATGGAAGGTCATTCCCTCGGGAATATAACAGAGCCGATTTGGTTTATTTTATAGATGATATTATTGAAGAGGAAATAGAATTAGTATCAATACAAACACCAACGTTTAGTCTCGAATCAACGATATAGCTAAATAGTATTTAATCGAATCTCTCGCGATGAGTAGACACAAACCCTGAGTGTCTTTAAATGATCGGGGCTTTTAAATAACCTAAAATTAATAACTATGAAAAGTTTAAAAGACTTAAAAGGGGTGAGAATCCTAAGCAAAGTGGAACAAAAGCCTATTACAGGTGGTGCTCAGCAATGTGATGAAACACATCGTTGCAAACCAGGTTTTTATTGCTATTACTCTTCGGGCAATTCAGGCTATTGCCTTAGAGGAGAAGAGCCCTAATTATTATGGATATGAGTAATAGCCTTATCTATATAAAAAGATAAAATACATTACTCCATCGAGAAGTTATCTGAATTAAATTTCAGATAACTTCATTTACAAATCATAAAAAGTTACTTTTTGCAAGTAAATAAACTACCATTTGTATTTCAGGGTAAAAGCTAATACCTTGGTTTGATTTTTTCACCGACAAGTTGAACACAAAAAATTGTTTTTTGTTAGTTTAAAAAAGTCAAGGTTAATCCCATTTTCTAGCAGAAACAGATGGAATACATAGCGGTTACCATACTAATCGGTTACATCGTTTACCTACACTATAATTTGAATAAGAAGAATAATCTTATCGAATCGATGGTGGGCAAACTTACCAAACTCGAAAAGGAGTGGGACACTGAGCATGTACTAAACCTGCTCGAAAAGTTACGCCAGCTGAGCAACGAAAGTAACCTAAAACGCGATAGGTTATTCGATGAAAAAGTGATGAAATTCCTTTTTGCCAATGATGATGATTCAAAAATCTTTGCTCATTACACCAAAGATGAAAAGGTGGCAAAAAAGATTTTTGAAGAGGGATTTATGTTTGTAGATTCATTCGAGAAAACCGTAGAGCAAATCATCGACGATAGCGTTGACCTAACCTACAAGCACAATATCCGCAAATACTACGGAAAATACATTATTATTATTTGCATTTCGAATGAGGTATATAACCATTACGACTCGGAGCTCAAACGCTTAGACAAGCATAATATTCAGGTTGAACAAATTCTTACTGAGCACCCATCGTGCATAAACGAGAATAATGATGAGGTTTTTACTCTTTCGAAGCACTTCATCAAGGGTTATGTTAATTACGAAACGGGGGCGATTGAATACAACCCAAAATTCAAGCCTTACTTTAACACTCCTGCATTTAACGATAACCTCAACAGGTTAAAGGACTAGACAACCAAAAGTTCGTTTCCCTTAATTTCTTCTGAGGCTTTAAATACCTTTACAAACAATCATTAATCCAAATCGGGTGATTAAAATGATAAAATGCTATATTTGAAACCTTTCAACAGCATAATTATTGTTAGCATTTCAAAAATATGAATATCCTTCTCGTCTATCCCGAAAACCCTGATACATTTTGGAGTTTCAAGCATGCACTTCGGTTTACAAATAAAAAATCATCCATTCCACCATTAGGATTAATCACAGTATCAGCACTTTTACCTAAGAATTGGAATAAAAAGCTGATAGATCTTAATGTAAACAAGTTAAGACACGATGATCTAACATGGGCTGACTATGTATTTATTAGCGGGATGTACGTTCAAACTGATTCGGCAAACAGAATAATTGATGAGTGCAGAAAGTATAATGTAAAAATTGTAGGCGGTGGTCCACTCTTTACTCAGAACTACAATCATTATTTGCATATCGACCACTTAGTGCTTAACGAAGCAGAGGTTACCCTTCCCATGTTCATTAACGATATTGAATCGGGCAAAAAACCTCAAAAGATATACAGGAGCGATGAGTATGCTGACATGACGCAAACCCCAACACCTGATTTCAGCTTGCTTTCGTTGAAGGACTACGTCGCAATGAATATTCAGGTTGCCCGCGGATGCCCTTTCGCCTGCGACTTCTGCGAAATCACCTCTCTTCTAGGGCATAAGGTTCGTATGAAAGATACCTATCAGGTAATTGCTGAACTCGATGCGCTTTATCAGCAAAACTGGCGAGGTATCGTCTCCATTGTTGACGATAATTTCATTGGAAACAAAAAGCAGATTAAATACGACCTACTCCCTGCAATGATTGAGTGGATGAAGGAGCATAAATACCCATTCACATTCAACACCCAAACTTCCATCGACCTTGCCGATGACGATGAGATGATGACGATGATGATAGAGGCAGGGTTCTTCTCCGCATTCATAGGCATCGAAACCCCCGATGAGCAAGGGCTAAAGGATTGCAATAAAATTCAAAACCGGAATAGAGATCTACTCCAAAGCGTTAAAAAAATACAAATGGCTGGATTTCAGGTCACAGGTGGATTTATAGTGGGTTTCGACAGCGATTCGCCAACCGTTTTCGAGCGTCAAATTGATTTTATACAGCAAAGCGGAATCGTTTCCGCTCTGGTTGGCATGCTCAATGCTCCCAAAAACACCAAACTATACGATCGGCTTGAAGCCGAAAACCGCATCTTGTCCGATGCAACGGGCAATACCACCGACTTAACCATAAACTTCATACCCAAAATGGATATGGATGAGCTGATGGAAGGCTACAAATCAATTATACATAGCATTTACTCATCAAGACCTTACTATAAAAGGGCACGCATGTTCTTGCTAAATCACCAACAGCATCATAAGCGTCAAAAGAAATTTGAGCTATCGCTAATTAGCGGTTTTATCAAATCGGTTATCGTAGTTGGTATAATTAAACGGGGCAGAAGGGAGTACTGGAAGTTTATTGCATGGACATTATTCCGAAGACCCGACCTATTCGTCAATGCCGCAACTTTAACAGTTTTTGGTTATCACTATCGCACAATTTTCAAGATTAGGAAATAAACTTATTTCTCTCAAATCTGTCTTATTAGAAATTCTACTAACTAAAAAAGTAATCGATGAAAAATTTCATTCCATTAATTATGTTATTTCTTGCCCTCCAATTCCCTGGTTTGGCACAGGAAAACATTACCTATCAAAAACCATCGGCGGAGATTCTAGCATTGGCCGAATACGAAAGAACGCCATCGGTTAACATGGATACAAAAAAGGAGTTCATGCTGCTCAGCTATCGCAACACTTACAAATCGCTTATCGATTTGAATCAGGAGGAGATGCGCTTAGCAGGGCTACGAATAAACCCAATTACAAACATTTCGAGCAACGTTACCTATATCAATAACCTTAAAATCAGGAAAATCTTAGCACAAGATGAGATTCAGGTAGTTGGATTACCTCAAAACCCAAGGATAAGCAACGTTTCGTGGTCGCCCAACGAGAAAAAGATTGCGTTTACCCACACCACCGAAAAAGGTGTTGAACTTTGGCTACTTGATATTGTTACCGCTCAAGCCACAAAGCTAACCGATGGGGTTATCAATGCAAACCTTGGAAATCCTGTAAAATGGTTTAATGATAACGAAACCCTTCTGGTTCGCTTTTTACCTAAAAACAAACCTGTCCTTATCGATCAAAAGAAAGATCTTCCAAAAGGGCCAATCGTATCAACCAGCACAGGTGCAAAATCGCAGAATGCAACATTTCAGGATTTGCTTAAAAACAAAACCGATGAGCAAAACTTCGAATCGCTTGTAACATCTGAACTTTACAAAGTAACCATTGCTGGCAAAGCCGAACTTTTCAAATCAGCAGCCATGTACGCTGGTGAAAGCATCTCGCCCGATGGCAGCTATGTAATGATTACCACCATTCAAAAGCCATTCTCGTACATCGTTCCTTACTACAGATTTCCACAAACAGCCGTTGTTTACGATATTACAGGCAAGGAGATTAAGGTGGTTAACGAGGTTCCGCTTACTGAGATTATGCCTAAAGGTTTCGACTCGGTTCGAAAAGGCAAAAGGGATATGTCGTGGAGAAGCGATAAACCCGCTACGCTAAGCTACACCGTTGCTCTTGATGAGGGTGACAAGGAGAAAAAGGTTGATTTTAGGGATGAGGTTTTCCTATGGGATGCTCCATTTGCAGCAGAACCAAAATCGATATTCAAAACCCAACAACGATGCGAGTGGATTATCTGGGGTAACGATAATGTTGCCGTTGTTTACGATGGCTGGTACGATACCCGCAGCACCCGTACCTTCCTTTTCAACCCAATGAACCCAGCCGAAGGGCTCAAGATGATATCGGACAGGAACTCGCAGGATATTTACTCTGATCCAGGCAATTTCGAAACCAAGAAAAACCAATTTGATCGCTACACTCTTGCAATCGAGAAGGACAACGCTTACCTAATTGGAGATGGCTTCACCAAGGATGGTCAATTCCCATTTATCGATGAGTTTAACCTCAAAACGCTAAAGAAGAAACGCCTGTATCAATCGGCTTACACCGATAAAAAGGAAGATCTATTCTCAATCGAAGATTTGAAAAAGGGCGATGTGCTAGTTCAAATTCAATCTAAAAACGAATTCCCTAACTACTACTTCCGCAACCTTAAATCAAAAGGAAAGCTAACCCAAATCACATTCTTTAGAAATCCATTCGAAAGCATTAAAGACGTGCATAAGGAGGTTATCAAATACAAACGTAAGGATGGCGTTGAACTATCGGGCACACTTTACTTACCTGTTGGTTACGATAAGACCAAAAAGGAAAAACTACCATTGCTAATTTGGGCTTACCCACAGGAGTTTAAGGATAAAAATAGTGCAGGGCAAAGCGCTCAAAACCCCAACGAGTTCACATTCCCATACTACGGCTCGTTCGTTTACTGGGTAACCAAAGGTTATGTGGTTTTAGACGATGCAGCATTCCCAATTATTGGCGAAGGAACAACCGAGCCCAACGACAACTTTGTTGAGCAGCTGGTTGCCAACGCCGAGGCGGCAATTGATGCAGTTGACAAACTAGGCTATATTGACCGTACAAAGGTGGCCGTAGGCGGGCACTCCTACGGAGCGTTTATGACAGCAAACCTGTTAACCCACTCCAACCTATTTGCCTGCGGCATTGCCCGTAGCGGAGCATACAACCGTACTTTAACCCCATTCGGTTTCCAAAGCGAGCAGCGTAACTACTGGGATGCTCCAAATATTTACAACAGCATGTCGCCATTCATGAATGCCGAGAAGATGAAAACCCCGCTCCTACTCGTTCATGGCGATGCCGATAACAACCAGGGAACATTCACATTCCAAACCGAGCGCTACTTCCAAGCCCTAAAGGGCTTAGGCGCACCAGTACGAATGGTGCTACTACCCAAAGAGGCTCATGGCTATGTGGCAAAGGAGAATATCTTCCATCTGCTTTGGGAGCAAGATCAGTTCTTGGAAAAATACTTAAAAGGCAAGTAATATAACCTTAAAATCTTTGAGGGTGCTACTGAAAGGTTGCACCCTTTTTGTTTTATAAGTTTAAAGTGGTAATTTTGACTAGGGATATTTTATTGTTAAGATTGGTGGAAGTAAACATATAAGTAAGTTATGCCTCTCCCTAAAAAACGAGACGGCCAACATTGACAAATAGGAAAATTAATAACAAATTACCGATACTTCTGCAAAATCAAAAGAACTGCCCCCAAGGCTCAAAGCCAATACAATGCAGCACATTTGCTTTTGCCCTGCCGAGCCGAAAAAAAACTAACTGATTTACTAAAATATCAATATCTTTGCATTAAATGCAATTAACATGAGTCGAAAAGCAATAAATAGAATCAAGGTAGTACTAGTTGAAAAGAATCTAAGTTGTAAATGACTTGCTGAACAGCTTGGCAAGAACGCAGCTACTATTTCAAGATGGTGTACTAATGATGTACAACCAAACTTATCAACTCTTTTTGAAATTGCTCATCTCCTTAAAGTTTCACCAAGAGAATTAATCCTCGAATAAATGGATGAAAAATTAAACATATCAACTAAAATTCCATTTAAGGTTTCGGCAAGGACTGCAAAACTAATTGGTCTCGAAAATTTCTCGACTGAAGAAGGTGCGATAATTGAACTTGTCAAAAACACCTATGACGCAGATGCATCAAACTGTATCATAATCTTCGACTTAAAATATAAAAAGGGAAATTCAACGACTGAAGAAGTTCCTTCGGAAAAGTTTGACAAAGAAAATAGTATAATCTATGTCATTGACAATGGCATTGGGATGAATGATAAAATCATTCAAAACCAATGGATGACAATTGGAACTGACAACAAACTTTACGAGCACACCACAAAAGCAGGAAGAATAAAGACTGGAGCAAAAGGTATTGGTCGATTTGCACTCAATCGACTTGGTATGTTTACGAATATGATTACTTTACCAGATCAATTAGATTTAAATGGAGAGGAATTAATTAAGAATCAAGAGAAAATTGGTTTTGACTGGACTGTTGACTGGAAAGATTTTGACAAAGTTGGGGCAACCGTTGCAGATGTTCAGGCAGTTTTAACGTCAAAAGAAAGTACTAACCTAAAACAAGAATTTGCAGGTCGTTTTTCAAACTACAAAAAAGTACTAGAAACAATAGAAGAAATAAACTTTGAATCTGGTACCGTTATCGAAATAACTGAATTAAATGACGATTGGAGTGAAGAAAAATTAACAAAACTATTTGGCAACCTAGAAATGCTTCTTCCTCCTGAGGAACAAAATGAGTTTAAAATTGATCTCTTCCTTCTCAATAATCTCGAAGAGTTTGGTACTGTCAAAAGAGCCTATTATGATGATTATGATTATAAATTAAAAGCCTCATATGAAACATCTATAGGTAAAATCTTAAAGATTGAAATAACACGAAACGAACTTGATGTAGATGCTTTAGAAAATAGGTATGCAGAAGTATTTCAGTTTGAAATGATGAAAAATTCACCATTCAAACTTGAAGATTTTAAAAAAGGAAGTATTCAATCAGAGATACCTATCGAAAAATTGATATCGGAAAAAGTAGATACGGATTTACTTGAAAGGATTGGTAAATTTGATTTTTCATTTTATTTCTTAAAGAATACGATTTCGGATGACAAAGATGATGGTGATCTAAAAAAATATCCTTATAAAAGTATCAATAGTGCAAACAGAAAATCATGGCTTAAAAAGTTTGGTGGTGTAAAAATATTTAGAGACGATTTCCGTATCAGACCTTATGGAGAAAATGGAGATGATTGGTTGCGATTAGGAGAAAGACAGGCTCAAAGTCCTGGAGGGACAGGACAAAGACTTGGTGGATTTAGAATCAGACCGAATCAAATAGCTGGAACCATCAGAATATCAAGAATTCACAATGCTAATTTTCAAGACAAATCTGGGCGTGAGGGAATTATCGAAAATGATGAGTTTGAGTTATTTAAAAATATCTTAATTGATATCATTGGTCTTTTCGAGAAAGATCGTAACATTATAATGCATAACCTTTTTAAACTTCACAATGACAGAAAAAGTGAAGAAGAGAAGGTAAGAAAAGCAAAAGAGGATGCTGAACGGGTAAAAAAAGAGAAGGAAGAAAGAAAAAATAAAGATGAAGAAAGAAAGAGTGAAAAGAATAATGAAAATTCTAAAACTGAACCAGCAGACTCATATGAAAATATGGCTGAGGCTTTCTTGATTCTGGAAAGAGAGAACGAGAAAAAAGATGAAGAATTGAGATTATTAAGGAGTTATGCCAGTGTAGGGCTTATTATTTCATCTTTTGCTCATGAGGTTAAAAGCTTAAGAGCACGACTAATTCCCAGAACAAAATTCTTGATAAGCGAGTTAAAAAAACATTTAAATGAAAAAGAATTAGAATCAACCTTAGACAAAGATGATAATCCTTTCTATATGATTGATTTAATGAGTGAAGAGGATTTTAAGTTGAAACATTGGCTTGATTATTCATTAAATACTCTAAAACCTGATAAACGAGAAAGGATCAATTTAAACTTTACTGAATATTTTGAAAAGTTTAAAGCTAATTGGAGTAAGGCTTTAAAACAAAGAAATATTAAAATTGAGTTATATAAACTCGATGACCAAGAGTGCATCATTAGAGCGTTTGAAGTAAATATGGATTCTATTTTCAATAATTTGCTTTCCAACTCAGTTAATGCTCATTATGGTCATAATAAGGAGGAGAAAAAAATTGAAATAAAATGGAAGAAAAAGGACAGAGATATTGAAATCTTTTTTTCTGATAATGGCAAAGGATTGGATAAAAAGTATTCAAATAATCCAGAAGAGATTTTCAATTTGAATGAATCATCAAAAACTGATAATAAAGGAAATAAAATTGGAACAGGATTGGGTCTTTACATTGTAAA
Organism: Bacteroidales bacterium; assembly: GCA_003818205.1. Classification (GTDB taxonomy): domain Bacteria; phylum Bacteroidota; class Bacteroidia; order Bacteroidales; family Tenuifilaceae; genus UBA8529. The sequence goes on from RPRQ01000046.1 coordinate 24,217, forward strand.
ATCAATCATCGAAGAGTATAATAACTCGTCCATTTCAATTATCAAGATTGATGAGGATTTAACTTTTAAAATAACCTTTAAGGCTAGGAAATGAAATATAAAATTGCATATTTAGACGAAAATAATGGTTGGATAAATACTTTTTATCAAACTTTCAAGACCGAATTTGATATATTAAGAATCAAAGTGGATAACAATTCTTCGATAGGGGAATTAGTAGAACAATTAATGGCAAGTAATCTAGACGCAATTGTTACTGATTACTTACTGGAAGAGGAGGGGGATGTTTCTTTTAATGGAAATAAAATTGTTGAAGCAATAAAGCAAATTAAACCTCATTTCCCTTTAATAATGCTTACTTCTTACCAAAAGCAAGCAATTAGTTTTACAGATGATGTTCACATAATATACAGTAAGGATATTTTAGATGGAGAGAATGAAGATGAATTGGAAATCTTCAAAACCAAAATCAAGTCGAATATTTCAAACTATTACAAGAAAATTGAAGACACAAATGATCGAATAGAGAATCTTGTGGAAAGAAGAAATACCCATGGTTTAGAAATCCCTGAAGAGGAAGAGCTTACTAAGTTGTATATCTTGTTTGATGAACTTAATCCTGAGGGAAAAGATATGCCAGCAAATTTAATTCATAGAGATTCAATATCTAAACTCAATGAGTTTGTAACCGAAACAAAGGAAATTCTGGAGGAGCTTAAGAAACTAAATAAGAAGAAGTAATATGATTCCATTTAGAAAAGAGACTCCGAAAAGAAGAGATATAAAAACTGCTGTTACAATATATTCTGACCACAGAGATGAATTAAAAAAGGATTATAAATGTCGTTGTGGATATTGTAATGATATTGATCTTTGGCGAACAGTTTGGTTTGAAATTGATCATTTTGTTCCGCAGAAATATTTAAAAACCATTAAAGATACAGATTATTCAAACCTAGTGTATGCTTGTAGGTCATGTAATAATTCTAAATGGGCCCATTGGCCAACTGGTAATGAATTAATTCACAATCTAAATGATGAAGGTTTTATAGACCCTTGCAATGATGATTACGGAGTACAATTCGAGAGAGGGCTTGACGGAAAAATCACATATAAAACTAAGTTAGGAAAATGGATGTTTTACAAATTAAAACTTCACAAGCCACAACACGAAGTAATATGGAATATTGAAGAAACTTATAACTTAATTAATGAGTGTAAGGAGATTTTAAATAAGATTGACAGCCCAGAAATTAAAAATAGGCTACTGATTTTGTACGGTAAATATGTTGAATATACCTTAAAACTTAGTGAGACATAAAATGAGAAACGCATTCAAATATTTAAGTCAATATTCCACTATCCCTAAGGATGTGGACAGGCTTATTATTTCTGCTTTTCTTGAAATCAATAGATTGAAGCCTCAAAACAATAAACTTCTAAAGTCATATTCAATCAATAAGAATGATAAAAATGAATATACCTCACTTATTGAATTTATATCAGTAATTAAAACAGATGAAACGACTTTAGGATTTGAAAAACTTATTGAACTTTTTGAATTTGTAATTTCACCTGCCGATAGAATCGTAAACGGTGCAATTTATACTCCTGAAAGCATCAGAGACTACATTGTGAAAGAAGCATTTATAAAAGCAACCAATATTAATACTCAAATAAAGATTTCAGATATTGCTTGTGGTTGTGGCGGTTTTTTGTTCAATACTTCATTAGAACTAAAAAAACGATTTCAAATACCTTATTCGGAAATTTTTAAATACAACATTTTCGGTCTTGATATTCAAGAATATTCGATAACGAGAAGCAAATTATTACTTTCGCTATTGGCTTTGCAATCAGGTGAGGACGAAAATGAGTTTGAATTTAACTTGTTTCAAGGTGATTCGCTAGATTTTGATTGGACAACTAAAATTGATGGATTCAATGGTTTTAATATCATTTTGGGTAACCCACCCTATGTTTGTGCTAGAAATCTAGACGAAATCACTAAAGAAAAATTTAAAAACTGGGAAGTGTGTAAGTCAGGCAATTCTGACCTTTATATCCCTTTCTTTCAAATCGCAGTAGAAAATTTAACAGCAGATGGGGTTCTTGGCTTTATTACAATGAATTCATTCTTCAAAAGCTTAAATGGAAGGGCTTTACGAGACTATTTTCAAAAAAAGAGACTTGCAATTAGTATAATTGACTTTGGGTCTGAACAGGTTTTCAAATCTAAGAACACATATACTTGTATTTGTTTTATTGAAAACAGAAATCAGAATTTTATTTCATATACCACATCTGAAAGTGATAAATTAAAAAGAAAACAATCATTTGAAAAAGTGCGTTATGAAATCCTTGATTCAAAAAAAGGATGGAATTTGAAAAACAACCAGACCATTTCTAAAATTGAATCTACAGGTATTCCTTTTGGTGAACTTTACCAAACTAGACACGGGATAGCGACCCTTAAGAATGACATATATATTTTTAGACCAGTTGATGAAGATGAGAACTATTTTTACTTACAAAATGGCAGTTTGTATAAAATAGAAAAAGGAATTTGCAAAGACATAGTTAATTCAAATAAATTAAGTCGTGAGATAAGTTTGAACAATCTAATGGAGAAGGTCATTTTCCCATACGATCAGCAAGAACGTCCAAAACTTTTAGAAGAGAAATTAATCAAGGAATACTTCCCAGAAGCATACAAATATTTGCAAAACAAAAGAAAAGCCCTAGCACAAAGGGACAAAGGAAATGGAAACTATGAAAACTGGTTTGCTTTCGGTCGCACTCAGTCATTGGAGAAAATTAAGAACAAAATGTTCTTCCCAAAATATTCCGACAGAACACCGAATTTCATAATCAATACTGATGATGACTTACTTTTTTATAATGGATTAGCAGTCGTTGGAAGTTCAGAGATTGAAATGAAAATTATCAAGAAAATAATGGAATCTAATGTCTTTTGGTACTATATCAAGACAACAAGTAAACCCTATTCTTCAAACTACTATTCATTAAATGGAAACTATATCAAGAATTTCGGTGTTTGTGAATTGACAAATGGAGAAAAGGAATTTTTAATGGAAGAAACTGAACAAAATATTTTGAATGATTTTTTTGAGGTCAAATATGAAGTAAAAGTTACATAACTCAACGCTACTGGTGGCTTTTAGAAATTTCCCTCAAACCAACGCACCAAGTCTGACCCCAAATGGCAAGGCGCCAAACTGGGCAGAAGAAAACATACATAACAGCCTCTAAACCCAATCAGAGTAGACTTGCAGAAAAGAAAGTTTTTTTACATTAAGAAGGGGTTACCTTTATATAAATTTCTGGAGCATACCAACAAATACCCAACCATAAACACGTTAGAGGTAAACTTGAAAAGTTAGTGCATAACTAATAGTTTTTTAATAGTTATATTATATTTTTAAATATAACTAATAAAATATAAATAGTTATACTTAATTCATCTCTTTACAATAACTATTAATATGAAATCTTTGCAAAACCTATTAGTTTTTGTTTTTCAGGTTTAAAATCTCGTTTTGCTACTTTTTAGAGTCTATTTTGACAAAAATATTCCATGTTTTTTGACCTTTTTTCATCCACCTTACGGTTATTTTTTCCACTATTGGGGCGATAGGGTTTGCTATTTTGCCGATCCTGATGATCATATTATTGCATTTGCAGAAAATTAATACCCAAAGCTAGCGCATATCTAAAGATGTGTGCAATCTTACCCGTTCTCTGTGTTACTCTGTGCTACTCTGTGTTATCAATTAATATTGTTTCACAGAGAGCCACAGAGGAGGCACTGGGTCACACAGAGAAAAAATGTTTTTCACCACTCTTCAAACGTGTACTATTAAACCTCAACTATTTCTTTTCAAGAATGTCCCTAATCTCCGACATATTCTTAACGAGACGCTCGCAATCTTTAGCGCTCAATTGCGACAAAAGTCCTTCAACCTGTATATCTGATGCTTGATTAAGTTTTTCAAACTCTTTCTTCCCATACTCAGTAATGGATAATCTTATCGATCGTCCATCGCTTGAGGACTTGTTTTTTGTAATAACTTTCCTTTTTTCGAGGCTGGTAATAATTCTACTTAAATAGCTTTTATCGATATTGAGCAATGCAACAATCTCGGATGGCATAATGCCATCCTTGTTAATAGCAGTATGCATAACCCTTGTCTCAACAAGCGAAAAATCGCTTTCCAAGTAACTTTTGTTTAGGATACCCATAAACACAGTATAAACCCTATTAAAAGCCCTTACCTCTTCTATGCTTTGTTTTTTCATGCATCAAAAATATAAATTCTAGTTGACTTTGTCAACTATTTATTTTACTTTTACACAAAAATTAAAAGTGTAATTATGTCATACGAGATAAGAAATGCTAAACCAGAAGAGTTCAAGGCAGTTGGGCGGCTTATGACTCAAGTGTACTCACAATTGGAGGGATTTCCAAAACCAACCGAGCAACCCATGTACTACAAAATGCTTGAGAATGTTGGCGATTTTACCAACAAGCCTGTAACAGAAATATTAATAGCAGCATCGAGCGAAGGGAGAATTGATGGAGCAGTGGTTTACTTTGGCGATATGCAATACTATGGCTCTGGTGGGACTGCAACAAAAGAGAAAAACGCTGCTGGATTCAGGCTTCTGGCAGTAAATCCGGATGCTAGAGGATTAGGGCTTGGAAAACTTTTAACTATAAAATGTATTGAAAAAGCCAAGGAGATGAAATTGGGACAGGTTGTTATTCACACCACAAAGACAATGCAGACTGCATGGGCGATGTATGAAAATATAGGTTTTAAAAGATCCGAAGACTTAGATTTTATGCAAGGTGAACTCCCTGTTTTTGGGTTTAGGCTGAAGTTATAAGAAATTCAATATTTATTTAACTCTAGATATTAGGCTTTATACTGATTAAGCAACAACTGTTGCGCCTAACGTTTACTCAAAAACTTGAAGCCAAAAAAGAGGTTATACGTTAGAGTTCCGAGCTTTTAAAAAGTTCAGAACTCCTATCAAACTCAAACGGCACAATTCAATGTCTATTGAGCCCATAGTACCTGAACTATCGTTATACTTTTAAAAAATCTATTTAACATTAAACAAAACAATTCGAGAGGCATCAAATCAATGTATCATTAAATAATTATTATCATATTTACGCTAACTAAACAAATCGAATACTATGAATTTAAAAAAGTTATCAATCCTTGTCGCATTTGGCCTTTTGTCGGCAGCAAGTAGTTCTGCTCAGGAAATTCTGGAGTGGCGTGGAGCCGATCGAAGCGGAATGTACAAGGAATCGAATCTATTAAAAACTTGGCCTGCAAATGGGCCAACTGTTCTTTGGGAAGCTAAAGATCTTGGTAATGGCTATGGCTCTCCAGCAATTACAAAGAAGAATATTTTTATTGAAGGAGAGATAGATACAGTAAACTATCTATTCTCACTTGACCTTTCTGGTAATATACTTTGGAAAACCAAGATTGGCAAGGAGTGGATTATAAACTATCCTGGTGTCCGCACAACTCCTACCGTTGTTAACGATTTGATTTATGTATCAGCAGGCTGGGGCGCAGTTGCTTGCGTTGAGGCTAATACTGGCAAAATAAAATGGTCGGTTGATATGATGAAGGATTTCCATGCGAAGCAAATCACCTTTGGATTCTCAGAATCATTACTAATGGAAGATAATAAAGTTTATATCTCTCCCGGAAGCAAAGATACTAACATTGTTGCACTTGACCGCTTCACAGGAAAAACCCTTTGGATTAGCAAGGCGCTTGGTGAAAAAACAGCTTACTGCTCACCAATACTAATCAAATTAAAAGCACGCAATGTTATTGTAACCTTCTCGGCACACGCATTACTAGGCATTGACTCAAAGGACGGAAAACTACTTTGGTCGCACAAGCAGGATTCAGAAGGCGATGTTCATTGCAATACTCCGTACTACGAAAATGGTTATATCTACTACATCTCTGGCGATGGAAATGGTTCAGTAAAACTTAAACTTGCTGATGATGGCTCAGCCATTACGGAGGTTTGGAGAAACAAGAAATGCGACAATACCTTTGGCGCATTCATTAAGGTAAACGATTATATCTACACCTCTGGTTACGAAAAAAGACAATATTATGCAGTTAATGCAAACACAGGTGAAATAACTGACTCCGTTAAGTTTGACAGAGGATCAATTATCTCTGCCGATAACCTCCTTTATCTATACAATGAGCGCGGACAAGTTGGTTTATTCAATCCAAATGGACCAAAACTTGAGCAAATAAGCACATTCAAATTAACTCAAGGTACAAAAGCCCACTACGCACACCCTGTTATTTTGAATGGAATTATGTATATTCGTCATGGTAAATCGCTTATAGCATACGACATTAAGAATAAATAACTCTCACTCTAATCCTAAAAAGACAATGAAGAAAACATTCAGTTTGGTTGGAGTGCTACTACTCGCTTCTTCAACGCTATTTGCCCAAGAACTCACACTTGATGATGTGTTAAACAACTATTACAAAGCATCAGGCTTTGATAAATTACAACAGGTTAACACCATTATCATGTCGGGAATGCAAACCACTCACGTGGTAATGCCAGCAAAGATTTACAAAGTTCGACCCAACAAAGTTAGGATGGAGAGAGATGTCAATGATATCACTGGCTTAACCGTTTACGATGGGCAAACAGGATGGACTACAGCACCTTGGTCAAGAAACCCAAATCCACAGATTGCCGCTGGTCCCATTTTAATCGATATTCTTAATGCTGCCGATTTTGATGGAATTCTTTACAACTGGAAGGCAAAGGACCATAACGCCGAACTAGTTGGCAAAGAAGCCATTGACAATACTGAGGTATATAGAATTAAGTTCACTCGTAAAGACGGGGGTATTGAGTTCTACCTAATTGATAGCAAAGCATTCCTACTCCAAAGGAAAATCTTCAAAAGGATGGTTAGGGATAAAGAGATGGAGGTTCAAAATGTTTATAGCGATTACAAGCCAATTGAAGGGGTAATGTTCGCTTTCACAAACGAAACCTTAATGGGAGGTCAAGTTACATCTTCCACTCAGTACGAATCAATCGAGGTGAATAAACCGGTTGATGATAAACTGTTTTTGATGCCTGCCGCAAAGTGAACTAATTTATTGTGTATTTATAAAGGAGCATCATCAGAAGGGATGCTCCTTTTTTATTTCCTAAAAAATATCATAAAATATTTTTTAATGAATATATATTCACTTATATTTGCAGCATAATTTTAAAGAATGCCAAAGCTAAAGGACGATAATAAAGTAAAAGCCATTCATGATGCAGCGATGAAACTAGTGATTAAAACTGGTTTTGTTGGTCTCAGAATGGCTGATGTAGCGAAGGAAGCAGGAATTGCAACGGGTACACTTTATATATACTACAAAAGCAAAGAGGCATTAATCAACGATGTTTTTCTCGAAACAAAAAAGGAGGTAGCAACCAACTTACTAAATCCAAAGCATCAATCGGAGACCTTTTACATCTCGTTTAAAAACATGTGGATATCGTATTTTAAGTTTTGCTTTGAGAACCCTGAGAAAATGCTTTTCTGCGAGCAGTTCCTTTACAGTGGCTACATTCCGAAGGAACTTATCGATGAGATAGAACTTATGTTTGAACCATTACATCAAACCCTGCGCGATGCACAGGCCAATGGACTTATAAAACAGATTGAGGTTGATATATTAATCGCCCAAATGCATGGAGCAATCCATGAAATAGTAAAAGTGTTGATGAAACAGAATAAGCAGATTGGCCCGACCCAGCTCCAACGATGCTTCGATATGGCGTGGGATGGCATTAAACAATAATTTTTTTATTTTGTTGCTGAATATATATTCACTTTAAATAAAAGGAAACTAAAAACAATAAACGATGAAAAAGACAGCATTAATAACCGGCGCATCAAGCGGAATAGGATTAGAACTAGCAAAAATTCACGCATCAAAGGGCGATAACTTAGTACTTGTTGCACGAAGTACAGGGAAACTTGAAGAGCTAAAAAACGAACTTGAGCCCAAAGATGGCGTGACAGTTTATATCATCGGCAAAGACCTTTCGTTACCAAACGCTGCCGCTGAAGTATATGCCGAACTAAAGCAAAAAAACATGGCAATTGATTATCTAATCAACAATGCCGGTTTTGGTGACTATGGATTGTACTACAACTCTGTATGGGAAAAACAGGAACAAATGATTAATCTTAATATTACCGCACTCTCCCATTTTACAAGGCTATTCCTCAAAGATATGGTTGAACGAAAAAGTGGAAAAATCATGAATATTGCATCAACGGCATCATTTCAACCCGGACCAACCATGGCTGTTTATTGCGCTAGCAAAGCCTATGTACTAAGTTTCTCTGAAGCAATCAATAACGAGGTAAAAGAATTTGGAGTAACGGTTACAGCGCTTTGTCCTGGTGCAACAACTAGCGGTTTTCAAGCCGCCGCATCACTTGAGGGTAGCAACCTATTTGAAGGCAAGAAACTACCAACATCACTAGAGGTTGCTAAATATGGCTACAAATCAATGATGAAAGGTAAGGCTGTTGCCATACATGGGTTTATGAATGCTCTTATGGCAAACTCCTCAAGATTCTCTCCCCGATTTCTTGTTGTAAAAATAGCAAGGATGATTCTTGAAAAAAAGAATTAATACAATTTGAACAAAATGTGTTTATTATCATTGTATCAATAGGATAATAAATTCAAAACAAAATGATATTAGAAACAATACAGAAGCGTAAGAGCAATTTTTCATATTCTGAAAAGCCTATCGAGAAGGAGAAAATGAATGAAATATTCGAGGCGGCAACTTTAGCCGCTTCGAGTATGAATGTTCAGCCGTGGAGATTTATCTATGCTAATAAAACTGAACCCGAATTCCAACTCATTTTAAATGCACTTGCTGAAGGAAATCAGAGGTGGGCAAAGGAGGCTGCAACTCTTGTTATTTCTATAGCCCAGACTGAATACTCACACAAAGAGAAGATGATAAATAATGCCTACGCTTGGCACGATACCGGTATGGCAAACGCTCATCTAATGCTGCAAGCAGCAAATCTTGGTTTGGTTACACATCCTATGGGCGGATTCGACCATCAAAAAATAAAGGAAAATTTTAGTCTGCCTAATGAACTTGAACCAATACTGATAATTGCACTTGGTTATATAGGTGATGAAAGCAAATTGCCCGAAGATTTACTAAAGAGGCAGAGTTCTCCACGGAAACGAAAGCCAATTAAAGAGGTGGTTTTTAAGGGTACTATTGAGTAGTCAGAAGTCAGAAGCCAGAAGAATTCATCAAGTTACTTAATAATTGTTACTGATTTATAACTTCTGACTTCTAACTACTTTCTATTATCTTTGCCTCAAATTAACTCCTAATGAACGCAAACAAAAGAGCAGACATCACAAAGGGTCTACATGTAAATATTATCCTTAAAAAGGACCAGCGAAGTGGCACTTTAACTGAAGGTTATGTAAAAGATATTCTTACTAGTGCTCCGATTCACCACAGAGGAATTAAGGTTAGGCTTGAGGATGGCCAAATTGGACGTGTAAAGGAAATACTCGATTAAGATGGCAAGAATAGAAAATCTGCATAATCCAAAATTTAATAAGCCTGATATCAATATAGAGGTATCTCAAAGCTGTGTTTTAATGAAGTTTTTACTCGAAAATGTAAAAGGCAAAAATCGAGATAACTTTAAAACGCTTCTCAATGATGGTCAGGTATCGGTAGATGGAGAGGTTATTACTTGGTACAATCAACCCTTGACTGCAGGGCAAAAGGTTAAAATAACTTGGGAGAAAGCGATAAAAACCCACTATCCTGGCATTAGAATTATATTTGAGGATGAACATGTAATCGTTATTGAAAAGGACGCAGGAATCCTATCTATCTCAACAGAAAAAGAGAAAAACAAAACAGCATACAGCATTTTAAGTCAGCATGTTAAGGAGCAAAGTCAAACTAATAAAATCTTTGTAGTTCACCGACTCGATAGAGAAACATCTGGGATTATGATTTTTGCTAAAAACGAGGATATTCAAAAACGTCTTCAGGAGAATTGGAATGATACAATTATCGAACGAACATACATCGCAGTAGTTGAGGGTTCGGTTGACAAAGACAAAGACATAATCACTTCGTATCTGAGGGAGAGTAAGGCGTTAATTGTATACTCAAGCAAAAACCCAACAGATGGGCAAAAAGCCATTACCCATTACAAAACAATAAAGAAAAATGCAAAATACTCACTTCTAGAGGTTAACCTTGAAACGGGTCGCAAGAATCAAATCCGAGTTCACATGCAGGTAATTGGGCATAGTGCAATTGGGGATAAGAAATACGGTTCAACGGTAAGCCCAATAAATCGCTTGGGATTACACGCGCAAGTACTTGCATTTACTCATCCCATCACAAATGAGTCGATGCGATTTGATACACCAATCCCAAAATCCTTCCTTAAATTATTCTGATTCTTTACCGCAGACCTGCCTACCGATTGGTAGAGTCGCAGAGCAAGCTGAAATAACTAGGGTCTGCTGATTAAGTCCCAAATAGGTTTATGAAGCCACTAAAAACAAACCTCAGAGGAGTGAAAATATGATAGAAAATATATCAATATAGTATTTTAGTTCTGTAGAGACGACATTACAAAGCAGATAGGACAGAGAATAATGTCATTCCTACGGCATTTCATCTGTTCCCAGCTATATTTTCTAACATAATATCATCCCTACGGGATTAAAATTAGAATAACAAGTGCACGTATTTTAGGCTTTTACATAAAAAATGCTTGCGCTTACACAACAAAAAATTGTTGTAATATTTTATATTTCTGTGTTTTAACACTTAATCAGCAGACCCTA
>RPRQ01000047.1 GCA_003818205.1 Bacteroidales bacterium
ATCCTGGTTTATGTGGCACAGGAGACTCTGCAAGGATTATGAGGCGAATTTGGAATCAAGCGAGGGCTGGATACTCGTGGCTTCCATTGCTATGATGATTAATAAAATTTAAACAGGCTCTTAGAGAAATAATTGGAAATAAGATATTGTCTGATGGACAACTTATAAAACCAGAGAATGAAAAGACAAGTATGATACCAAGATATTTGAATGCTTTGAATTTACTCGAAAGAGGACAAGTATATATTCAAAGAAAAAATTAACAATGCCTAACAGCCGCTAAACCCAATCAGGGCTTGACTTGCAGATACGAAAGTTTTTCCTAACTTAGCTTAGCCGTTAACGTGTGACAAGGAATCGGTTTTAACTCCCTGTCTGGTTTTAGCGGCAGGCGTTAGGGGCAAGCTTGCGAATTCGAAGCGACATTGCCAAACCGTTTTAACTTGAAAGATAGAACAAAAACCCACCGCACACTCAGGCACATTTGGCTGCCCCACCGCACAGGCAAACGCTTTGCAGCCAAAAGAGCCTTCGTTTTTCCACCCACAATTTGAATGAAATATTTTTGGATTGAATGAAATATATTTATACATTTGTCATTAAATGACAAGTCCAGAAAAACAAGTCCTATGAAAACCACTTTTGGAGAATATTTAAGACAATTAAGAACAGACAGAGGACTAACTCTTACGCAATTAGCGGCTCAATTGGAACTAGATTCTGCCAACTTAAGTAAAATCGAAAATGGTAAAAGAGATTTTGATGAGAAGCGTCTTGAAAAATTAGCTCTTACATTCAATTTAGACCTCAAGATAATTAAGACCGAATTTTTTAGTGACCTATTTGCAAAAAAGATATGTGAGAATAACTGTTCAATTGAAACCCTAATAATAGCAGAGCAGAAAGTTCATTATAGGAACAATAAGAAAACGAGACAAACTGAAATAAAATTTAATAAAGAATGATTAAGGGTAAACATACTGTTATTGATTTGTTTTGCGGCTGCGGTGGGCTTTCACAAGGTTTCATTGAAGCAGGTTATGAAGTTGTTTTAGGTATAGATAATTGGAAAGATGCGGTTCAAACCTTTGAGAAAAACCATAATAATTCAAAAGGAGTTATTGCTGACTTATTTATCGAAACGCCAGCATTCATTTCAAAAAAAACAGGCATTAAAAAAGTTGATTTAATTATCGGAGGTCCACCTTGTCAGGGTTTTTCCATAGCAGGGAAACAAATTGTAGATGATGAAAGGAATAAACTTTATAAGTCTTTTGTAAACTTCGTTGACTATTACAAACCACAGGCTTTTTTAATGGAAAATGTTCCAAACATAGTTTCAATTGGGAAAGGTATGGCTAAAGACAATATCATTGAAGATTTTGAAAAACTTGGTTATAAGGTGGTTTATAAAGTTTTATTGGCATCAGAGTTTGGTGTTCCACAGAATAGAAGAAGAACTTTCTTTGTTGGACTTCTTAGCGGAGAAGAATTTAGTTTTCCTGTTCCTTTTGCTTTAAATGGAAATCAAGTAACAGCATTTGATGCAATTTCAGACCTTCCATCTCATTCAATAGTTGACGGAACAAATTATCCGTTAAAGCCAAAATCAAATTATCAAAATCAAATTAGAGAAAATTGCAAGGCAGTTTACAATCACGAAATCACAAATCATAATGACCAAACGGTAGAAATAATTTCAATGGTACCAGATGGTGGCAACTATAAGAACCTACCTATTGAGTTACAAAAAACAAGAAATGTAAATATTGCATGGACAAGATTAAATAGCAAAAAACCAAGTTTTACAATTGATACAGGTCATAGACATCATTTTCATTATGAATTTAATAGAGTTCCTACTGTCAGAGAAAGTGCAAGAATACAGTCGTTTTCTGATACTTTCATTTTTTATGGTAGTAAAACAAGTCAATACAAACAGGTTGGAAATGCAGTTCCACCCTTATTAGCAAAACACATAGCAATCCAACTTAAAAAGTATATAAATGCTTAGAGACTCTCAATATTATTTTCGACTTCATCAAGTAAGGCCTCGATTTAAAAATGACATCGAGAATGTACTTCTTTATGTTGCAACAGAAATATCAAAGTTGGAAACTCAGTCTTTAGATAATTTCAATTACTTACTTTTTAATGCTATCAGATTATATACGGGTAATGCAACAAAAGAAGCAAAAACTATTGATAATTGGCGTACAGAAATAGCTGCTTTGTTTGGCTTTATTATAGAAGATAATATAAACAATATAGGCAAAGCAGGAGAAATAGCTAAGAAACTAGCAGAAGAACAAGACTTGGTTCAGTTTTTCAAATACTTTCTTTTCTATTTTCAATATCCAGGTGGACATATCAAGTCTTATAAACTTAAAGAAGTAATTGACAATGAAATAAAATTTAAGCCAGCTCAATACTTCCTGCGTGTACTTGAAGCAGGAGAAAAATTAACAGGTAAAAGATTTTCATTAAATAAAGCTGAAGCAACTCACTTTATTTATAATGACCTACGAGTTACAAGAGACAATTGTAACCCCGATGAGGTTGTGGAAAGAATTTTACAAAATCGAGAAAATCAGATTGAATTAGATTGGCAAGGCGATATCATTAGATATGCAGGAGACATTCTTGACTATATGGTAATCGCTGATTTATTAGTCCAACACGCATCTGACTATTACATTAATTGGGGTATTCGTGAAACAATTACTGCTTTTTTGGATAGCCAATTATGGTTCTCAGGATATGACCATCTTTTCGGCACTAACTTCAACGTAAATGTTTTAAAACCAATAGAAGATAATTGGTATAGATATGTTAATAAAGACTTAGGAGATGAGCTATTTAAAACTGATGTTCTCAAATATTTGGGAATTGAGGAAGATGCTTATAGTCGATTAATCTCAGGTGCTATTTCTGATTTGACAAAAAACTTCGACCCTGATAACGTAAAACATACAAAAGAAATTGGAGATTTTGGCGAAAACTTGATTGTTGGTCACGAAAGCATGAGAGTAAAAATTGGCGGCAGAGAAGATTTAATTCACCTTATCAAAAAAATACCAACTTCATTTGCTGTCGGTTACGACATTCAAAGTGTAGAACTTGATGCAAAGAAAAGATATATTGAAGTAAAAGCAACTATCAGTAACAAATCTTTAAATTTTTACAATTTTCATCTTACACCAAACGAATGGTCAACAGCCGAGACTTTGAGAGAATCATATTTTGTTTATCGTTTAATGATTAGCAAAGTTGATAGAAAACTATTTGTTTTAAAAGACCCTGTTGGAAATTATAAGAAAGACACTATAAGAATGTCACCGAGAAATGGTGCAGATATAGTATTCAAAGAAGAATCAGGAGAATGGAAAGAATTACTAATATGGAAACAATAAAAGTTGCATCACTTTTTTGTGGTTGTGGTGGTATGGATTTAGGAATTCAAGGAGATTTTGAATTCTTAAAAAAACACTATCAGAAATTACCTTTTGAAGTTGTATATGCGGCCGATAATGATGCTTATGCTGTTTCTATTTACAACAACAATTTTTCTCATAAATGTCAAATAAAAGACGTACGAGATATTAAACACTCTGAATTACCTGACCACGATATTTTACTAGGTGGGTTTCCTTGCCAGTCATTTTCTATTAGTGCACAAAATCCACCAAGACTTGGCTTCAATGATGAAAAGGGTAAATTATTCTTTGAAATGGTTAATGTTTTAAAAGAAAAAAAGCCAAGATTTTTTATTGCTGAAAATGTAAAAGGGCTATTATCTGCTAATAAAGGAAAGGCATTTCCGATGATTGTAAATGAATTTAAAAACGCAGGCTACTATGTTCATCATAAACTATTGAATGCTTCTGAATTTGGTGTCCCACAAAAAAGGGAGCGTGTTTTTATTGTTGGTTTCAGGAATTTTGAAGACTATTTTGCTTTTAGTTTTCCTCAACCTCAGACTCTTAATGGCTCAAAAGTTAAATTAAAACAAGTAGTCGACACATTAGCGAACCATGATGACAAGTGGTTTTTTAGTCAAAAAGCAGTTGACGGTATGCTAAAGGTAAGAGAGAAAATGAATAAAGGTCGAGTTCAAGACCTAGAGCAACCTTGTAATACTATTAGTTCACATTTGGCAAAAGTAAGTTTAAATGGAACAGACCCTGTATTATTGATTGACGGCAGATACCGCAGATTAACTCCTAGAGAAGCTGCTAATATTCAATCTTTTCCAGATTCATTTAAGTTAAACAGTGTTTCAGAAAACAGACAATACAGAGCAATTGGTAACGCAGTTCCACCTGTATTGATGTGGCATGTTGCTAATGCATTGGCGTGTCTTTATACAATCAAAAAAAGTGAGCACAAAGAAATAGATAGAACGAAAATGCCAACGCAGTATAGCCACACACATTGCCAAGCCCCACAAGCCAACGCTTGAACCAATGCTTGTCAAAGAGTGTGTCTATCCTAACGCACTAGGAGAAATGAATGGACATTGTAACGAACTCGAAAGAAAAGCCAGCCCCTAACAGCCGCTAAACCCAATCAGGGCTTGATTTGCAGATAAGAAAGTTTTTCCTACCTTAGCATTGCCGTTAACGGGGGACACGGAAACCGTTTCAAACTCCCTGCCTGCGTTTAGCGGCAAACGTTGTATGCCATATTAAAAACCTCTAACAAAAATATATCATGAAAGATAGAAAAATTACTAACGAAGAAAAAATGTACTTCTCAAAGAGACAAGAAAGTCACTTTTATGATAGAAAAGCAAAAGAGATTGGAGGAAAAAAAATTCAGAAAATTGCTGTTGCATTTGCAAATGCTGACGGAGGTGATTTTATTGTAGGAATCAAAGATGATAAAGACGAACCTGATTTCACAAAAAGATGGGCTGGAGAATTAAATAAAGAAGCATTCAATGAGGTTTTTCAGAATTTAATAGAAATTTCACCAAGTATTCCATACTCTCCTGAATTTTTACTTGATGAATCCTCAAATACATATGCTTTGAGGATTACGATTGAAAAGAGTGATAAAGTTCACTTTACGGCTGATAAAATTGTTTACCAAAGAATTTCGGCACAATCTATCCCAATAAAAGAACCTCAAAAAATACAAGAGTTAGCCTTCGCTAAGGGTGAATCTTCTTACGAAGATATTGTTTTAGAAGATGCACGTGCAGAGGATATTTTTGAGACATTTGAAATGAAAAGGTTTCTAAGAGATTATTCACCAAAATCAGACGCTATTGACTTTACAATAAACCAGAATCTTGTCGATAGAAATAAATATTCACCAAAAATTGCTGGTTTGTTGTTGTTTAATGACAATCCTGTTACATTATTGCCAAGAAAATGTGGTATTAAAATTACGCGATACGATACATCAATTGAGATTCCCGAAAGAACACATCTCAAAGAGCAATTTTCAATTGAAGGCAATCTATATTCGCAAATAAATGATGCTTCTCAAAAGATTTCAGAAATAATGTCTAACGTTAAAATTTGGACTCCAAAGGGATTGGAAAAAGTTGACTACCCACCAGAAACAATTTGGGAAATACTCGTAAATGCCGTTATTCATAGAGATTACTCAATATCTGATGATGTTCAAATATTGATATTCAATAACAGAATTGAAATAATAAGTCCTGGTAAATTACCAGGTTATGTGACTATTGACAATATTCTTGATGCAAGGTTTTCTCGAAATACTAAAATTGTAAGAACTCTAAATAGATACAAGAATCCACCTAATAAAGACATGGGTGAAGGCTTAAATACTGCATTTCAAAAAATGCAAGAATGGCATTTGAAAAAGCCTACAATTTCAATAAATGGAAATTATGTGAAAGTTACTATTGCTCATTCTCCTTTAGCTAGTCCTGAAGAAAGCGTATTAGAATATTTATCACATAATTCGATTGTGAAAAACAGAGAAGCGAGAGAAATTACCGGTATAAAATCTGAAAATGTCATGAAAAATGTTTTTATTAAAATGAGGCAGAACAATTTAATTGAGCCAGTTATGAGCAAAACGGGAACAAAAATAATAGCATGGAAGAAAAAATAAATACGGCATACAACACGTGGCAAAAAATATTGGGGTTGACGCGCAGACAAGTAACTTTTTAGTACTTTAGTAAAAGTTTAGCGTGGGACAGATGTTCGGTTGTTAACTCCCCAACATTTCCAACCACGGAAACGTTGGCGTTCATTGTATCGCACCCCGAAATCAACGCTAACGGCATCATGAAAGATTTTTCTATCTTTGTTTTATAATCATGATTCCATGACAAAAGAAACTGCTATAAAACTATTCAATGAGAGACGAATTCGTACTCAATGGGATGACAATCAAGAGAAATGGTATTTCTCTATTGTGGATGTTGTAGGTGTACTTACTGAAAGTGAGAATCCCAATAATTATTGGAAAGTACTGAAGAACAGACTAAAAAAAGAGGGAAGTGAGTTGGTTACAAATTGTAACCAACTGAAAATGCAATCGGCTGATGGGAAATATTATAAAACGGATGTTGCTGATACAGAGCAGTTATTTCGCTTGATTCAAAGCATTCCATCTCCTAAAGCAGAACCATTTAAAATGTGGTTAGCACAAGTTGGGAGAGAACGAATAGACGAAATTGAAGACCCTGAAATTGGTATTGACAGATTGATGGAAACATACCTTCGAAAGGGTTATAGTAAAGAATGGATAAACCAAAGACTCAAAAGCATTGAAATCCGAAAGGAACTTACCGATGAATGGGATAATAGAGGTGTTAAAAAAGGGCAAGAATATGCTATTTTAACTGATGAAATAACAAAAGCATGGAGTGGACTGACAACAAAACAATATAAGGGCCATAAAGATTTGAAAAAGGAAAATCTTCGCGACCATATGACCAATCTTGAATTAGTATTGAATATGCTAGCCGAAGCATCTACCACTGAAATCTCAAAGAAAAAAGAACCTAAAACCTTTCACGAAAACAAAGTGGTCGCTCGAAAAGGAGGAAATGTGGCAAAAGCAGCACGTTTGCAACTAGAAAAAACAACAGGAAAAAAGGTAGTAACAACGTTAAATGCCAAGAATCTAGATAATCCTATGTTGAAAGCCAACAATGATGAAGAATAAACAACGAAACGCCAACAGCTGTTAAAACCCAACGGGGCTGAAGCGTAGACAAGTTTTTATTAGTTTTTAAGTTATATTTTAACGTGGGACAAGATTGCCCGCCTGCCCGCCCAGACGAGCCGTTCGGACGGGAATGACGCAGTCGGGCAGGCTGCTTCGAACTCCCCGTCGTTTTTTAGCAGCAGGCGTTACCTGCAAGCGTAAAGAATGACACATACATTAACCATGAAGAAGAAAATAATTATTGGGATAACAATTTTAACATTAACAACAATTGCATTTTCTATGGGACTATTTGACAAATTATTAGGTAAGAAAAATCCTGAAAAACAAACGATATCTTCTGCAAAAGAAACAGGACACAAAGAAGAATGGGAGTTTTATTTTAGCAACGTAGACGAAAAATTAGGTTCAATCTTTGTTGACCTTGGACTTCTCAAAATTGCACCGATGCTGAACAGACCGAATGTTGTTTGGGTTTCTATCAAAATGAATAACCCAAGAGAAGACGGACTTTCATCTCACGAGGAAAGCGGACCTCTTGGAGACATTGAAGACGTTTTGGTTAACAATATTAATGCTAAACATAACTCCATCTATGTCGGACGTCTTACATCAGCTGGCAACAGAGATTTATATTTTTATTTTGGAGACACAACACTTTACGACAAAGCAATTTCAGAAGTTATGGTTGCTTTCCCAAAATATCAATTTGACTTCGGGTCAAAAGAAGACAAAGAATGGGATGGCTATTTTAACTTTCTCTATCCGTCACCACAGCAATTTCAAAGCATACAAAACAGACGTGTAATTGACCAACTTGAAAAAAGCGGAGACATACTTTCAAAGTCAAGAGAAGTTTTTCATTGGATTTATTTTAAATCGGAAAGTGACAGGGGAAAATATATAGAGAAAATAAAGAATGACAACTTTACAATCGTTGACATAGGAAGTGATAATTCAAGGGGCGAGTTTGTTTTTAAACTTGCAATTAAAAGGGTTGATAAAGTTGATGCTAAAAGCGTTGACGAATACGTTATTTATTTGTGGAAACTTGCAAACGAATTGAATGCAGAATATGACGGTTGGGAAACATCAATTGAGAAAGACGAATAATGACGAATGACAAAACGCCAGCAGCAAACGTTATGTGGCATTAGAAATCAGGACCAGTCAACAATAATGGATAATTTAACACGAAATATCATATGAAAAAATTTGCATTATTAATTCTATTTATGACAATTGCATTTCAGATTTATGCAATTGATGGACTTTTAGTTAAAACAATTGATTATTCTTTTAAGGAAAAGTGGGATAATACTGTTGGGTCAAGTATTCCTGCAATATCAACTTGCGATACCGTTTTTAAAAAGCAATACTTTTTCATTACAGTTGTTGCGGCTGATTATGCGTCCGATAACCAGGATATTTCAAATGTTCAATATTCCATAAAGATTATTAAGCCTGACAATTCAGTATATTTTTCTCAGGAAAATCTGCCAGTTGTAAATGGAAAGATTTCAAATAAAAGTAATCTTCAAATGAGTGATGCAATATTGAAAGTATGCTTTGAAAACAATGATGCATTTGGAGAATATAAAATTGAGATAGAGATTATTGATAAAGTTTCTAGTAAATCCAAAAGCATTAGTTCAGATATTATTTTAGCAGCTTTACCATCCTATAAGCAGGTTCAAGTTAAAGACGATGATGCTTTTTCAATTTGGTTTTTAAAATACTATGAAAACCCAAGACCAGAAAGAGCATTAGCTTATTATCTATATTATTCTCAAAGTAAATTGTCAGACAAAGAATCTAGCTTTTGGCCTGTCTTTAGTATCTTTCTTGAAATAGCTAAAAATAATTCTTTTTTATTGCCCCAAATAGTTGATTGTTATAAAAATCAGGATTTGAAAACAAAAATATATTTGTTGTATTTATTGACCTATTCAGATATTGGAACAAATGACTTCTTTGATAAACTTGAAGGTGATGAAAAAGACACCTATAAAAAGATAAAGGAATCTCCATTGATTGATATTTATGGGACAATTTCAGACCCTTCTCAATTAGACATGCTATGGGGTGCATTTATGGCAAGTGGCAGCTATAAGTCGATTTTAAAATTAATTCAAACATTAGAATATACAAAATATCAAGGATACCTTGACAAGTTTAAGAAATCAAAACAAACTCCAGAGGATAGACAGAATGCAATAAATAATGCGATTTATAATTCGTTGGTTTGGTCATTAAAGAGTAATTGTAAGCAACATAAACTTGTTAAGGAGTATTGTGATTGGGCACTAAATTATGAGAATTTATCTGATGTTCAAAAGACCGAATTGAAAGATATATTAAAATAAAAAACGCCACATAACACGCAGTATAAAAAATTGCCGGGACAGTAGGTTATTCAAGGGTTGTAGCCCGCTCCAACTTTTTTGTAACTTGATAGGAAATCGCCCGTAATCCCTTACTGGCCATACCGCCAAACGTTACAAGCCATTTTAAAGCATTAAGATTAGCATAAACTTACAAATACAAACAATGAAGAGATAGTTATGAAAATAAAAACAACACGGAATATTCTTCTGATTTTATTAGCATTTCTTGGATTGGGAGCAATTGGAGGTGGTGGAGCATTGATTGTTTCTCCAACAGGCAAACTGCTCGGAATGCCTTTATCGATGTTAAAGAATTCGCCATTCAATGACTTCTTTGTGCCTGGAGTCATTTTATTTTCAATTCTTGGAATTACTCCCATTATGCTCATATTTTTTTTGCTAAAAAAAACAGAATGTAAACTTGCCGAGAAAATTAATTTCTTCAAAGATATGCACTGGTCATGGACATACAGCATTTATATAGCCTTTACGCTAATTATTTGGATACAGATTGAAATGATGTTTCTCTGTGCTGTACATTGGGTGCACACCTTTTATATGTTTTTAGCTATTGCCATTATTTTTGTCGCATTGTTACCCCAAGTTAGAAATTTATATAAAAAGTAAGTGATAACAGATGAAAGAAAAACGGCTTGTAACAGCGTATTTATTGCATTTGGGCTGATGACGTTTTGGTAGTTCAACACTTTTAAGTAGTTTTATACGAGGGTCAAGAAAACGATTTCAACCGATCAGGCAGTTGCCGGAGAGTTCGGCGTAGCCAACCGGGCGTCCTTTGAGACCTGCTTCCCTTCGTATGCTTAGATGCACTACTTTGAATGCTTCAACACTTCTGGGAGCATTGTTATTCTTCTTTACTGAATAGCTCAGAGGCTAGGTTTGCCTGCTCGGAGTTGCCAAGAAGGAAAACCATATCATTCCCCTTAATAATTGTACCCGATGAGGGGTGTTCCAAAATTTCTGTACCCCTTTTAATGGCTAGTAAAGTAACCCCAGTTTTCTGTCGCAGCTGCATTTCGCGAGGCGATTTCCCATCAGCAATAGAATTTGAATCAACCTTAAAAACAGATATGCTTGTATTTGAAAGCTCATCGAATATCGATGGTCGATTAATAATATCCTTCTCAATAAACTCGCCCAAATTTGAGCTTCTGATGTGATTTAGCGTTCTGTTAATCTCCTTCTGGGGCATTTGTTTGTTCACCAGGATTCGATTGAACAGGTCGATGGCAATTTCGAACTTCTCAGGTAGTACCTGATCGGCACCAATCCTATACAGCTGCTCTACATTTGCTATATACTTTGATCTTGCGATGATGTAAACCTTCTTGTTGATATGCCGAACCCGTTCAATAATTGCCATCGATGGAATAATGCTGCCAACCGATACCACAACAATATCGGCGGTATCAACATGAGCCTTCAGTAGAATCGGATCGTTAACCGCATCGCCATAAATCACAGTATCACCGCCCCTAATTTTATCTGTTGCGGTTAACGGGTCGAATATGATTGAAACGTGTTTAATATTGTTGAGTTTGGCCATTTTGGATAGCTTCAAAGCGCTAGAGTCCTTGCCGATAATGACGAGATGGTTTTTTAGGTCAGGGATTTCAACCTCCTTCAATGGGAAAAGCCCATTAACCATAAACTTTGGAAGCGGTAATCTTAGCAGAGCATTTGCTAAAGGTAGCGAACCCTTCATTAAGAAAGGGGTTAAGGCCATAGTTATTACCGCAACGGCTAAGAATAGCTGATAGTAATAGTCGGTTATGATTGAGTTGTTGAGCCCTATTTTCGCCAAAATAAAGGAGAACTCACCAACCTGGCTTAATGCAAGCCCAATCAGCACCGTTCCCCGAAAGGTATGTCCAAGAAGAAAACCTGCTCCCCCTGCAATAACCGCCTTCACGGTGATAACCAGAAAAACGCTGAATATAACTAGCTGATAGTTATGAACTACAAAATCTAAATCCAACAGCATTCCTATCGATACGAAGAAGAAGCCTGTAAACGTATCCTTAAAGGGCATAAGGTTCGAAAACGCATTGTGGCTATACTGCGATTCTGAAATCATAAGCCCTGCTAAAAAAGCTCCGAAAGCAAGCGACATGCCCAGTTGTGATGTTAGAAGAGCAATTGCAAAGCAGATGAGTAAAATGCTCATCATGAACAGCTCCTGATTTTTGGTTGATGCGATGAGGTGCAGCAATCGCGGTAAAAGCCATTTATTCCCTGCGTAAACAAATCCAATAATAAAGCTGGCCTTAACGATAAGGGTAAAAATCTCTTTCGTTATTTCAACATGGCTATTCCCAAGTAGGTTGGCAAATAGTAGCAGGGGAACTAATAGTAAATCTTGAAAAATAAGGATACCTAGGGTTGTTCGCCCATAGTTTGATGTTAGCTCGGAGCGTTCCTGTAAAAGTTTCAAAACGAGGGCAGAGCTGCTCAGGGCGGCCAGAAATCCAATAAATATTCCCGATTGCCATGTGAGATCATAAAAAGTTGAAGCAATGTAGATTACCCCTGCTGTTATCGTAACCTGAATTAACCCTCCGAAGAAAACAATCCTTCTTATTTTAAGCAGATGCTTTAGCGAAAACTCCATTCCAATGGTAAAGAGTAGGATGATAACCCCAATTTCTGCCAGAATCTCAATTTCATGCTTTGCACCAACGATGGAGAGAAGATGAGGCCCTGCGATAATACCAGTAATTAAGTAGCCAACAACAGTGGGTATCTTAATCCTGGTAAAGACTAGGTTCACAATAGTTGACAGGGCGAAAATGATTACTATTTCTTTAAGCAGTGAGGTTTCCATATTGATTCTAGCAACCAATTATCTTCTAAAAATAAGAAAAATCGCATCAATAAATGATTGAAATGTTAGAAACTGTTTAAATATCTGTGTTTCATTCTTCTCTTCGTGTCTTTGCGCCCCTGCCTACCCAGGTAGGTTAGCGTTTAGCGGATGAGACCGAAAATGCCGTTCATCCTCTTTTTCTCTGTGCCTTCGTGTCCCTGCCTACCCTGAATACCGGCAGGCAGGTCTGTGTTTAAATTCCCCCTGTACTCTAAGCGTCTTAGAGCCTTCGCGTTTAGAAATTCCCTCCGTGCACCTCCGTGTCCGTGTTTGTTTTTATTCATAGTATTGCTGAATAGCTACAGGTTTTTAAAATGAAATTAGAAAAGCGATAGCTGCATTGCATCCGTAAGCTGCTTGCTTCGTTCAGTTTGCATTAGTTGAGTTTTTAATCTCAATGGCGTTAATTCCTGTATTGATGGGCTTGGAAGTTCATGACAAGTAATAAAGTAACGTGCTCGTTTCATAACCACCCCTATCTTTTGTAAATGGAATGAGTTCAATTTGCTATATCTGCGAGCAGAAAGGATTAATCGTGCCGATTTTGGGCCAATGCCCGGAACACGAAGAATCATATGTAAGTCGGCTCGGTTTATATCAACTGGAAAAAGGTGTGGATTTCGTAAAGCATAGCCTAGCTTAGGGTCGAGTTCAAGATCAAGGTTCGGGTTGCGGTCATTTACTATCTCATCAACCTTAAATTCATAGAACCGAAGCAGCCAATCGGCTTGGTAGAGCCGATGTTCCCTGCGAAGTGGGGGCGTTGTTAAAGCTGGTAATCGCTTATCGTACTCGTTGGTTGGGTTGTATGCCGAGTAATAGACCCTCTTTAGCTTATTCTCCGAATAAAGTGATGATGATAGGTGCATTATCTGGCTATCGGTATCGGGTGATGCACCAATTATTAGCTGGGTGCTTTGCCCAGCAGGGGTAAAGATGGGTGCTTTGCTATACTTGCGCCGTTCCTCTTTATTTACAGCAATCTCATTGCGGATATAGTTCATGGGGTCGAGAATGCTGGGATAGTTCTTGTCAGGTGCAAGTAGTTTGAGATTTTGCTCCGAGGGTATTTCAATGTTTACGCTAAGCCTATCGGCATAAAGCCCTGCGGCTTTTATTAACTCTGGACTTGCTCCCGGTATGCTTTTTAAATGAATATACCCGTTAAACTTATGTACTAACCTTAAATCACGAGCAATTCTTGCGAGTCTCTCCATTGTAAAATCAGGACTTTTAACAACTCCAGAGCTGAGAAATAGGCCTTCTATATAATTTCGTCGATAAAAGTTAATGGTCAAGTCAACAACCTCATCTACATTAAAGGTTGCACGAGGAATATCATTACTCTTTCGATTTGCGCAGTAGGCGCAATCGTAAATGCAATGATTTGTGAAAAGGATTTTAAGGAGTGATATACAACGACCATCATCGGCAAAGCTATGGCAAATACCAGCGTACGAAGCATTGCCCAACCCTCCGGGAGTATTCTTCCTATTGCTTCCGCTCGAAGAGCAGGATACATCGTACTTCGCTGCTGCTGAAAGTATTTTTAGCTTTTCGAGAGTCTCCATAGTTTAGTTAACGGTTGTGAGTTGACAGTAAGAGTCGCGAATGATAAATATTCATAGGTTGCAGAATTAAAATTTCGGTTAGAACAATGATTCCTATGTTCATTATCAAATTGTCCCATTGTCTCATTTTTAAATTATCTCATTGTCAGATTGTTATTTCAAACTTTTCTTTATCTCCTCCACATCTTTAATAAGCTTTTGAACCGACATCATCAGCTGTTCGATGCTAACATTGCCTTCGGGCAGATGGTCGGTGGTGTAATGAACAAACTTCCACACCTCAAATATATCCTGCCCTTTCACCTCAAACGGATGGTATAGCTGATTTAGCGATGAGAGCACAAAATGACCGGTTTCGATTAGCTGATTCTCTACGATTTTAAAGACTAAACCATCCTCGCGGGTAAGAACAATGCAGGCTTCGCCTGTTTTTATTGAAGTCCAATCCTGAATAAATTCACCCGTTACCCAAGCACCATCAGGGATTGGTAGCATCGAATCGCCGCTGATTTGGAAAGTGCGGTACTTACGATCGTTTCTTAGGAATGGTAAACGGTAAACCGGAAGTGAGCTGACATACTCAGGATCGGCATATCCCGACATGTAACCAGCCTTAACCTTTGCTGTTACCAATTCGATATTCTCCTCATTATCGCTACCAACAGTTGAGGTTAGAATTCTTAGGTTCGTTCCCTTGGTATAAATATCGGAACCCTTCTCCAGCTCCTCAAATTGGAATTCGGTAAAGGTATTGAGATCAACCTTGAGTAAAACATCAACGGATATACCGAAGTAATCGGATACTGCAAGTTGAATGCTAAGGGTTGGTTGAGAGACTTTGTTCTCGTAGTTGTTTAAGGTAGGTCTCTTAATTTTAAGGGCATCAGAAAGTTCTTCTTGGGTTAAACCCTTGCGCTTTCTTAAAAACTTTAGGTTTGAGTGGAAGTGCATAGCAGTATGTTATTATGTAATCAAATTAATGATTAATATATAAGCAAATGTAAACTATATGATTGTTCTATACAACTAATTTTATGTTTTTTTTCACTACTGACCGACTAAAATATTATATAATTCATGAAAAACTTGATATTACTACATTCAATGTATAGGTCACCCCTACCTATTCTGCCTACCGGCAGGTAGGCGGCAGGCAGGCCTAACGGGGCTTGATTTTCGGGTTTACCCGAATTATTGACTTCGTTGTCTGACAACTGCTGGGTCGCTAAGTCAATAAGGCGGGTTAATAAAAATTACTACAAATAGGTCATCGCTCTGCGACTTTAAAAGCAGCATCGCTGCGAACTATTTGTAGTATAGATGATTATGTTTTAGTTAGAAGCAGCATCGCTGCGACCTTTTTAATTTAGTTTTTTTCTCGGTTACTAATGATATAATATGAAATTGATTTCTCAACCCTTAATTTGCATTACTAAGTGAAATGTAAAGTAATCCTAATAAAATAATTAGTAACTATTCACCACGGAGAAACGCCTGTCCCGATATATCGGGACAGGCTGTGTCTCAGTGGTTTTTGTTCAATTCGACTACTGCTGAATTGTTACAATAATTATATAAATTGAAAAAAATTGCTGACATTAAATATTTAATTGATCGCTTTTCGTAATTTCAGCATCAAATTTTAGTCTATGAAATTTAACCGCATTGTACTGATAATGGCCATGGAGGATGAGGCGAGGCCCATCATTAAGGAGTTAAACCTAACCCCCCGAGGGAAATTGCTTAGCCCGCTACCCATGGAGTTTTACGAAGGGAAATATAAATCGTTAAATCTCGATTTGGTTACTAGCGGAAAGTGCGACAAGCACAATGTCGATCATATTGGCCCTCAGGCGGCAATCCTTAATACTGCATCGGCGATTAGCCAGCTTCAACCCGATTTAATAATCAATCCGGGTACGGCAGGGGGATTCGTTAGCGCAGGGGGTAATATTGGCGATGTCTATTTGAGCTACCCAATGGTATGCTACCACGATAGACGTATCCCTCTTCCTGGATTCGATGCTTACGGAATAGGTTCATATTACTGCTTTGATACTCGTGAAATTGCTAATTCACTTGGTTTGAAAATGGGTATTGTTTCAACGGGTAGCTCGCTTGACTATACCCCCAAGGATCTCGATCTGATTAAATCATATGGTGGAGTTGTTAAAGAGATGGAGGCCGCATCTATCGCTTGGGTTGCCGATTTATATAAGATTCCATTCTTTGCCATAAAGTCGATTACCGATTTAGTCGATAATTCAACCCCAACAGAGGAGGAATTCCTTAAAAACCTTGAGTCTGCTTCTATCGCTCTGAGTAGAGAGGTTTTTAGGGTGATTGATTTTATTGCCAAATAGTATGTATATGTTATCTGTAGAGTGAATATTATTTCAACCTCCACGATTTCCATTTTTCCGATGCGTTCGGACTGGTATTGACCACAGGGTTTTGCTCCTTGGAATTAACCAATAAGCTTTCAATGGAAATTTTTTCGCTTAAAAAATCGGATAGCTCGGAATACGTTAAATCGCCTTTTGTTTCCTGTAGTTTTTTTAATAAATAGTATGTAAACATGCCATGTTTTGCATAATTAAATGGTAGCGATGATTGCTCTCCACTGCTTGACGAGAATACAATTATATTTCCTTTTAAAACACCTTCCTTCGGTTTAACCTTAACGCCACGACCTGCTAATAAACCAGCATTTCTCCCCCCACCCGTAAAGCAGGCATCCAAATATACCGTAATTCGCTCCGATGGATACTCCGTAAGATTGGAGTATAAATCCTGTAGTTTAATTCCTGATGTAACATTTGCACCATTCACATCAACTGGGATTAGATAGGGTTCTTTGGTATTTTCATCCGGTAGCCCATGACCAGCATAAAAGACAATAAGCTGTGATTTTCCATTACTCGCTTTTGAGAGTAGTTTTAGCTTAGCAATACCCTGATTAATCTGACCAACGGTTGCGTCTAGCAAAAAGGTAATATTCTTCTCCGGGATGCCCAGCGTATTACTACAGTACTCTTTAAATGCTGAGGCATCATTTCGAGCAAAATCAACATTGCTCTCGCTCTTTAAATCTAGCTGGTGAGAGCTGTAATCCTCATTTCCTACAATCAAAGCGAAATGGTAAGGGTTTGTTGAAGCGTTTTGAGGTATGTTTTTATCCACATCCGATAGTTTCTCGTACTGATAGCTAGTTTTTGAGCCGGAATTGACGTAAACGACTTTAGTAACGGTATCGGTTCTAGCATTTGATGGGTAATCAATGGCAAACGTTTTGAATTTACTATTGTCGATATTCGGGTTTTGGGCTATTATGTCATTTATTTTTAATGAATTATAGAAAGGTAATACATCCTTATCCTGAGCACATGACTGGCTGGTAACCGACAAAAGAATCAAAATCTTCTTAATATTGATTATTTTATATCTCGTACACGCTCCGCCGGCGAGCATTTTAAATTCAGTCACTTCATTATCACCTGCTGTGTAATTACTCATTATCGTTACATCACCTGCATCCTTAAAGGTTTTCAACATGTCTATTTTTACAATGGATTTTTGAATCAGGAGTCCGTATGAAAGACCAGCTGAAACAAGGTTCAAGGTGGCAGTTTTTTGATTGACATAAGTATTGTTAAGAGTATTTTCAGTAGGCTTTGATGGAAATTTAACTTCAATGCCAAATTCAGTATTCTTATAAACGAATTCTTCGGTTTGAGAAAACCCTGATATTGACAGGAATGCCAGCAGGAGTATAATAGTAATTTTAGTCATATCTATTTTATTTGGCAAGTAAGCTTTTAATACATTTTTATTGCAATTCAAAATTAGCCTTTTATTTGCTCAATAAACAAAATACAATCAATTAAGTATTAGAGGTAGGAGAAGTTGCAACATATACCGAAGTAGAGAGTTTGTGTTGTTTCCTTAACCTAGCGCTAACAATTGTGTATAATTGATTCCAAGTTTTCCCCAATCTGTGGAAAATATTCCTTGGAAATCCAATAATTCTAAAGGTTTTAAACTCGTTTTATTTTTTCAACGACTTGTATTATAGGTATATAATTCTAGTTTTATTTTTTTTCAATATTCTTGGCAGGCTTTTCTCTATTGTTTAAAGCATAAGATTCTCCCCCAAACACGAATCTTTACTATATTCTGCTGATCATCAGCAGTTCAGGTTGTCCGGCGAAAGTTTTTCTGTCAGCATGCATCGAATCCACCACACAGTCCCAAATCCGACAGCATAACCGGACAACCTCTTTTTATCAAAGCAGATATTAGATTCTAGTGTACAGATTTATTGACCCAAGCGAATTATCGTTTGCTAGTTGTTTATGTTTGGGAGTTTGGCTACACCGAACTCGCAGAGGACGCTCGGTTGAAACGGTTTTCTTACCAGCCTGCCCTGCCTACTGGCAGGCAGGCGGTAGGCAGTGCCCACGATAGTTAAGTAAGCAAAAAGCCTTAAACATTGCAAATACATCATCCTCCCAAATGCAATTTACATGTTAACGCTTGTGCCTTCTAACTCATATCTACGTTCAATCGAAGATGTCCACCAAGCCCTTCTCTGATTATCCGCATTAGCGTAGAAAGTCTTATATCGGATGCGTCATTTTCAATCCGAGAGATGTAGGTTTTAGTCGTACCACACTTTTCAGCAAGTTGTTCTTGGGTTAAACCCTGTTCTTTGCGTAATCCTTGAAGCATTATTCCAAGCCTGAAAGCTTCAAATCCTTCCTCAAACCTTTCACGCTCCTCTGTTCCTCGCTTTCCATATTGTTCGTCCAAGTGGTCTGCAAATGAAGTAAGGTTTTTAATCGCTTTCTTTTTCATCGAAGTATTGTTTTTTTAGTTTCTCTGCCAATTCAATTTCTCTTTTCGGCGTCTTTTGTGATTTTTTCTGAAATCCGTTCACGAGTATCACAAGTTGTCCCTTGTCGAAGAAGCTGAAAACTCTATAAATGTCACTCCCAACTTCCACTCTAATCTCATAAATACCTTCAGTTCCTTCCATATGACTGAAAAACTTAGAAGGAACTCTATCAATTGTCGCTATTAATTGCAGCGTCCAGTTGAACTTTCTCTTCACTTCTGGCTTCAACTGCTCAAAGAAGTCCAAGTAGTAGTTCTTGAAGTAAAAGATATTTCTTATAATTTTTTCATTCATGATGCAAAGTTAGCCAATCAGGTAACTTTATTCAAATATTTTAAGTGAATTATTTGTTCGGGGTTATTTTTCTTGGCATTAGCGGTAACCCCTCAATAAAATCAATACCTTTGCTTAAATCAAAAGTACAAAATTGAATACTGAGGTACTTCTAATCACTCCGCCTTTAACGCAGCTCAACGCGCCATACCCTGCAACAATGCAGCTGTTAGCCTTTTTAAAATACAATAAGATTGAAGCCGAGCAGCTCGATTTAAGCATTGATCTGATTGATGCTGTTTTAAGTAAGGAGTTCCTTTCGGAGGTTTTGCAATCCGGAAGTATTCTAAGTAATGGCAGGTCAGCAGCTAAGGGGTTTGTATCAAAGAGCGGTGAGTATATCAATCTAATAGAGCCTGTAAAGCAATTTTTAAGAGGTGGCGACAATACCCTTTCACAGCGTATTTGCACCCGTAACCTTCTCCCTGAGGGTAATCGGTTTAAGCAGATTGAAGATTTGGAGTGGTGGTTCGGGAGCATGGGTAAAACCGATATGGCTCGGCATTTGGCAACCCTCTTTATTCTTGACATTGCCGATTTTATTCGCGAAAATGTTTGCCCTCACTTTGGGGTTACGAAGTATGCCGAACGAATCGCTTTATCGCTTTCAACCTTTACTCTGCTTGAAGAGGAGCTGAACAAAGAGCCAAATTTGGTGGATCGGCTAATGGTATCGTTACTTCACAAAAAGGTTGAGCTGTGCAAGCCAAAGATCATAGGGTTTACTGTGCCTTTTCCGGGTAACCTCTATGCAGCCCTTCGTTGTGGAAAATATCTGAAAGAGAATTACCCTGAGATAAAAATTGTTATAGGCGGTGGTTATATCAACACTGAACTTCGATTACTAAGCGATACATCAATATTTAATTATACCGATTATATCATCTTCGATGATGGGGAGCGGCCATTGCTTCGATTGGTTCAGTACGAGAATGATAGGCGAACCCCATTGATTAAAACAATGATTAACCTGAACGGAGAGGTTAGGTATTTTGATGGGATTGACGATGATTTAAAGCGAGAAGAGATTCCTACCCCCGATTACGATGGGATTGAAGTAGGAAAATACCTTTCATTGATGGAACTCCCAAATCCAACGCATAGCCTATGGAGTAATGGGTTTTGGAATAAAATGCAGCTAGCAAGGGGTTGTTATTGGGCCAAGTGTGCTTTCTGCGATACATCATTGCCATATATTGCTAATTATCAATCGCATGAAGCTTCTACTATTGTGGATAGCATGGAGATGATTATCAAACAGACAGGAAGTTCAGGGTTTCACTTTATAGACGAGGCTGCGCCACCAGCATTATTAAGGAAACTATCAGAGGAGATAGTAAAGCGAGGGTTAACGGTTTCCTGGTGGACCAATATTCGATTCGAGAAGAGCTTTACAGGTGAACTTTGCCAGCTGATGGCAAAATCGGGTTGTATTGCCTTGACAGGTGGTTTGGAGGTTGCATCGAATAGGCTACTTGCGCTAATGAATAAAGGCGTTACCGTTGAGCAGGCTGCTATCAGCTGTAAGAATATGCAGGATGCAGGTATTATGGTTCATACCTACCTTATGTATGGATTTCCTACTCAAACCTTACAGGAAACAATCGATTCACTTGAAGTTGTTCGACAGCTCTTTGTCAATGGGCTAATCCAATCAGGCTTTTGGCACAGATACGCCATGACCTGTCATAGCCCATCAGGTAAATCGCCAGAAAAGTTCGATGTTAAGCGAGTATCGCTGAAACCTAATTCGTTTGCGAATAACGAGGTTCCCTATATCGAAAATGTAAAGTATGATTATGAAAGGGTAGGGAAGGGGCTCGAAAAATCGATTTATAACTATATGCACGGGGTTGGGCTCGATGAGCATGTATCCGAATGGTTCGACTGTAAGGTGCCGCCTCCAATCATACCTCCCAATTTTATTGCAATGGCGATAGGGTGTAAGAGGAAACGTTAGATATGCAATAGGCTAACAGCGTGGTAATAGAAAAAAATATTCCATTCAAATAGCTATGACAAAGAAAACCGATACCATTCTTGTAGTAAACTGTATTTTGGTAGTAGGTGCTCCTTATTACAGAAAGGGCAAACATCAGAATGTTTAAAATATCTTTTAGCTTCCAAAACGGCATCGTGGCTTGAGATGAACTCCCCTAAATAAATTTTCTTTTTCAAATCATCCATAAATGGACAATTCTCTTTGTGTACAGCGTAGATTCCATCATGCTGAGGCTTAACCCTTACATAGAATTTTGACATATTCGCTTTTTTAGTTTTTTTAATTTTCATTTGTATAAAATTTATTATCGAAGGTTGGATGGACCTTATGATGAATTTTGTTCATATTTTTTTGTGAAATTGGTATTCAATGTCGTTTACTGAGTTGACAGGTTCTTCGGATTCTGTCAGCTTAACCAACTTGATTGACCTTTCAAATCCGGAAGTTCTGAAAGCGTCAATTGCAAAATCCTTAATTAAACGATATTGATTTGGTGCTCCTAAATCCATGTTCGTGTAATATTTCATTTATTTCTTGTTTAATAAGGCTTTTATTTGAATTGTTACCTCAGAAATAAACGAGTATTAGTAAACCTCAATAAATGCAAGCGTTTCATGCCAAATCGCTAATACGATATCAATGTCATTTACTGTTATTAAACGCTGACAGGTTCTTTGAATTCTGTCAGGTTAACCAACTTGATTGACCTTTCAGAGTCGGAAGACCTGAAAGCGTCATTTGTATAATT
Source organism: Bacteroidales bacterium (assembly GCA_003818205.1). Classification (GTDB taxonomy): domain Bacteria; phylum Bacteroidota; class Bacteroidia; order Bacteroidales; family Tenuifilaceae; genus UBA8529. Next base: position 21,990 of record RPRQ01000047.1, read on the forward strand.
ATTAAGTAACTGACATTGAGTGTGATATTCAAAATAAAGTTGACGAGTGTTGCTAAAAGTCAATCGACTAACAGGCTTAATTTATAAACTTGCGAAATAAATTGAGTGGTTTATTCGCAAGTCGGTAACTATTCATCCCATTTAATCCACGTATTAACAGTTTGTTAAATTTTATCTTATCAAAAAATACGATTCTCTTAGAATTTGACTTTTCAACTATCAATAGAGATATGAGGTTTTTTAAATTTTAGAATCTGTGGCATTTATATCAGTTGATGAGTGAATTTTTGTGGCTGAAAAGTTATGCGTGTCGTTATAAATATTGAACTAAACAAAAATTAAAAGAAACCCCAAATGTAGGGTTGGGTGATTTATAAATCATATTCTTTGCGTTCATTGAGCTCCCTCTTCAGGGCTCAACGAAGTTAAACGCTATTATTATTTGCCTTGCTCTTAAAATCTATTCATATCGTAAAGAATCCGATGGGTTAACCCTTGCCGCTTTAATGACATGGTTGCTAATGGTAATCAACGCAATTGCAATTGCAACAATGAAACCTATAAAGAAATCGAACAATGAAAGGTGTATTCTATAGCTGTAGTTCTGCAACCAGTTTCTTGAGATAAAGTAAACAATTGGCCAAGCAATTAGCGTTGAAATGCAGATATGAAATACTATCTCCTTTGATATCAGAATGAACAGATTGGGGACGGTTGCTCCCATTGCTTTACGAACTCCTATCTCCTTTGTACGCTGCTCAACGGTAAATGATGTTAATCCAAAGAGGCCGAGTAGGGCTATAAAAATAACAACGAGGGTAAAAAGTATAGCAAGGCTTGCACGCTGTTTTTCCTCCTTGATTACTTGTTCAAAATACTTATCCATAAAATTGAACTGCATCGGATCGTTGGCGGTGAAATCTTTCCATACCTTCTCAATTTCATTAATTGTATTTCCCGAAGCGCTTGGGGATAATCGAATGCTAACGCTATTCCATACATCATGCTTTTTGAGCAAGAACATATATGGTTTTATTGCATAATTAAACGACTCAAAGTGAAAATCGCTAACAACACCAATGATTGGTGAGTAGTTGGGCTTTTTGATATCCGAGTAAGGATCAACTATTCTTGTGGTTAATGGCGATGTTATGCTTAATTGCTTTACGGCACTTTCGTTTAATATGCAGCCATCCTTATCGGTTGCATGGGTTTCATCAAAACTTCTCCCAGCGCTAAACTTCATTCCAAACGTTTTGAAGAAATCGTAGTCAATAAAAGCCACCGTAACAAGAGTAGGCTCGTTCTCGCGCCCTTCAATTTTCAAGCTAATTTTTTTCCCGCTTTGGAATGGCACATCGGTGGATGCGGATACGTTAACAACATCGGGTATTTTCCCAATCGTCTCTTTAAAGGTTTTCATACGGTCACCAATTGCATTGGCACGATCGATAACAATCAAATGCTCCTTACTAAAGCCCAAATCTTTATTTTGCATGAAGTTGATTTGTCGAAACATTATAATGGTTCCTGTAATAAACATGATAGAGATTGTAAATTGTAGTACTACCATAACATTTCGAAATCTCCAACTCTTCGAGCTGTTCTTAAAAATTCCCTTTAGCACAGCGTTAGGGCTAAACGATGATAGATAAAAAGCAGGATAGCTACCCGCTATAAATCCAATAAGCATTGATAGGATAATAAGTGAGGGTATGGTAACCCAGCTACCGAAAAGGTTTAGCTCAAGATTCAACTGTAATATATTGTTAAGAAGGGGCAAAGAGAGTTTAACTATCACTATTGCAATTAGCAATGATATGAAAGAAAGTAGAATTGATTCGGCAATAAACTGCCCAATAAGCATTCCCTTTGAAGAACCGCAGACTTTCTTAAAACCAATCTCTTTCGCCCTTTTAGATGATTGAGCGGTTGATAGGTTCATGTAGTTAATTGAGGCAATTAGGATGATTAGTATGGCAACACTTCCAAAAATCCACAGGTACTTAGGATTATTTGGTGCTTTTACAGCTTGCTGAACCTCGGGGTTTAAGTGAATATTGGTGAGTGGTTGCAGGTATAGCCGATATATATTCCCTTTTGAATGAAAATCCTCGAATGAGATTCCTAAATATTGTTTTAATTCACCCCCAACATGCGTTTTTACAAGTTCACCCAGCATAGTATCGATATGGCTTGGGTTTGCATTGGGTTTCAATAGAATGTAAGTATTGAAATGGCTGGATGTCCAATAAGTACTATTAATTTTAGGGCTTGTAGTAAGCGAACCGATTATATTCGCATCAAAGTGCGATGTTCTGGGAACATCCTCCATTACCCCGGTAATGGTATATGGTATTGTATCGGTACTAACCTGTAAGGTTTTACCGATAGGATCTTCTCTCCCAAAAAATTTAGTGGCTGTTGATTTCGATAGAACCATTTTATGGGGCGCATCCAAAACGGTTCGCTTGTCGCCGAGTATCAGCTTAACCGAGAATATATTGAAAAATGTTGAATCGGCAAGGGCAAAAGCCTTTTCGGTAAAACTCTGCTCTTTGCTTTTAACAACGGTTTTGTTCCAGATATTTACCCTACACATATCCTCCACCTCTGGGAACTCCTTTAGCATTGTTGGACCTGCAGGCATACAGGTGCTCGATGATTTAACCTCGGGGCCATTCATTTTAAAGTTAAGCACCAACTGGTATATCCGATCCTTCTTATCGTTAAACGTATCGTAGCTCAGCTCGTAGATAACAAAAAGAGCAATAATTAAGCTCGAGGCGATTCCAACGGTTAATCCAAAAATATTGATTATAGCATACCCTTTTTGCTTGACAAATATTCTATAGCTGTGTTTTAAAATATTTCTTACCATAACAGTGTGTTTTTTTGTATATTTTAAACCAATCGGCATTTTACTAAAATACATGCTGTATTTTAGTTTAAATATAAAGAATATTTGTAACTATTCAGCATTCGGCGAAATAAAAAATAAAAAGATACGAACCTGCCTGCCGCCTGCCTGCCGATAGGCAGGGAGCATAGAGAAGTACAGATAATCATTGAATCGTATTCACCATCTATACTATGGCTCCGAAGGTACTATAGAGAATCTGTATATCAGCAAATTAAAAATTGGGTTTATCCAAAAAAATGGTATATATTTGATTATCCAAATAATTTAACCTAAAATGTTACAGCCATGAAAAGCAAAATGAAACCAGCAAGGCTTAATAGATTAAGTAATTTATTAACCCTTAACAGTAGTAAGCATGTAGCGCTAAGCTTAAATGATATGAAAAGGGTTAAGGGGGGGTATGGTGAGGATAATGGGGGGGGGAATATTATTATTATTCCTAAGTAAGGAAGTCGTTTTTAAATTATTATGGCTCTTTTCTAAATAATGGATGATTATTATGAGCTTCAGCAAGCATTAATAGAGCTAAGTACTTAGAGTGCCTAAAGTACTTCAAGTGCCTAGAGTTAATGAGAGTGTGGCGGGTGACAAGTAATATTGATGAACCTCTGGTTTATTCACATACTGAATTTTAAAATTGACTTCCGATAATTTCTTCAACAACTCAAGGCACTCGAAGTACTCTAAGTACTATAAAATCAATCGATATTTAGAATAGAGCCTTTATATTTAATGATTATCCGCAATCATGTCTATTCTTTCGAATGTTCCAAAATTACTCTGACAGGTTCTTCGAACTCTGTCAGGAAATCTAGTGGAATCAATGACCTTTCAGAGTCTTTAGACCTGAAAGAGTCATTTCACAAATCTTACTTAGGTATCTTTACGGATACTCATGATATATTTTAGTCCAAAGAAAAAATATAAATTACCTATCTAGTGACCAAAAATTATCATGCCTAGCTCGCAAATCAAAAATGTTGCTTTTACCTACCGCTAATTGCAGGGGTTATCGCTATTCAAAACAACCTCCCCCCCATTTATTTATTATAACGTGAGTTCGATATAAGAAAAAGGGTTATGACAGTTGATGCCTGATAATAAATATCAGCTTTAGCTACAAATACAGGCTAAAGGCTGAATCACTAGCTCCGCCTTTTAAGGCGGAGCTAGTAAACGCTGAATTAGCTGGGCTTTAGCCCTTGATAAGGGAGAGTAAATAAATGATATCATTGTATCCCGCTATTAGCTGTAATTAGCAATCCATTTGATGTTGGGCTAAAGCCCATTGCCTTTTTCGATTAGACACCGCCTTGAAACCTGCCTGCCGCCTGCCTGCCGGTAGGCAGGGTAGGCTGGGGCGGTGTTAGTGATTGTGCTTGTAGCTGTTTTCTACCCTTAAACCCTTATATCGAGTTGAGGTTATTATAGAAATAATCTGTATATCAGCGAATTAAAATTTTTTTAAATCCAAAAAGTAACATTTCTTTGCTTATTCGAATGTAACAGCATAATTTAACCTAAAATGTTACAGCCATGAAAAGCAAAATGAAATCAGCAAGCCTTAATACATTAAGCAATCTATTAACCCTTAATAGTAGTCATAAGCACGTAGCGCTAAGCTTAAACGATATGAAAAAGGTTAGGGGGGGGGATGGTGAGGATAATGGGGGAAGTGATATAATTATACCTTTCCCTAAATAGTGTCAATAAGAAAACTTTAAATTCCCTACCTGCCAGCAGACAAAAAACAAATTACCAATAAAACCCGAATGATAAAACTTCAAATCTCAAGACTGTTTGATTATTTGGTACTTAAATAGTCAGAGTTTGATTGTTTTTTGAGTTTTGGTATTTGGAATTTAAGGTTTATTGAGTTTTCTTAGTACCACTAAATAGTAAAATATATAAATTGTTTTGCAATATAATAAAAAAGCATTTCTGAATTTCAGAAATGCTTTTTTATTATATTGCAGAGCACAACAATAAGGGTTATTTTATGATACTAAGATGGGTTCGATTTCTTCTTATTGTTTCAGTTATTCTCATTTCATATAAGGGACTTCGTGCGCAGAAGCAGGATGAAATTGAACGGTATAAAAAGTTTATTACCTACTATGAATTGGGGGATTTTGTAAACGCAGAAAGTTGTTTGCAGAATAGCCTTGAATTTAAAGAGGCTTTTACTAAAGAAATCCTTATTGCTATTTACAACAATCTCGGGGTTATCAATAATCGACTTGGTAAATATGAAGATGCTTTAAAATACTTTGATTCTGCTGAAGCATTAGTTGATGAAAACGTGCAGTATAGGCTTTCATTAGCCGATATTTATATCAATAAAGCCAGAATTTATGGAATCATTAAGGAGCCTGATAAAGCGGTTGATTACCTAGAACAGGGTCTTAAAATATATTTGAGCTTTAATAAACCTAATAAAGAAATACTATTTAGGATTTCAGCGGTTTATCTTAATCTTGGCTTGACCTATTTCGAAAAAAGAGAATACAATTTTGCCCTACAGTATCTTGAAATAAGTAAAAATATTAAGCTGAAAAACAATTTAGCGGAGGTTGCCCTTACCTACCTTAACATGGCCAAAACCTATGTCGAAATTAATAGTAAGGGACTGGCTCAAAGGTATTTTCTGAAAAGTATCGAAAGCTTTGAACGTGAGTTTGGGAGGGATTACTATAGAATTAGCAGCGTACTATTCGACTATGGTCTTTTTCTGCGTTCGATAGGGAAAACCAGCGAAGCCCTTGAAATGCACCAGAAGGCGTTGGCAATCTGCCTGAAAAACTATGGGGCGAAGCACACCTTTGTTTCGTTGTCCTATAAACATATTGGCGATCATTTTTTTTACCTTTCTGATTACCAAACAGCTTTGCAATACTACCAGAATTCACTAATTGCGGTTGTCTCTGATTTTAACAATACCGATATTTATACCAACCCCTCGCTGGGCTCAGTAATTTTCGATATTCGTCTGCTCGAAAACCTAAAGCAGAAGGCTAAAGCGTTGGCGCTGTACTCGCAGCAGCAGTCGGATCCCAAGAGCAGGCAGCAGTTACTGGTTAAGAGCTCCGAAACCATCGGGTTGGCCTTACAGCTGATCGGACGTATCCGTAGCGGATATGTATCCATCGAGAGTAGGATTTACCTTGCCGAGAACGAGAAGGAAACCTATATTTTTGCAACCCATATCGCTCAGCAGCTATACGAATTGACTAAAGACGATGAATATCTCCAAAATATGTATAGCATAACCCGTTTAGGTAAATCGGCTGTTTTGCGTAATGAGATAACGGAGAACGAGCTGTTGTACAGGAAGTATAACACCGATTCGCTTAACGATAAGCAAAATATACTTTTGGTCAATATCGCATCCTTAAATAAATTGATTCAGGATGAATTTCAGAAACCCAAGCCTGATTCTATAAAAATCGATCTATGGAAAGGTGCGCTTTTCGAATTGAATCAGAGCAAGGAGAATACGGAGAATAGGATTAAAAAACTCTTCCCCCAGTATGAAACCCTTCTTCATAAAACCGAGCTGGTGAGCCTTAACGAGATTCAGAATCATCTCGGAAAGGATGAGACCCTCGTTGAGTACTTTCTCTCCAACTACAATTCCGATGGGAAAAGAAGGCTTTACATTTTTACCATTACAAGTGGTAATGTCGATTATCATATGACTTACCTTGACTCTCACTTTGCCCGCAGCGTTGAGTCCATCAAACAGGGTACCGTAAATGCTAATTCAGTGGATGTATATAAAACCTATACCGATGCGCTTTACTATATGTATGATAAGCTGATAAAACCGGTTGAGGGAAGTATTGTAGGGCGTAAATTAATTGTTGTTCCAGATGAGGAGATAGCCTACCTCTCCTTCGATGCATTTATTCGACAAAAGCCCGATTCGGATCAAGTCAACTATGAGGGGTTACCATACCTGATTTATGATTACACCATTTCCTATGGTTATACCTCTTCGTTGATATTTAAAAGGGGGATCGATAAACAGAAAACGTGGATGGTATATGCCTTTTCCCCTGATTCGGGCATTCAGCAAAAAAGTTTAAGGAATGGTTATCGTAATCTTCAAGGTACAGGGAAGGAGATAGGCTCAATTTTCAATTGGTTCGATGGCAAAGCTTACTATGGTGAAAAGGCAACGGAAGGTAATTTCAAGCTGTTAATCAAGCAACCTGCCATTTTCCATCTCGCCATGCACTCCCGAACGGATTCCAGCAACTCCAAATATTCCTACCTAATTTTTAGCGCCCAATCCGATTCCATTGACGATGGAAAGCTGTTTAACTATGAGATAAGCATGAGCCGAATAGAAACACCAATGGTAGTGCTTAGCGCATGCAATACGGGGACAGGGAATTTATATCACGGAGAGGGGCTGATGAGCCTAACCCGTGGATTTATTCTTGCCGGGGCGTCATCGGTAATCAATACCTTTTGGGATGTTAACGATGATGCAAGCGCAAAGATTATGATTGATTTCTATTCGCAGCTCTCGAAGGGTAAAGAGAAGGATGATGCTTTGCGAACGGCAAAACTTAATTACCTTAAAAGCGCATCGCCTACCTATACAAACCCATACTACTGGGCTGCCTACGAGGTGATGGGTGATAAATCACCTGTTGAAAGAGGGGTAAGGAGGATATACTTTCTGGGTATTGGTGTATTGCTGTTACTCGGAGGAATCCTATACTTCGGGGTACTGAAAAAACTCAATAAACCTGAAATTCCAAATAACCTAACTGCTGGTAGGCAGGGGCACTAAGGCACTAAGAAATCACGAGGATTTACTCCCAACTCTAAACTACAACCTTGTTTACTAAAGAAAATACCTACATAAAGATGTACCTGAGTAGTTACGATTTTTGAAATTGGGAGCTTTTTTATTGACACTAATTAGGGTCTGCTGATTAAGCGTTAAAACACAGAATTATAAAATATTACAACCATTTTTTATTGTGTAAGCGCAAGCATTTTTTATGTAAAAGTCTAAAATACGTGCACTTGTTATTCTAATTTTAATCCCTTCGGGATGACATTATGGTAGAAAGTATAGCTGGGAACGGATGAAATACCGTAGGCATGACATTACTCTCTGTCCTATCTGCTTTATAATATCGTCCCTGTGGAGCTAAAATATTACACTGATATGTTTTCTACCATAATTTCACCACTCTGGGGTTTGTTTGATTATTCGACAAAAAGTGTGGAATAGAAGATAGATAATTTGGTTTTGCTCCAATATTGACCCCAGAGGGGTCGGATGTTTATAGGAAAAATGCCCATTTATGGTGCGACCCCGGCTGGGGTCGAATGTTCCTAGTGATAGAATTTTCTATAGACATATAATCCCTCTGGGATTAAGAAAGCCAATGAATAAAAAGTGCGTAAGGTTTTCAAGAGATCACCGATAAAACCCTACACTTGTAGAATTACAACTATCCACTAGTTTTGTCGAATAACCGTTTGTTTTTAATAGCTTCATAAACCTATTTATGACTTAATCAGCAGACCCTACTTAGGCTACTTTAGCTGGTCCAGAAGGCTTTGAGCTTGATTCTGATAGTATCCTTTCGATTCAGCTAACTCCTTAAAGCAGGAAGCGGCTTTTTGAGTTTCTCCGATTTTTATATAGGAAAGGCCAAGGTACCACTGGGCTTCCTTTTTGTAATCACCATTCTTAGCGATAACCGCTTTAAGCAAAATTATTGCCTGATTGTAGTCTCCGAGCTCTAGCTGGGTAATGCCGCTAAAGAATAGTGGCGCAATTTTACTCGAATCGATATGGGTTAGGTCGGTAAGCAAGGATGCCGCATTTACATACTGACCCTGTTTGTACATTTCAACAGCAGCAGAGAATGGATCGTTAATGATTGTACTATTCCTGGTTGTAGAAGAATAGGCGATTAGCGGTTTGTAGTATTCCTGATACAATTTTTCTGAACGTTCAGATGGGCTAAAGGTATTAATGTAAACAATGGCCGCAATCATAGCCGCAGCTGTTAGTATTGCAATTCGGAGTACAGAGGTTCTGCTCATGCTTAGCTTCTTGCCATTATTATTCCCCTCATTGCGAAGCGATGAGCTAATGAATGCTCTCCTGTCCTCATTGTAATTATCCCCGACCTGATTTTTAGAATTCCACTCTTCAACCCATTTTTCTGTTACATCGTTTATATTATTTTTTTTGGCTTCAACCCTTGACGTATAGAGTTTTTCATGCGATTCAGCATCTAACTCATTTCCTTTAGTGGAATTATCGACAAATTCCCGGATGTCTTTGTATTTACGATGATTCCTATTGAATTCGGAGATCATCTGATTGGTAATAGGGGTAATAATTTGTAGGGAATGATCGTTTCGAACCTCTTCCAGATCATGCTTAGCCCGCATGAATTCGTTAATCTGCTTGAAGCAATTATATTCACTTCTTAGCTCTACGCTATGCTCTAATTCCTTTTCAAACCATTTGCGCCTATGGTTGGAGAGGTTTCCATCTGAGTAATCGATAATATACCCGGTGTAATTTCTCATTAGCGGCAAAAAATTTTAATTTTTCTTTTTAAATCAACGATTTAGATTTCAACAGCTAACTACTCATTTATTACCTGCATAGCAGCCATCTCTGTTTTTTTGATCTGTTTGTAGTCCGGGTGGTTGCTAATTCTTCTCATCAGCTCACCCTGACATTCGCACTTCTTCTTTCGAACATAGCCATAGGTGTAACCTAATTTATCGGCAATCTCCATGGGCGATAATTCCTGCCAGTAAAGGTTAAGTATTTCCTTGCAAACAGGATCAAGCGTTTCGAAAACTTCGTAGAACATTTTTTCGTAAAGCTGGTTGTCGTAAATTTCGGTGAAATCATGATCCGATGAGACTTCAATTCGCCGATTAAAATAGTTAGTAGCTGCTTTACGTTTCTCCAGTATGCTTTTCCATAGATTTTCACAAACGCTGTAAAGGAAGGTTTTAAACTTACAGGTTAACACAAACTGGTCGTTATCAATCTTCTCCAGCATAATGACCAGCCCATCCTGAAAGATATCCTTGGCATCCTCCGAGCTTCCTCCCATTTGAGTTACCATTAACCGAACCATAGGTAGGTAACGATCAGAAAGGTAACGAACCACGTAACTCTGTCGGTTTCTTAAGCACTCAACGATCTCTTTGTCGGAGAATTCTATCATAAGATGAATGATTACTAAGATAGGTTACTTGAAACAAATGTATAGAATTATTGAATAGTAATCAATGAATTGTAATAATTTTATTAAATATCATTATTAGCCGAGAAAAAATCTAAATTCAATAGGTCGCAGCGATGCTGCTTCTAGCTAAACGATAATCATCTATTCTACAAATAGTTCGCAGCGATGCTGCTTTTTAAAGTCGCAGAGCGACGACCTATTTGCAGTAACTTTTATTAAGCCAAAAATCAAGCCCCGCTAGGCCTGCCTGCCGCCTGCCGACAGGTTTGCGTGAGAGTTTTTATTGCTGCTGAATAGTTACAATATATTTAAAGGTCTATTCTATATCATCCGGCCTTTCAAAAACTTTTTTATACTCACTTTACCTCTCTACATGATGTAAAAAATGGCGAAATGGAGTTTTTAGAGACGTCCTTCAGGAAAATAGTTAAAAAAAAATCTAAAAAATCAGGTAACAATTTTACCCCTATTCCTATATAACTCTAGTTTTAGTCTTATCAGCTATTTATTCGTCTGATTATTAGACTATAGCTGAAAATGGTGAGGTTGGGATGAAAAATATTTTTCTGTTTTTTTGTTAGGAAGTGCTTGATCGTTCTTTGTTAAGTTCAACGATGATAAAATACGTAGAGTTTTTGTGATCATGACGATACTAAAACTTTGATGGATAAGAAATTTTAAAGCTGGATGCAAAGTTAATCATTGAATTTTAAAATATTACACACCTTTAAAACATAATACTATGATAGAAATATTCGAAACCTGGTTTAATCAATTTACCAGAATTGAGCAAAAAAAGCTTCTGAAACACATTCAGGAAAATCATTCCGATCTGCTCGAAGGCTATTCCTCAAAACCTCTTAATATAAGGTTGCTGGAAGGCTCAGTTAGCTCATCAGGTCAAAATGTGCTTTCTACAAGTAATAGCTGTGAGAAACAAAGGGTTTAAGACCCGATTCAGATTTAGTTTCCATGCTGTTTATCTGTAATTGCTTAATATATAATGTGTTAAGCATATGTTGCTGCTTCGATAATTTATGTGATCCGCATGAAAATGAGCAATTGTTGTTTAGCGGCTCTCTAAAGCCTACAAGGATTTCAGGACAATAAATACGAAGTAGATAAGTAAACCGGAACGTTTTGGCAAACCATTAATTAGGGTTTTCCATAATATTGGTGAATAAATATCATTGATCATTGTCTATTCGCTTTGTTCATGAATTTGATTCGCTAAGTTCGCTGATTATTAAAGACATGCAAACAATTAAATTTGTGAGTCTTTGGCATTTTATATTTTTATGACATACTCTGGGTCACCTCTAAAAATTCCATTTCCTCCCTCTATACATCAAGTAGAGAGGGCTGGGGTGAGTAATCAAAAAAATGATTTTTAGAGGTGTCCTCTATTTAATATACTTGGTAAACGATAATAAACAGATTAAAAATGGAAATAAAAGGTTTAACAACAATTGTGATTGCTGAAGATGAGGATTACAATTTCATTCTATTGAATGAAATGCTTTCGACCCCAAATCTTACAATTCTACACGCATCGAATGGATTTGAGGCTGTTGAATTTTGTAAGTCGAAACAACAGATCGATTTAGTGTTAATGGATATCAAAATGCCCATTATGAATGGCTATGAAGCAACATCACAAATTAAAGAAATACGGCCTAATATGCCGATCATTGTTCAAACCTCTTATTCGTCAGATGCGGATAGAGAAAAAGCATTTGCGAGCGGTTGTTCTGATTTTATCGACAAACCTATAAATAGGAACATGCTGATATCTAAAATAAACAAGCTGTTGAACAATTAGAGATAATTTCTACTCATCTTGTTTGTTTTTCAAGTATCTTATTGTTGGGTGGTAATATCCAGCACTATTTGCTTGATGTATAGAGGTGTATAGTAAATTTTTAGAGAAGCAGATGATGAGGAATTCACTTTTAAAAATAGTATAATATGTCGCAGAGAATTTTTTTTAGTTTTCATTTCGATAACGAGCCTTGGAGAGCGAATCTGGTTATAAGTAGTTGGGAAAAAAAGCCTGAAAGAGAGGCTAGGGGTTATTCGATTCCTGCTAATTATGAAAGGCTAAAAAAAGGCGAAGATGCCGAAATTAAGAAATGGATTGATGAGCAGCTAGAAGGAACTTCTGTAACAGTTGTTCTAATCGGTTCGGAATCATTCAATCGACCTTATTGCAAGTATGCAATAGAGAAAAGTTTTGAAAGAGGTAATGGTATGGTTGGGATTTACCTTCATAAAATAAAAGATAAGAATGGGAATGTTTCACCAAGAGGATCCAATAAATTTGGTGTAATTGGCATGGATAAAAATAACAATCCAGTTTTTTTTAGCTTTTCTTACCCTACCTATGATTGGGTTGATGATAATGGTTTCCTAAAGCTTAATGATTGGATTGAAGAGGCTACTAAGAAAATAGAAGATAAAGCGCTAACCGCTGCCGTTCTATGAAAATAATGGCTCGAAGAAATATAAGGAGAAGGAGAAAAGAGGTTGTTCGACAAAAGGTATGGAAAGGAAGAGATATAATCTGGTTTTGCTCCAATATTGACCCCAGAGGGGTCGGATGTTTATAGAAACAATGCCCATTTATGGTGCGACCCCGGCTGGGGTCGAATG
>RPRQ01000048.1 GCA_003818205.1 Bacteroidales bacterium
GAATAAATATTTTCTATAGACATATAATCCCTCTGGGATTAAGAAAGCCAATGAATAAAAAGTGTGTGAGGTTTTCAAGAGATCACCGATAAAATCCTACAATTGTAGAATTACTACTATCCACTAGTTTTGTCGAATAACCTAATTTTTTGAAACTCAGCTTCAGTAAAAGCTGAGTTTTTTTACTTAGTTAACACAATAAGCAACCAACCTAAATCAAAAATACTTATTTTAGCAATCCTATAGCAACAAAATGATATTCAAGAATAAAAGACATAAATCAATTTCTGATTATTCAAATAAATCCCTAGTAATAAAAGGGTTGACTCTTTTTGTTTTCGCTTTTGTTATAACAAGTTTTTTGGGGGTATTAATCTACCGATGGGCTAATCCAAACCTTACAATGCTTATGGTTATTCGGCATTACGAGTTTCTATTCGATGGTAAGAGTTCAAGCATCCAAAAGGATTGGGAAAGTATCGATAATATTTCGCCCAATATGGTGCTTGCTGCTGTATCGGCCGAGGATAGCAAATTTCTCACCCACTGGGGGTTCGATTTTGAGCTGATTAAACAGGCCATGAAGCATAACGAGAGAAGTAAACGGCTAAAAGGTGCAAGCACAATATCGCAGCAAACGGCAAAAAATATCTTCCTTTGGCCGCGAAGATCTTGGATGCGGAAAGGGTTTGAGGCTTACTTCACAGTTATAATGGAAATCCTTTGGCCAAAAAAGCGAATCATGGAGACTTACCTTAACATTGTAGAGTTTGGAAAAGGGGTTTATGGTGTTGAAGAGGCAGCCCAAAAGTTCTACAGAAAAACTGCTGCAAGACTTAACCGACTTGAAGCAGCAATGCTAACAACCGTGCTCCCAAGCCCTGCAAAAAGAAGCCCTGCAAACCCAAGCAGCTACATGTATCGATATCAGGAACGGGTACTTTGGGGAATGAGCAGCATCGTTTCAGTTGATTTTGATTCAGATAATAGCATCTCAAAAAAAAGAAAAAAATCAAAACGTTAAGATTTTGAAAAAACTTATTAAACCCGTTATTGTAGCTGCATTTGCTGTGTTAACCTTCACAGCATCGGCACAGCTGAATAAAGCCTACTTCTACTATCAGGGACAAAGGTTGATAACCCAAGACAAATACACCGAAGCCATTCACTACTTAAATACCCTCATTGAGGTTGACTCAACCATTGCCGAGGGCTGGTTCCTTAGGGGGGTTGCAAAGTACTACCTCAACGACCTCCAAGGGGCGAAGAACGATTTAAGCCGATCGATTTCAAAGAATCCGCTCTTTACAATCGCCTATCACTACAGGGCAATTGTTAACAATCGTTTAGCGAGGTATAACGATGCGTTTAACGATCTGGAGTACGCATTGGAGCTTCGACCCGACAATCAGGAGCTGCTATTTACCCGCGGAGGAACATATATCCAAACAAAGCAATACAGCAAGGCCATTCAGGATTATTCAAGGGTAATCCGTTCTGCCCCGAATAATATTGATTCATGGATAAACAGAGGTATTGCCAAGCTAAACTCCACCGATACCCTTGGAGCATTGAATGATTTTAGCCAAGCCATTAAGTTAAACCCTTTCTACTCCGAATCCTACTCTAAACGAAGCCGACTTTACCTTGAGAAGAAAGAATTCGATATTGCGCTATCGGATATTACCCAAGCAATCAATCTCGATACTACTTCTACAATGAACTATTTCATCCGAGGGCTAATCTATAATGCGAAAAGAAATTACAGTGCAGCAATCGAAGATTTCGATAGAGTCCTTTCCATCGATCCCAAAAACTCATTATCGCTTTACAACCGGGCGCTGATCAAAACTCAAACAGGCGCATTGAATGCAGCTCTTGAAGATTATGATATATTAACCAGGTTAAACCCCAATAACGTGCTCGTTTTCTACAACCGGGCATCGGTGAACTACGAATTAGGAAAGTTTCAAAATGCGGTAAACGATTATACAACAGCAATTACGCTCTTCCCCGATTTTGCCAATGCTTACTTCAATCGCTCTGCGGCAAAGTCAAGGTTGGGTAATAACGCGGGGGCCGAAGAGGATTATCGGATTGCCAACGAAAAGGTTAAGAAGTATAAAGCCTCATCGCAAGAGGCCTACCTCGCCATGGCGGACACAAGCAAGAAGTTCAATAACCTGCTCGCGTTCGATACCGATTTCGGCAGCGGATTCTCGGAAATCAACCTAAAGAACGACATAAATCTACCAACAGGTTTTTTACCTTTTATCAAGCTACAACCAATCTCAGAGAATACAAAAACCTCTTTCAGGGATTATAAGAAACCATTCATCGATGAATTGAATAAAGCCGTTGGTAAGGGCTATCAGTTTACCTATGCTCAACCATCGCAACAATCAGATTACATCATTGATACGAGCGTTGCACCTGCTAAAAGTGTAGTACACTTCATAAAAGCAATTCAACTCTCTGCTAGAAATAAGTACAATCAAGCGGTACAGGAATATGAAAGGGCGCTTGGGTTTGAACCTAAGAATCAGTTTATTGACATCAATCTTACAATCGAAAAGGTTGAAATGGCACGATTTATTGATCAGTTTAGCAACGATGCCAACGCAGTTTCGTTCAAGATGGGAAACATCGGAAATGTGAATAACGACCAAGGGAAATCAACCAACTACATCTATAACGAAGCCATCGATAAGCTAAAGGGCATTGAAATCGATCTTCCCGATCTAGCTGTCATTCCTTATAATATTGGCAACACCTACCTACTCACCGAGGAGCTCGAATTGGCATTAAATGAGTATAACAAAGCGATTCGGATTGAACCCCGATTCTCAGAAGCATGGTTTAACCGTGGCTTAGTTAGACTTATCAAGGGAGATAAGCAGAATGGCTGCATTGATATTGGAAAATCAGGAGAACTTGGCCTAAATCAGGCATACTCATTAATACAGAAGTTTTGCAAGTGATAATTGTATAATGCTGTTTTGGTGTTCTTTAATAATTAACGCCAACTCGATTTAAGAAACAATATTAAGTACTAAAATAACAACATTATATCTTATCGGCTTAATTGGAATCGAACCTGCGCCTAGGCTGTGCACCTAGGCTAAAACTTCGGCGTAAGCGTAATATTTAGAACATGTATTTTACGTGCTTAGAAGCATACTTTAAATTTAGAACTGGTATTCCTATGAGAATCTGTATGATTTTTATAATCTCGGTACTCTTTATCAGTAATGGTTTTGCTTTTAATATTGAAGAGCAGAGCGATACCATCAATAGTAATTATTATATCGACAATTTTAAAAAACTCTACTCAAGTAATAAAATAAGCAATAAACCCGATAAGGTATTATACTACACAAATTTGCTGATAGAGAATTTCGAGCAAAAGAACGATACAACCCAGGTGTTGAATTATTATAATGAAACATGTAATTATCTCATTAATAAGCAGCAATACAAACTTGTAGCGAATCTTCTTAAACGTTATGTTCAGTATGCCGAAAAATCGAAAAATAGCAACCACATAGCAGATGCTTACTATCAAACCGCCAACTTTTTCATGAATGCCAAAATCAATTATGAAATTGCTGTTGAGTATTACAATAAAAGTCTTGAAATCTATAAAAACACTAATAGATATTATGAGATTGCTCTTGTTTATGACCAGCTTGGCTTTTGTTATGCTTTTCGTTTAAAAGATAAAAACGAGGCGCTAAAATATTACCAGAAAAGCGCTGAGATTAGAGAACAATATGGCTTTTACCCCTCTTTAAATGGGTCGTACCAAAAACTTGCCCTGCTATATCGAAATCAATTTAGAAATTACAATGTTAGTAAAGAATACTACAAAAAAGCGTTAAATATAGCAACAGTGCACAACGACTCATTTCGAATAGCAGATGCTCTTCTAGAAACAGGCTGCCTTAATTTTTCGTACAACAAACCCGACAGTATCCTAGTTTTATATTTCAAATCCCTCGAAATAGCTACTAAAATTCGTGATACTGCTATGTTAGACCTTTGCTACAACCATTTAAGCTGGTATTACAACTCATCAAAAGATTATAAAAAAGCGCTCTACTATTTATCAAAAACGAAATATAATACATTGTTGGGAATTGAAAACTGGACTCCTACCCCAACACTACAGATTGCCAAGCTAGAGCATCAATTAGGTAATTATAAAGGTGCTGCAGAGCACTATATAAAATACATTCAATTAAATGACAGCTTACAAAAAATAAAAAAAGCAGAAGAATACTCGGAGCTAGAGCTGAAATTTGAATTGGAGAGCATTGAAAAAGGAAACCAACTAAAAGTAGAAAAGGCTAAAGCTGCATTACAACAACAAAAAGCGCTACGAAATTTTTTTATTCTTCTCGCATTATTCCTAATAGTTGTAGTTTACCTTATTTATCGTAACTATATAAACAAACAAATAACCATAAAAAAGCTTCACGAAGCCGATAAAATGAAACTTCGCTTTTTCACAAATATTTCGCACGAATTGCGTACCCCACTAACATTACTTATCTCACCCTTAGAAAGATTGGGTGCAAAGCTTAAAGAAACCGATGAGGGTAACTTAATTCCCATGATGCTTCGAAATACCCGCAAATTGAAGAGCCTGATAAATCAATTGTTGGATATCTCTAAAATTGACACCGATAGTTTGACGCTTGCAAAAAGCCGAAACGACTTTAATAATGTATTCCGAACCATAACATCCATGTTCGAGTCAATGGCTCATGATAAAAATATTGATTTTAGGGTAAGCATTGAAAATCAGGAGCTAAGTTTCTATTTCGACAAGGAGAGAATAGAGCAGGTAATAAGCAACCTATTGTCCAATGCATTTAAATTTACACTAGTAGGTGGTAAAATCTCTGCCAGCGTAACTAAACTTGACCATCATTTAATCCTTAGCATTAAGGATACTGGTATTGGTATTTCCCCTGAAGATATTAGTAAGGTTTTTAATCGTTTCTATCAGTCAAGCAAAAGTAAAAACAAACCCTATGAGGGTACTGGCCTTGGGCTTAATATTGTAAAAGAGTATGTTGAATTGCACCATGGAACAGTTTCGGTAAATAGTGAACTCGGTATAGGGAGCGAGTTTACTGTAAAATTGCCTTTATACGAGTATAACATGGAATCTGAAAAGCAATCAGCAGCTGAAATGCTTGTAAATTTGGAAGACGTGCCAAACAACAAAGAAGGCAAAGGGTTGATTAGAAAAGACTGTGAAACCCTTCTTATTGTTGAAGACAATATTGATTTAAGAAATTACTTAAAATCGATATTTCATGGCAAGTATAATATACTTGACGCTTCAAACGGTGAAGTGGGTAAGCAAATAGCAAGCAAAGATAATCCCGATATTATTATATCTGATGTAATGATGCCAGTTTGCGATGGCTACTGTTTAACGGAATATCTTAAATCGCAAATTGAAACAAGCCATATTCCAATTATCCTGCTTACAGCAAAAGCCAGCTACGACGATAGATTAACTGGATATGAGCATGGTGCCGATGATTATATTGCAAAGCCTTTTAATGAAAGGGAGCTTGAGCTGAAGGTGCAGAATATATTAATGACGCGGAAGAAACAAAAGGAGAAATACAGTAAAAATATAACGGTAAACCCATCGGAGATAGTTACAACTTCGATAGATGAGCAGCTTTTGCGAAACATTGTACAGGTAATAGAGAGAAATATTTCAAATGTTGATTTTAGTATCGACCAGCTATGCACCGAAGTTGGACTATCGAGACGAAATATGTTCAGGAAATTAAAGGCTCTTGTCGATATGAGCCCAAGCCAGTTTATCCGCACTATCCGCCTTAAAAGGGCTGCCCAGCTACTGTCTCAAAATGCTGGAAATGTAAGTGAAATTGCCTACCAAACCGGATTCGATAACCTCTCCTACTTTACTAAATGTTTTAAAAAAACCTTTCACAAACTACCATCTGAATACATGTAATTGGCTGTATTTCAGGTTATGCCAATAGGTATTAGTAAATGGCACGTTGGTATTAATGCAATTACCTATCGTTTTGTTGCTTTGCTGTAAAGCCACCAGGTAAATCCATCACTTTCACCTGACGGAAAGTTCCTGTTCTTTTGCAATCATGCACATTCAAGAGAAAAATAGATATTTATTGGGTTAGCACAAAAGTAATTGATGGTATTAAAAAGGAAGTATTTAATCAAAAGTTTACTAAATAATACAAAACAATTAAAAATCTAATAAAATGAAAAAATATCAAAGTAATTATTTAAGAATCGCTACAATAGTGGCCTTCCTTTTTGTCCATCAACTATTAAAAGCACAATGGCCGCAATGGCGCGGCCCAATGCGCGATGGGTTTTGTGCCGAATCCAATCTCTTAAAAGCCTGGCCTGCTGAAGGCCCCAGATTAGCATGGTCTTCTGATACAATTGGATTTGGTTATGGATCTGCAATTATTCAGGGCAACATCATCTATGCTACAGGACTAAAAGAATCCTCTGAAATTATGACTGCATTTGACATTAACGGAAAAATAATATGGCAGAAAAGAGTTGGGAAAGCAGGTGAAAATTCTAATGGTTCACTTGCACCTGGAAGTACCCCAACTTTCTATAAAAATAAACTTTATTTCTTAACCGCTGCAGGGGAGATTGTATGTATTAATCCCACAACTGGTGCATTAGTTTGGGCAATAAGCATTCCCAAAAAATTT
Source organism: Bacteroidales bacterium (assembly GCA_003818205.1). Taxonomy (GTDB): domain Bacteria; phylum Bacteroidota; class Bacteroidia; order Bacteroidales; family Tenuifilaceae; genus UBA8529. The sequence continues at coordinate 6,750 of RPRQ01000048.1, forward strand.
GAAGGAGCAATTGGTAGTATTATGGGTAGAACTAGCATATTCTGCGAATCACCTCTAGTGGTCGACGATAAAGTGATTCTTACACCCTGTGGGAAAAACGCTACATTCATAGCCCTGAACAGCTCAACCGGAGAAACAGTTTGGGCTTCGGAAAGTATTGACAATGCAGGCAATTTTGTATCCCCTATTTTGATTCAGGGAGAGGGGAAGAAGTTAATTGTTAGCAATACAGAAAATTTCTATGTAGCGGTTGATCTAAACACAGGTAAAATTGTTTGGAAGGAAAAGGGTTCTGCCACTAGTGTGCCTCTTCCGGGCAACAAACAGGTTTATTTTACGTGCACTGATGATGGAGGTAAGATGCTAAATATAAGCAATGACTTGAACAGTTTCAGTTTTAAATGGTCCGATGGATTGAAAATAAAACCTTTGGGTGGTGCAGTGAGACTTGGTAACAGAATTTTTGGAACTTATGATAATCGCAAAGGTATTCTTTGCATAGATTGGGAAACAGGTAAACAACAGGTCTTTGATAAAGATATCAGAGGGGCAAGTCTTTTGGCAGCAAATGGAATGATCTACTGCTACGAAGATAAAGCAGGTCGAGTAAGTCTTCTGAAACCAACAGAAAACAGTATTGAAATAGTAGGTTCTTTTAAAGTAACAATGGGTCAAGGGGCACACCTGGCTCACATGTCAATGGGCAATGGAATTTTGTTTGTAAGACATGGAGATTCACTGATGGCATATAATATAAAACAAAAATAAAAATGCAACTAAATTTTATAACAAACTCTATTTAAAAAGCATATGAAAGTACTACAACTTCTTATTCTTACTCTAATTGTCAACATTTCATTTGGACAACAATTTACTGATTTATATGGCGATTACCTTGGTCAGCCCTTGCCAGGCGAAACACCTGTGGTTTTTGCCCGTGGAATCGTCTCAGTTGATAGTACCATTGAGCATGGTGCCCCAACATTTTCGCCTGATGGCAATACTGTTTTCTGGCAGTCGAACCTACGCCACAAAGACAAAAAAACGGAGATATTCCTCAGAACAATGCACTGTATTAATGGACAATGGACAGCACCTGAAGCATCATCATACGGTGGCATGCCAGCTTTTTCGCCAGATGGCAAACAGCTCTATTCCCTTCCCTTTGATACGGAAAATGAAAAAGATCTCTACTTCGTAGAAAAACAAGGTGAAAATTGGAGCAAACCCAAATGTTTGAACTTTATCGCCCGTTTCCCTGAACTGAAGTATTTGTATGGCCCTTCAATTACAAGTAAGAGAACACTCTATTTCTTTGGCCATGCCGAAGGGCTAGGCTCAATGAATAGCTTTGGCATTTATCGATCGGAATACATCAATGGAATCTACGCAAAACCAGAATTATTGCCACCTACTATCAATACGGCTAATGGAGTGCTCAACTGGACCCCCTTTATTACACCAGACGAGAGCTACCTGCTGTTCTCTTCGAACCGTCTCAACTCAGTCCAAAATATTTTTGTATGCTTCAGGCAACCGGATGGGAGCTGGACTGAGGCGGTTAGTTTAGGCACAACAGTTAATACAGATCAAGGGGAACGATTCCCCAGTGTTTCGCCAGATGGCAAGTACCTTTTCTTTACCCGCTGGGTTACGAATGATAACGAGGATATTTTTTGGGTGAGTGCCGAAATCATCGAGAAGTTGAAGGCAAAGGCCATTCAGGAAGGGCGTCTCAAACAATGAAATAAAATGGAAAAGAACCTGTTTCATAAACTATTTGTATTCATCTGTCTTATAATAACATAATAGATTTAAGTAGTCAAATGTTATAATTCTGAAACCAACAAAACGTATATCAATTAGTCGGCTCAGTCTACCAAGCAAACGAAGTGCAGTTCCTCTATAAACATCAGTATAGGTCCTCCTATATGCCAGGCAGGTATACAGTGGTTTGTCAAAGTATTTGACGAACTAGTTCATATTAAGCAAGTAGTGAGGTGCTTTAGCGCCTACATAGTCTTGTGCTATTTAGTTTGAACATTAACAAACTATATTGGAACTAATTATAAGGGTGTACGAGAAATAAATGAGCAAATGAGTTAAGGCTGAATCAAACTTACCCATTAATCTAAAAGTCCTATTGATAATAATTTTATGATGAGACTTGTTGTTGATGTATTTTCTTGTTTTTTATGAATTATCACTAATTTAATTCAATGTATTTTTTGAAATTATTCAATATAGATTGCCAACCCTGACGTTGTAGCTCAACTGAATTTGTTGTTTCTGCCTCAAAAGCCTCAATCACATTTGTTTTATTCCCATTTTTAATGAATTCGATTTTAACTTTTCGCCCATCGCTTAGTATATATTCAATCAGCTCGTTTGTTTTAATCGTAACATAAACGCCATCGAAATCAAAGCCGTTGCTCCCATCTTTCGATTCCATTCTATATAGAAACTTTCCGCAAACGGTTAAATCATTCTTAGCATGAGGGGTATGCCAATCATCGCTTGCATTATTCCATTGAGTAATATGCAAAGGGGTTGTCCAATACCTCCAAACCTTGTCAATCGGTGCATTTATTAATGCTCGAACCAAAATTTGAGCTATTTTATTTGTGTTCATTTTTTATCACTTACCAATACTATTAATTCTTCTCAACACAGTTAAACATCCATTGAATGCCGTACTTATCGGTACAGCTACCGTAGTAAGCACCCCAAAACATATCTTGGAGTTCCATAGTAACCTTACCACCTGCCGATAATGCAACGAATAATCTTTTGGTTTCAGCTTTTGTATCAGGTTCAAGATTGATATGAACATTATTACCATGGCTCACCTTAAATCCCATTGATTCGGGAGCATCAGTAGCCATTAATAAATGACCGCCAAGAATTGGTAGTTCAATGTGCATAACAAGATCTTTATCTTCATCAGCAATTGGAGGCATACCTTCTGCAGGAGGAATATCTCTAAAACGTGCTATTCCTCCACTTGTGAATTCTCCACCAAAAATTGATTTATAAAAATTGAATACCTCCTCGGCATTTCGATGAAAATTGAGGTATGTACTAACTCGTGCCATAATATAAACTGTTATTGGTTAGAGCATACTAACAACCTGATTATGGATTTGTTTATTGAAGATTTAATACAGTAACGTCAGTTCTACGTAAGAAACAATTTAAATGAATGTTATCAGCATTTTACTTTATTGGTAAAAGTGGAACCGAGCTTGCGAACTGAACAGAGTGAGCTCAGCGTAGCTAGTTCGGCGTAGCCAATGATGCCTGCCTGCCGCCTGCCTGCCGGTAGGCAGGGAAGACAGGGAAGAAAAAAGTAAGAGGCAATCCCAATATTGGCTCCGCCGAACTTCGTTTCCATTATTCCAATCTTCCAAAAATTCAATATTAGTATTAAAGTATCAATGTCGTTTAATTAAGGAATTTAACGCTAGCACGTCCTGCGGACTATGCTAGGTTAATAAACATTCCAACCCCGCATGGCGGGGCGGAGGAGTTGATTTAAAAAACGCTAACTAAACGACATTGATTAAAGTATTAATAAATAGCGATATAACAAGCATTCATATATCGAACTTTCGTTATAGTAATAACTTATCAACTAAATCATCTTCCCCACCCAATGATCTGAACGTAGGTAGATAAAAGAGACCGACGATAGTAAAATGCCATACAGAATCTCAACTGTCCAGACAACTGTTAGCGGTTGCATAAAGACCAAAGCAAAAACAAAGGTTAAAAGGATATAAATGGCGAGAATCCCTATCTCAAGAAGTAATGAGATATTCGTTTTCCCTGTTCCTGAAACGCTATTGAACAGGACAAATCCCATGGCAAGCAATACCGATGCAATGGTGATTATGTGCATAATTGGTAAAGCCATTTCAATGATTGATGGGTCGTTGGTATAAACCTGAATAATTAGCCGTGGAAACATGCTACAGATCACCGAAAGAACAACCGAAAACCCCGCTGCAACCAATGCAATGCGCCATGTCAATGACAGAACCTCTTTCGATCGTCCTTGCCCAATTACGAAGCTCACCAGTGAGTTTGCAGCCGTTGCAAAGCCCATAATGGGTATAAGGAGAACAACATAGATACTTCTAATAATATTTGAGGCGGCTAATTCAACCTCACCCATCTTCTCAATAATTAAGAAAAAGATAAACCAGATTGAGAACGAGAAAAAATTCTGAAGCATTAAAGGAATGGATACTTTAAAAATGCGTGACATCATCTCTGAATCATACCTGTAAAACTTGAAAATATGGAACTCCTTTATATTCTTGTTTAGTATTGTATAAACAATGAATGCCCCAGCTCCTGAAAATTCAGCGATAACCGATGCTAATCCCGCTCCGCTTACACCCATCTTTGGGAATCCAAAATGACCAAATACCAATGAGTAACCAAAGAAAACGTTAACAATGACCATGGTTAATGTTGTATAGGTAATTACCTTTGTCTTACCAATTCCTACATAAAATGCCCTGTATGAAAAATAGGTGAAGGCAAAGAATAACCCCCAAATCCGATATCTTAGGAATTCGTAGCTAGCATTGAATACGCTCTCCGATTCTACAATACTATAAAGAATTGTTTTCCCGAATAGTTCGAACAATACAATTAAAATGACAGCTAAAAAAAGTAAGAAGTATTGGGTATGCTCAATAATACTACCTATCTCTTTATTCTTTCCCTCTCCAAATCGTCGAGCAACCATTATCTGCGCACCCACACCAACGCCCCAACCAAGCATAATAATAGCAAGGTAAAAAAGGCCTCCGATTGCTCCGCCTCCTAAAGCAACATCACCTAAACTACCTAGAAATGCTGTATCGGTAACGTTTATCACATTCTGCGCAACGCTACCAATCATTATGGGGAACGCAATATCCCAAACCCTTCGGTACGAAATAGAAGTTTTCAAAGTCTTTTTTTGAAATAATGGGCAAATGTAATAAACAATAAACAAACACAGAGGTACTGAGACACAGAGTTAATTAACGTGAGTTCGATCTTAGAAATGATAATATTTTTCTGGTTTGCAATTTGTTACGCATTTTTATTCTGTGTTGGAATGATGGAACTGGAGCAAAGCAGAACCTGTCTACCGGCAGGCAGGGAACAATGGAGGCTCTTCTAGCATATTTTCTTCCCAGCCTACCAACAGGCCTAATGGGGCTTGATTTTTGTTTTAATGAAAATTACTACAAATAGGTTGTCGCTCTACGACTTTAAAAAGCAGCATCGCTGCTAACTATTTGTAGGATAGATAATCATATTTTAGCTGAAAGCAGCATAGCTAAGACCTATCGAATTAGATTTTTTTTCTCGGTTAATAATGATAAAAAATCTTCGGATTAAGAATCAATGTCGTTTACTTAAGGTTGATAAAACGCTGTCAGGTTAACCAACTTGATTGACCTTTCAGAGTCGGAAGACCTGAAAGAATCAATTGCAAAATCCTTAAGTAAACGACAATGGATTAAGAATACTCAATTGACATGAAATTATACCGAAGAGTAACGATAACCATTAAACACTTTGAATATTCGTGTTTTTTTTATTACTTGCATCAACCAAATTGTAACAGTGTAATTAGATGCCTTCAAACTTCGTATTTAAAGGATTTTCAAAGGTAATTGTTGTGTTAATTATAGCATTACCAATTCTAAATAGCTGTGGTAGCAGAAGCAATAAAGAGCAATCCGCTGAATCGAAAGAAAATTTTTTACCCGATACCTTATCGATGCTAGTTAAATTTGAAAACTCTCTCTTCCCCCTACCCTCACCCTACCAAGCATCAACCCTGATAAGAAAAAAAAATATTCAATACGATGAAAGCATTATTAGCTCACTGAATAATTATCAACATTTTAGCACCGCCTTCAAGAAAGCGTTAAACCTAGGAATTTACGGTACAGATCTAAGCTATTTAAACATTTACGATCGCACCCCAGAATCCATCAGCTACCTTAGCGTTATTAAGAACCTTAGCGATCAATTGGGGATCTCAGCATCTTTCGATGAATCATTTTTTTCATCGGTTGAAAAAAATATCAACAATAAAGATTCTATTTTAGTGATACTTTCCAAAACCTACAGAAATACCGATTCATACCTAAGGGTTAACGACAGAAAAAATATTGGCTCGTTAATACTTGCAGGCGGTTGGGTTGAAAGCCTATACATTCTCACTAAAATTGGTAGAGGAACAAACGATCGCGAGATAATAAACCGTATTGGAGAGCAGAAACATCCTTTGGATAATCTGATAGAGATACTAACCCCCTACTACTACAAATCACAAGAGTTTTCAACCTTAATCGATGGCCTTATCGATTTGGCCTACGAATTCGACGGGGTTATCTACTCCTATTCATACAAAGAGCCTAAAATTGATGTTGATAATAAAATAATTTATATACACAGCGAGTCGAGGGTTGTGATGTCGGAGTATCACCTCGAAACGGTAAGTAGAAAAATTGAGGCAATACGCAATCAAATTATCGGCTAATCGGCTGAACCTTGCTAAAACCTATGAAAACAAAAAAAACAATTATTTATTTAGCTCTGATCACAGCACTCTCATTCACTGCAATACCTACTTACTCTCAGGTTGAGCAGTTACAAAATATTTGCTCCTTGTATTTCTCACCTGAGTTCATATCGGATGGACAAGAATATTTTGCATCGCTTAAACCCGATCAAAAGGTTGAATTCAGAACCACCTTCTACGGAGAAAATACTTATAGGATTGTGGCATGTACAAACCTTAAAAAAGGGGACTTGGTTTTCACGGTATTCGATACCGAAAAAAATCTCCTTTTCTCCAATGCAAGCTATAATTTCTCTCAATACTGGGATTTCAAGTTTACATCAACCATTACCTGTATCATTCAGGTTGATGTGAAAAGTATAAAATTTACGCCTGGCTTCGTAATGCTTCTTATAGGTTACAAGCCATAATAGCTTTTTATATTTTAATACTAGCAAACCTTTGATGAATGAGCGAGTCGATTCTTAAAGCGCTAATGCAATTATTTGCAATTATAGCCCACCCAGAGGACGAAGAGGTTGAGGTTGAAGGGAAAAGTGATCGACGATCTGTTGTTGAGAGTTTTCTTAAAAATCAACTCAACCTAGAACTTGTCCGAGAATACTTAAAGGTATTTGATTATTACTACAACCTTCATCAGGAGAAGCAAAGCGAGAAAAGCAAGACAAAAAAAAGAACCTCATCGAGTTCGGTTCGAGTTCTAAAAATTTGTACCCAAATAAACGAGGAGCTAACCCAGCAACAAAAAATAGTAGTTCTTTTCAGGCTCCTTGAATTCGTTAAAACTAACGATGGAGATGTAACCGAGCAGGAGATGGCCTTCATCTCAACCGTATCTGAATCGTTCCATATCCCTGAGGATGAGTACTCTCAAATCTGCGATTACGTACTCTCCCCCTTCGATAAAATCATCCTAAACGACAATATTCTAGTTATCAACAATCAACGCGAATATTTTATCAAGGGTATTCGCCACATCTACTCCGAATCGTTCCAGGGGGAGCTAAAGGTTATCAATATTGAATCGGCCAATATCCTTTTTCTCCGTTATTTAGGCGAACATGAGCTTTACCTAAACGGTCACCTTTTACTAAAAGATAAAATATACGTTCTTAATACCGGTTCATCGATCCGTAACAATAAGATAAAGCCTATATACTTTAGCAATATTGTAAGTAGGTTTGCCATTGACCGAATTAAAGAGAAAATTCTTTTTGAGGTTAAGAATGTAGAGTTCAAGTTTAATGGTGGTAAAATTGGGCTGCACGATGTATCCTTTACGCAAGAATCGGGTCAGCTGGTTGGGATTATGGGTGCTTCAGGTGCAGGGAAATCAACCCTTCTGAATGTTCTTAACGGTACAGAAATACCTTCATCGGGGAGTGTTCTAATTAATAATTTCGATATTCATCATCAACAAGATATTGTTGAGGGGTTGATTGGTTTTGTTTCGCAGGACGACCTTCTTATCGAGGAGTTGACCGTTTTCCAAAACCTTTACTACAACGCAAAACTTTGCTTCGATAATTATACAGAACCTCAGATTGTTGAAGTTGTTGACAAGATGCTCATTAGCCTTGGCCTCCACGAGATTAAGGGTATGAAAGTTGGTTCCCCTCTTAACAAAAAGATTAGCGGAGGTCAACGGAAACGGTTAAACATTGCGCTTGAACTAATCCGTGAGCCCGCAATACTTTTCCTCGATGAGCCAACATCAGGGCTGAGCTCAAGAGACTCTGAAAATATACTTGACTTACTCAAGGAGTTAACCCTAAAAGGGAAGCTCGTTTTCGTTGTAATCCACCAGCCATCATCGGATATCTTTAAAATGTTTGATAAGCTGCTAATCCTCGATACTGGCGGATTCCTTATCTATGATGGCGATCCCATTGAATCGATTATCTACTTTAAATCCCGAGTACAACAGGCAAACTGGAACGAAAGTGAGTGTACGCTTTGCGGGAATGTCAACCCCGAACAAATCTTCAACATCGTTGAAGCCAATGTAATTGATGAGTACGGGAACCCAACCCGTTCTCGCAAAACAAGTCCCGATGAATGGACTGAACACTACAAAAAGAGCTCTTCAGCCCAAGAAAAAGTAACCTTTATCCCCTCAGAGCTACCAAAAATTCAGTTCAAAATACCTAATTGGATTAAACAGCTAAAGGTTTTTGTTCAAAGAGATGTCCTTTCAAAATTGGCCAACACTCAGTATATGATAATCAATATACTTGAGGCACCAATCCTTGCTCTGCTCTTGTCGTATATCATCAAGTTCTACAACGTTGATATTGCCAATGAGGTTGGTTATACCCTTTTAGATAACGATAACCTCCCAGTCTATCTCTTCATGTCAGTAATTGTGGCAATATTCATTGGGTTAACCGTTAGCGCTGAGGAGATTATAAAGGATAGAAAAATACTAAAACGAGAAGCATTCCTTAATCTTAGCTGGTCGAGCTATTTGATGTCAAAAGTGTCTATTCTATTGGTGCTTTCAGCGCTTCAAGCATTGCTATTCGTTGTAATCGGAAACACCGTTCTTGAGATAAGGGGAATGTATTTTGAGTACTGGTTGGTACTCTTCAGCACATGGATATCTGCAAGTTTACTGGGTCTTGTCATCTCCGATAGTTTCAAAACAGTTGTTACCATTTATATACTCATCCCGTTCTTGGTTATTCCACAGATCATTTTGAGCGGAATAATCGTAAAGTACGAGAAGTTGAATCCATCCATTTCATCGCCAAGTAGTATTCCGATATACGGGGAGGTTATTCTTGCCCGTTGGGCATACGAAGCCCTCGCAGTATATCAGCATAAAGAGAACAAGTACCAAAAGCAGTTCTTCAAGTACGATGAGGCCATGAGTATTTCCGATTACAAGCGAAACTACTGGCTTAAAACGCTCAATAATAAAGTTGATCTCTGCGAAAGGAATTATAAAGACCCCAAAAAAACGGATCAGGTTAAAAGGGCTTTTAGAGTAATTAAGAACGAGATTAATAAAGAGATGTACTCGGTTTCGGGTTCATCATTAAAGTTTGCGAAGCATAATCAGTTAATCATCGATAGCAAGCCTACAGAAGCCATACTAAAGGATATCAAGGAGTATCTTGAAACGCTCAGAAAATACTACATAAAGCTTTACAACAAGGCAAGCAACGAAAAAGATTTAATAATATCGAACCAACAGCAAACACCTGAGAGCAAAGAGGCGTTCTTAAAACTAAAGCGTAGCTACTTCAACGAGAGTTTATCAGATTTAGTAAGGAACTCAGGCGAAGTGGATCGAATCATTGAATATAAGGGGAATCTCATTCAAAAGGTTGACCCTATCTTCCTGTACTCTGAGTCAAGGTTACTCCGATCACACTTTTATGCGCCTTCAAAGCAGATATTTGGGTTCTTTATCAGCACTTTTTGGGTTAATATATTTATTATCTGGTTATCGTGTATTATGCTATACCTAGTCCTATACTATAGACTACTAAAGAAAGGGTTGGACTTGCTCGAAAAATTCACTGGGAATAAGGAGTCTGACTAGTTGAAAAAACAAAAAGGGGCTAAAAGCCCCTTTTTATTTATAGAGATAGCCAATTAATCAACGATTTGAATCATTTTGAAAGGAACCTTAATGATCGATTCGTAATCTTCTCCTGCCTCAAGCATATCCTCGTCATCCTCCTCGTAGTACCAATTGATGATTACATCCTTTTGGTTCTTTTTAAGATTCTCAAGTTTTTTAAAAACATCGAGAATGCACTTAGATGAGCTGGTATTAAAGTATTCAAGCTGTACATTAACAACTGTTTTGGCTGCGGGTCCCTGGTTGTATTCCTCAAGCCAATCAACAATTGGCTTATAGAACTCGATAGAGTTCTCAGGAATTGACCGACCCTTAATCTCAATTACGCCAGATGTAGGGTTCATGGTTACGGTTGGCGTTTTAGGAGTTCCCTCAATATTTATCAATTCCATAGCATTAATAGTCTTTATTCTTTCTCGTTAATAAATACGTTCAGATTAAAAAAGTCAAATTCTGTATTGTAATGATAAAATTTATAATCTAACTTATTTCCTGTTTTTCTCGCAATATCAATCAATCCGAGTCCACCACCACCTTTCGCAGAAAACGATTGATTATTGAGAACAAATTTATAAAAATCTTTTAACTCTTCTTTCGAAAGAGAGTTAATCTTATCAATTTTTTCTTTTAAAATTATTGATTTGTCAGTACGAATAAAATTCCCCGTTGAAATCCTAAAAACCTGATCCTTTTTCGAAAGCACAAATGCCCCAAAATTGGATTCAGATCCTCCCATTCCATTAATAGCATCAACATGATGGAAAAGATTTTGTAAACTTTCAACCAATACGTTATAGAGCTTCTTCTTTACCCCAGTTTGCTCGGATGCTTCTTCGAGTTTAGACTCGATTAGGCTCAAAGTATTGGAAATAACTTCAGCGCTGATAGCTCCTTTATAAGCAACAATCACCTCGCCCTGATTCATCCGATCATAACAGTCGTTCAAGAAAAAACTCATTGAGGAGCCTATTTTACTCTGATACAAATTGACTATTCTTCTTTATACCAAAACAAATATAGAAAAAAATAAATTACCCACCGATATTAATAATCTGGTTTTTATAAAATTAATAGTAAAAAAATAAAAACTAGTATTTCGAAAATGGTAACCATTCACCACGGAGACACGCCTGCCTGCCGGTAGGCAGGGAGAACACGGAGATTTTTTCTATTTACTAGTTAGACTTATCGATTGTTTCGTTCTTTTCCATCAATGAAAAACCTTAAATTAAACGTTTAAGATTTTGTTAATAGCAACTATATTTATAAACATTCTCTGTGTTCCCTGCCTACCGGCAGGCAGGCGGTAGGCAAAAGTAAAAAAAAGATAGACTCGTCTGAACTTCGTGTCTTGGTGACTTTGTAGCAAAATTTCATTCTGCAATTTGCTAAAACACAACCAAAATATTTAAACTCTCGTTTTTTTAATTATCTCCTTGGGCGAACCCTTATACATTGAATACTGGTGATATTTACACTCCAAGGCTCCGTTAGCTAGGGCTATTGCTCTCGAAGGTCGTAGTCCAAAACTTCTAAGCGCATCAACATTATTGCTTATAAGCCAAACATCGTACCCTGAGTAACGTTGCTTAAAGCAATCGCCCAGCTGCCGATAAAAGCTTTCGATCTGCTCCTTCTTCAACCGTTCTCCATATGGAGGGTTGGTAACCACAATACCCTTTCCCTTGGGCGGATCAAATTCGAAGACTGAGCGTGTACTTATCTCTATTTTCTTCTGAAGACCTGCATTACGAATATTCTCAACCGAGGTTTCAATGGCTTTCTTCGATATATCGCTTCCGATGATTGAGAACTTAAACTCTCGTTCCATGCTCTCATCATTGTAAACCTGCTGAAGAAGCTCCTCATCGAAATCGACCCAATTCTCGAAGCCGAAGTGCTTACGGAAAATTCCAGGAGGAATGCCATGGGCAATTAAACCCGCTTCTATGAGTATGGTTCCCGAACCACACATGGGATCGATAAAATCGCTTTGACCCTTCCAACCCGATAAGAGAATCATTCCTGCGGCTAATACTTCATTAATCGGAGAGGCATCATGTGTTTGCCTATATCCTCTACGGTGCAGCGATTCGCCAGAAGAATCCAATGAAATGGTGCACTCTTCGTCAACCACATGTATATGTACTCGAATCTGCGGATTTTGAGGATCGACGAATGGTCGCTTTCCGGTTTTCTCACGGAAATGATCAGCGATTGCGTCCTTCAGCTTTAAAGCGATATACCTTGAATGGTTAAATACATCGGAGGTAACTACGCTATCAACCGCATATTTCTGTGAGATGTTCATTAGGCTCGACCAGTCAAACTTTTTTGCCTGACCATAGAGCTCGTCCTCGGTTCGAGCCTTAAAGGTGTAAATGGGTTTAAGAATTCGTAATGCCGTACGTAATTGGATATTAGCCTTATACAGCATCTCCTTATTCCCCTTAAATGAAACCGATTTAAGGGCTACATTCACCTCTTCTGCGCCAATTGACCTCAGCTCTTCAGCCAGAACATCCTCCAACCCTTGCTGGGTCTTGGCAATCATCTCGAACTTCTCTACCATCCTTTAAAAGTTTGAAAATTGAATTTTACAATAGATGAAATAAACTTCATTTACTTTGGTTTCGCTTTGGTAACCAATGGTTTACCACCAGCTCTTCGGCTCGAAAAAGCATTCAATATTATCTCAGCATCCTCAAATGGAACGGTAATGAACGAGAAGTCATCGTGCACGCTAATATCATCAATCTTATTGTCGGGGATTTTAACCTCCTTACGGATAAAATCCGATATTTTACGAGGAGTCATTCCATCCTTACGGCCTAACGCCACAAATAACCTAGAGGTTCCTGTTGCGTCAACCTTAAAGGTACGTACCTCAGAATAGTTTTTAATATCAAGCTGAGATTTGAACGATAAGCGAAGTAACGAAGCAAGAGCAACTTCAGGGCTATTTATCTCAAGCAAATCCTCTGCCATACCAAGGTATTCATCGTATGACCCTTTCTTGATAATTTCGGCAATCTCAATTTTAATTCGTTCTCTTTTTACGGCAACGATATCTTCGGCCGCAGGAAGAATCTCTTTTCGAATCTTTGATTTAGTGATCTTCTCTACAAACATCAGCTTTCGTGATTCCTCCCTTGTAACAAAGGTAATGGCAGTACCCTGCTTCCCTGCTCTTCCAGTACGCCCAATTCGATGAATGTAGGATTCTGCATCCTGCGGAAGGCTCATGTTGATAACATGAGTTAAATCAACAATATCGATACCCCTTGCTGCAACATCGGTTGCAATAAGAATGTTGATATGTTTATTTCGAAACTTTAACAAGGTTTTTTCACGCTGAGCCTGAGATATATCGCCATGCAATCCTTCTACAGAATATCCACGTTCCAATAATTTTGAGGTTGTAGTATCAACAGCAACCCTAGTTCTACAGAAAACTAACCCGTAAAATTCGGGTTCAATATCGATAATGCGGGTAAGCGCATCGAATTTGTCGGCATCACGAACCTCAAAGTAAATTTGATCGGTTAGGCTAGTTGTGGGCTGAGAACGATCTACCTCTAACTTTTTAGTATTAACCATATACTTCTTCGACAGCTTCGCAATCCGATCTGGCATTGTTGCTGAAAAAAGAAGTGTACGCTTTTCTTTTGGTGTAAAGTCGAGGATGGCCTCGATGTCATCGATAAAGCCCATATTCAGCATTTCATCAGCTTCGTCGAGAACAAACCAGGATATTTTATCCAGTTTAAGATCGCCTCTATCCAATAAATCCTGAACTCGTCCAGGTGTTCCAACAACAAGGTCAACCCCTTTGCGTAGTCTTCGCTGTTGCTCTGAAATTGATTGTCCTCCATAAACGGTTGAAACAGAGATTCTGTTTCCAGCCAACGAAATAATTTCGTCAGAGACCTGTAGGGCAAGTTCACGCGTAGGTACTAATACTAGCCCTTGAACAAAGCCACTTCCTCCCTTAATCTTCTCGATCATAGGTAGCCCAAATGCCGCAGTTTTTCCAGTTCCAGTTTGAGCCTGAGCAATAATATCGCCCTCTTCATTTAAAAGGACAGGTATTGTCATGCGCTGGATTGGAGAGGGTAGTTCAAAACCCTTTTTTTCGATAGCAGCCAAAGATTGGTCCGAAAGACCAAGCTGCTTAAACTCTGAAAGATGTTCCATTTACAATAGGTATATATGACCCAAACCTTTGGGTCAATCATTAATTAAAAAAGACATAACCTAATAAGCCGCTATTCTTTTACTAGGTACTTATAGTTATCCCAACTATTTAGTATTTCTATTGCTTTGAGAAAAGCATTATTATCCTGATTGATTATCTCGAAGTATTTGCTATTGGTGTATATCGACTGTGATATAAGCCCTTTCAGCTGTTTCTTTATCTCTCGCTTTGAAACGGACAATCCGGCTTCATCCCTTTTGATCTTACGGGTTTCGCCAAGAGCAACCAGCTCCTCAATCATCTGATCGCTTACCTCAAATTTTTTATTATACTTTTCAAACTTGGGGTAATCCTTAATCATCTGATCTCTGTTTTTATCGAGCCACAATAGGTAATACTGATTTAAGACAGCGGCTCTAACGAGTCTTCCGTAATATTCGGAATAATCAGCAGTATCGAGCGGGACAAAAATATCGGGTATAATACCCCCGCCACCGTAAACTGTTTTACCCTTTAAAAGAGTTTTGTATTTAAGGTTTTCAGGGAGTTTGATGCTATCCATCGAGAAAAATTCGCCCTTGTTATAGCGATCATTTATATCATCGTAGTATTTATCAATACTACCATTGTTGTATGGTTTTTGAATTGCTCTTCCGGTAGGTGTGTGATAACGGGCTATGGTAAGACGAATCATCGAGCCATCGGGTAACGGCATCTGATTCTGTACTAATCCTTTACCAAATGACCTACGACCAACGATTATCCCCCTATCCCAATCCTGAATTGCGCCCGAAAGGATTTCGCTGGCTGAAGCGGATCCCTCGTCGATCAGAATTACCAAATGGGCCTTTTCGAGTTCACCCCTTGAGGTTGAAACAAAGTCGGTTCGTGGGGTTGCTCTACCCTCGGTATAGACGATAAGTTTTCCGTTATCCAAAAACTGATCTGCTAGCTCAATGGGTGTATTGAGCATTCCACCACCATTCCCTCGAAGATCAAGTATTAGGTCTTTCATCTTCTGCTGCTTAAGCTCCTTAACAGCATCGTTGAATTCCTGCTCGGTGGTTTGTGCAAACCGGCTTAGCTTGATATATCCTATTTTTGAATCGATCATGTAAGAAGCATCAATGCTGAAGATTGGAATTTTATCGCGGGTAACGGTAAAATCGAGCAATTGGCTCTGCGCTTTTCTTTTTACCTGAATATTTACCTTGGTCCCTTTAGGTCCTCTTAAATACTTGAATACATCAGAATTTTTCAATCCTATTCCTGCAACATTCTTCCCATCGATGTTAATAAACCTATCGCCAGCTAAGATTCCAACTCGTTCTGATGGCCCACCAACAATCGGATTAACAACCATTAGGGTATCGTTCATAATATTGAACTCTACGCCAACACCATCGAAGTTCCCCTCTAGGGGTTCGTTCATCGCCCTAACCTCATCTTTTGAGATGTAAACGGAGTGCGGATCGAGCTTCTCGAGCATACTCACAATGGCCTCGTCAACCATTCGGTTGGGGTTTACGGTATCAACATAATCGCTTGATAAATACTGTAAGAATCTCACAAATTTATACGCGCTAAAGCTTGACGATTGCTGCGCTGATGCAGACAAACTGCAAATAAGAGCGAATGATAGTATGAAGTAAATCCTACGAATCATTTTATATGATTTTATAGTTTGTAATAATCCAATAGCATAGAATAGTAACGAATAAATCCTTTGATTGTTTATTATAGCTATTCCCACTCAATGGTAGCTGGTGGTTTAGAGCTAACATCATAGACTACCCTATTAATACCTTTTACCTTATTAATAATATCGTTCGAGATTTTGGAGAGAAACTCGTATGGTAATGGGTACCAATCGGCAGTCATACCATCGGTAGAGGTTACTGCTCGTAAAGCGACAACAAACTCATAGGTACGCTCATCGCCCATTACACCAACTGATTGAATAGGGAGAAGAATGGTTCCTGCTTGCCAAATCTTATCGTATAATCCAAACTCTTTTAGACCTTGAACATAAATGCTATCTGCATCCTGTAGTAGCTTTACCTTATCGGGGCTTACTTCACCTAAAATTCGAATTCCTAAACCTGGTCCGGGGAATGGATGGCGACCAAGGATGTTTTGGGGCAAACCTAGCTCTTTACCCACTCTTCGGACTTCATCTTTAAAAAGTAAACGTAAAGGTTCAACTATTTTAAGTTTCATCTTTTCGGGTAAACCACCAACATTGTGATGCGATTTAATGGTTGCCGATGGGCCATTAACCGAAATCGATTCAATAACATCGGGGTAAATCGTACCTTGTCCAAGCCATTTAACATCGGTAATTTTATGCGCCTCAATATCGAATACCTCAATGAAGTTTTTACCAATGGCTTTGCGCTTAAGTTCAGGATCTGAAACCCCTTTTAGGTCATTGTAAAACCTTTGGCTTGCATCAACCCCTATTACATTTAATCCAAGAGTTTTATAGGACTCCATTACTTGGGCAAACTCATCCTTCCTTAAAAGCCCATTATCGACAAAAATGCAGGTAAGATTCTTCCCTATTGCTTTATGAAGTAGAAGCGAAGCAACTGATGAGTCAACCCCTCCTGATAAGCCAAGAACGACCTTATCGTTTCCAAGCTGTAGTTTGAGCTGGTTTACCGATTCCTCAACGAACGATGCGGGGGTCCATGTTTGAGAGCAACCACAGATATCGACTACAAAATTCTTTAGCATAATCATCCCCTCAGTGGTATGATAGACTTCAGGGTGGAACTGAATTCCATAGGTGGTTTCACCTTGCACCTCGAATGCACCTACCTTAACATCTTCGGTACTGGCAGTTATTCTAAAATTTGAAGGGATTGCTGTAATTGTATCGCCATGCGACATCCAAACCTGTGATTTTTCAGATAAATTCTTGAATAGATTGCACGATTTATCCTCAACCTGAAGTGTAGCCCTACCATACTCACGGCTCTTGGATGGTTGAACATCTCCCCCATTGGTTAATGAAAGCAGCTGCGCACCGTAACATACCCCTAAAAGAGGGTATTTCCCTTTAATACCACTTAAATCGGGCTTTGGTGAGTTGGTATCGCGAACAGAGAATGGACTTCCGGATAGGATAACCCCTTTAACACTTGAGTCTAATGCTGGGTAATGGTTAAATGGGTATATCTCACAATAAACATTCAGCTCACGTACTCTTCGGGCTATCAGCTGTGTGTACTGAGAGCCAAAATCAAGAATAAGTATTTTTTGATGCATTTAATAGAACTTTTGAGGTCGTAAAGGTAGTAAATTAATTGGTTGATAGTTTTTAGTTCACCGTTGATAGTTGTTTTTTCACTTTCGTTAACGGTTTTAGGTAATCAAACATCAAACCACGGAGACACTGAGAGCACAGAGTAACTTAGATACTCTTCGCTATCTTCTGACTATTGGCACTTCGAATACCTGCCCATCCTCAACGGCAATAGTATTCTCAAAGATTGCTCTCGCCTCGTCCTCTAAAAAGGATACCTTTTTATACCTCGAGGAGAAATGTCCGATAATCAACTTTTTTGCACACGATTTAAGCGCAATTGTAGCCGCTTGAACGGAGGTTGAATGGCCTGTTTGCTTTGCCAAGCTCTCATCGGTACTTGCGAAGGTTGCTTCGTGGTAAAGTAGATCAACATTTTTTATCATCCCAATTAATTTCTCGCTATACATGGTATCGCTGCAATAGGCGTATGAACGGGGTTCGGAAGAGTAAAAGGTTAGCTCTGCATTAGGAATTATATGTCCATCGGCAGCGGTTAGATCGCTACCATTCCTAATTGCGTTAATCTCGGCTAACGTTAAGGAATACTTCTCAATCAGCTCCTTTCGAATATTTGGGAATCCCCTCTTTTCTCGAAAGATAAAACCTGTTGATGGTATTTTATGCTTTAAGGGAAGCGATTCAACCGTTATTTTTCCATCATCGTATATAACCTGATGCTTATTCGGAGCAATACTATGGAAGACAACCTTGAAATTCAAATCATTCACAAAGAAGTTAATATTGAATAGCAAATTATTCTCTAGCCCTTTATGTGCATATACATGTAAATCTGACTTTCTGCCGTTCAGGTTAAAGGACGAAATTAACCCAATAAGACCAAGGGTATGATCGCCATGAAGGTGGGAAATAAAGATATGGTTGATCTTCATCATCTTTATTCGCAAGCGTCGGAGTTGAATTTGAGTGCCCTCAGCGCAATCGATTAAAAATAACCGCTCATGTGCATTGAGCACATGAGCGGATGGAAATCTTGTAGAAGTGGGCAGCGCACTGCTACTTCCAAGAACTGTAACCGAGAATGTCACTTCTGACGTTCTTTCTCAGCTTTATTAATTATCTCCGTTGCTTCGGTACGTGAGTAAGCAATGTTGAGCACTGTATCGAGTTGAGAGATGGTAATTAGCCTCTCAACGGCATCAGTAAGCCCCGTTAGCACAAAAGTACCATTGGCATTCTTGCACAACCGATTTGCAACCAGGATTGCACTTAACCCTGATGAATCGCAGTAGCGGCAGCTGTTTAAATCCAGCACGATGTTACGTTCGCCGTTACCAGAAATCAGCACGAGCTCTGATTTAAGGCTTGGAGCAATATTGGTATCGAGCTTTTCTTCGAGCACTTCAACAAAAGTGCAATTTTCCAGCTTGTCAATTTTAAATTCCATCGCTATCGGGATTAAATTGGTTCAAACGAATGCGCTACTCTTTGTTTTTTTTATCCTCTTTCCTTTGAGTCTCCTCAAGTTCGGTTTTAAGAGCAGCTAGTTCACTAATATCACCCAAGGTAGTCTTTTCTAAGTTAGCTTTCAACTTTTTTACAGCTTTTTGTGTGGTTGATGGCTTAGCTTTCTTATCTGTCTTCTCCTCGGTCTTCTTACTATCCTCGAAAATTCTACTGTGTGAGAGGATTATACGTTTAGCCGCTTTGTTGAATTCTATTACCTTAAACGCTAATTTTTCTTCAACTTTAGCTGTTGAGCCATCCTCTTTAACCAGATGTTTTGGAGTTACGAATCCTTCAACACCGTAAGGAAGAGCTACAACTGCTCCTTTATCGAAAATATCGATAATCGTTCCTTCGTGGACTGAATCAACGGTGAACAGGGTTTCAAATACATCCCAAGGATTTTCTTCAAGCTGCTTGTGACCAAGGCTTAAACGACGGTTCTCCTTATCAATTTCAAGAACTACAACATCAATATCGGCACCAACGGTTGTGAACTCAGCGGGGTGTTTAATCTTCTTAGTCCAGCTTAGGTCAGAGATATGAATTAGGCCGTCAACGCCCTCTTCAATCTCAACGAATACGCCAAATGTAGTGAAGTTTCGAGCCTTTGCGCTATGCTTTGAACCGATAGGATATTTCTCTTCAATCTTTGTCCAAGGATCAGTTTTTAGCTGTTTCATACCTAACGACATCTTGCGCTCGTCGCGATCAAGGGTTAGGATTTGAGCTTCAACTACATCGCCAACTTTCAAGAATTCTTGAGCGCTACGTAGATGTTGACTCCATGACATTTCTGATACGTGGATTAGCCCTTCAACGCCGAGTGCAATCTCAACAAAGGCACCATAATCGGCAAGTACAACCACTTTACCTTTTAATACATCACCAACCTTAAGGTTTGCATCAAGTGAATCCCAAGGATGCGAGGTTAGCTGTTTTAGACCTAGAGCGATACGTTTTTTAGCATCATCGAAATCAAGGATAACAACGTTTAACTTCTGATCAAGTTGAACAATCTCCTCTGGATGAGTAACACGACCCCATGAAAGGTCAGTAATATGGATTAGACCATCTACGCCGCCCAAATCGATGAATACACCGTAGCTGGTAATATTTTTAACGGTTCCTTCGAGAACCTGTCCTTTTTCAAGTTTAGCGATAATATCCTTCTTCTGCTGTTCAAGTTCAGCCTCGATAAGCGCCTTGTGAGATACAACAACGTTTTTGTACTCCTGGTTGATTTTAACAACCTTGAACTCCATTGTTTTTCCAACGTAGATATCGTAATCGCGGATAGGCTTAACATCAATTTGTGAACCGGGTAGGAATGCTTCGATACCGAAAACATCCACAATCATACCACCCTTTGTACGGCATTTGATGAAACCCTTAATGATTTCGTCTTTCTCAAGCGCTGAGTTAACGCGATCCCATGAGCGCATTGAACGAGCTTTCTTGTGTGAAAGAATGAGCTGACCTTTTTTGTCTTCCTGAATCTCAACATAAACCTCAACCTTATCGCCAATCTTCATATCAGGATTGTAGCGGAATTCGTTAAGGCTTATAACACCTTCTGATTTATAGCCGATGTTGATTACAACTTCACGCTTGTTCATTGCAATTACAGTACCCTCCATACATTCGCTTTCGCCAATAACTGAAAGGGTTTGGTCGTACATCGACTCAAAATTTGTTTTTTCGGATTGTGAGTAAATGCTCTCATCGGCATACGATTCCCAATCGAAATTTTCTACACCAGCCTCACCTGATTTTGTAGCTTGTTTTTTTGAAGCAACTGGTTTCTCTATTACTTCATTACCTGCTTCGTTAGAAGCTAATTCATCGTGATTAATCATTAAATTACTTTAAATTAATTAGTTAGACATTATTAGTAGTGAAAACTTGGACTGCAAAAGTACATAACTTTTTCATTTCTAGGAAAAAAAGTTTGAAATAAAGCTATCTGCTTATTCTTTTTTGCATACGTTCAGCTAATCTTGATTAAAAAACATAAGCCTACCTTCATTGGTAATTATAATATTTCGTTTTTTAAACCTATTTTTGAATCTCTAAAAGAAGTACCCTTTTTATTAACTCTTTTAATTAAATCGCAATGAAAATCTCAGTTGTTGGAACTGGCTACGTTGGTTTAGTAACGGGAACCTGTTTTGCCGAAACGGGTGTGATCGTAACCTGTGTTGATATTGATAAGGTGAAGATAGAAAAGTTGAAAAAAGGGATTATCCCCATTTATGAGCCAGGCTTAGAGACCATGGTTAAAAGGAATGTTGAAAAGGAACGACTCTTCTTTACTACAAATCTAAAGGAAAGCCTTGAGGGTGCCGAATCGGTATTTATCGCCGTTGGAACCCCCCCCGACGAGGATGGAAGCGCCGACCTGAAACATGTTATCGCCGTTGCGAGGGAAATTGGACAGCATATGACCCAATATATAGTGGTAACCACAAAAAGTACTGTACCCATTGGAACTGCAAAGAAGGTGAAGGCTGCCGTTCAGCAGGAGTTGGATAAAAGGGGTGCGAACATACCCTTCGATGTTGCATCGAATCCCGAGTTCCTGAAAGAGGGCGCAGCGATTGACGATTTCTTAAAACCCGACAGGATTGTAATCGGCACCGAATCGGAAGAGGCTGAAAAGCTGATGCGAAAGCTTTATAAACCTTTCCTTTTGAATGGACATCCTATCGTTTTTATGGATATCCCTTCGGCGGAACTCACTAAATACGCTGCCAATGCCATGCTTGCTACCCGTATCAGCTTTATGAACGATATTGCAAATCTTTGCGAAATTGTTGGGGCGGATGTGAACATGGTTCGGAAAGGTATCGGTTCCGATACAAGAATAGGCAATAAGTTTATATACCCTGGCGCGGGATATGGGGGTAGCTGTTTTCCTAAAGATGTTAAGGCATTGATTAAAACTGCTGATGAGCATAAATATAGCTTACAAGTTCTAAAAGCCGTCGAATCGGTTAACGATAGTCAAAAGGAGATTATCTTTAACAAGATTATGCAATACTTCAACGGCAATGTCAAAGGTAAACGTTTTGCTATATGGGGTCTTTCGTTTAAACCCAACACCGACGATATGCGTGAAGCTCCTTCATTGGTGGTAATTTCAAAACTAGTAGAAGCAGGTGCAACGGTAAAAGCTTACGATCCGGTTGCCATGGAGGAAACAAAGCATAAAATTGGTAACACGATACTTTACGCTGCCGACCAGTACGATGCAACCATCGAAGCCGATGCGCTTGTGCTTATGACCGAGTGGCAAGAATTCAGAGTGTTGAACTACAAAACACTAGCCAAAAACCTGAAATCAAAGATTATTTTTGATGGTAGGAATATATACGAACCGAACGAAATGATTGAAGAGGGCTTTACATACTATAGCATTGGCCGTAAAGCGATAAACCATTAAAACGCTACGATGAAAAGAATACTAGTAACTGGAGGTGCAGGTTTTTTAGGTTCGCATCTTTGTGAACGATTGATAAATGAAGGTAATGAGGTTATCTGCGTTGATAATTTCTTTACAGGTAATAAGCAAAATGTGATTCATCTCATCGGAAATCCATACTTTGAGCTGGTTCGGCACGATATTACAACTCCCTATTTCGCTGAGGTTGATGAGATTTATAATCTTGCCTGCCCCGCTTCGCCTATCCACTACCAGTTTAACGCAATAAAAACGGTTAAAACCTCGGTAATGGGGGCAATAAATATGCTAGGTTTAGCCAAAAGGGTACATGCAAAAATTCTTCAAGCTTCTACTAGCGAAGTCTATGGTGACCCAGAGGTTCACCCTCAGCCAGAATCGTACTGGGGAAATGTAAACCCCATTGGCCCCCGCTCCTGCTACGATGAAGGGAAAAGATGCGCCGAAACGCTATTCATGAGCTACAACCAGCAGAATGGTGTTAAAACCAAGATTGTCCGTATTTTCAATACCTATGGGCCAAGGATGAGCGTTAACGACGGAAGGGTAGTATCAAACTTTGTAATACAAGCATTGCAGAATCAGGATATTACCATCTTCGGCGATGGACAGCAGACCCGTAGTTTCCAATACGTTGACGATTTAATCGAAGGTTTTATCAGGATGATGAATACTCCAGATACAGTGGTAGGCCCAATTAACCTTGGTAACCCGGTTGAGTTTACCATGATAGAGCTAGCCGAGAAAATAATTTCGCTTACCAATAGCAAATCGACATTAGTTCATAAGCCTCTGCCTCAGGACGATCCGACACAGCGCAAGCCCGATATTACATTGGCAAAAAATACGCTGAATGGTTGGAAACCCAAAATTAAATTGGAGGATGGTCTGATCCCTACTATTGAATATTTCAAACTAAAACTTAATGGCTAAATAATTATGAAGGGAATTATCCTTGCAGGGGGGGCAGGTACTCGGCTTTACCCCATTACAAAAAGCATTTCGAAGCAAATAATACCTATCTACGATAAACCGATGATTTACTACCCATTATCGGTTTTGATGCTTGCGGGTATTCGCGAAATCCTTATTATCTCAACCCCTAAGGATATTGGGCTATACAAGGATTTATTCAATGATGGTTCTCAAATCGGACTAAGAATCGAATACGCAGAACAACCTTCGCCAGATGGGTTGGCTCAAGCTTTCATTATTGGCGATAAATTTATTGGTAACGATAATGTCTGCCTTGTTCTAGGTGATAATATTTTTTACGGTCAGGGTTTTGGTGGCGTACTCAAGGAGTGTGCAGAGCTAAAAGACGGTGCTACAGTGTTTGGCTACTACGTAAAGGATCCCCAACGGTACGGCGTGGCTGAGTTCGATAAGCAGGGTCGTGTTCTAAGCATTGAGGAGAAACCCGAAGAACCTAAATCGAACTATGCGGTTACTGGTTTGTACTTCTATGGCAACGATGTGATTGCCAAAGCAAAGGGTTTAAAACCATCGAAAAGGGGTGAACTTGAGATTACCGATTTGAATAGACTTTACCTGAACGAAAATAGATTGAACGTTAAGCTTCTAAGCCGCGGTATGGCATGGCTCGATACTGGCACCCACGAAAGTCTGCTCCAAGCTTCGAATTTTATTCAAACCATAGAGGATCGACAGGGTTTAAAGATTGCCTGCCTAGAGGAGATTGCCTATAAAAATGGTTTTATCACCCGTGAGCAGCTCCTACAGCTTGCTGAACCTTTAAAAAAGAATCAGTACGGCGAGTACCTATTAAGAATTGCAAATGAGGATTAACCATGAAACTGATTGAAACACCAATACCCGACCTATTTATCGTTGAACCAAAGGTTTTTGAAGACTCAAGGGGGTATTTCCTTGAGAGCTATAGCAAGAAACTATTCGCCGAAAACGGTATTGATAGCTATTTTGTTCAGGATAACGAATCAAAATCGACGAAAGGAGTCCTAAGGGGGCTGCACTATCAGCTAGCTCCCTACGCACAAACAAAACTCATAAGGGTAATACATGGACGCATACTCGATGTTGTTGTTGATATTCGTAAGGGCTCACCAACCTTTGGCAAGCACTTTGCGCTAGAACTATCAGGGGA
The DNA here is from genome assembly GCA_003818205.1 of Bacteroidales bacterium. Lineage (GTDB taxonomy): Bacteria > Bacteroidota > Bacteroidia > Bacteroidales > Tenuifilaceae > UBA8529. The sequence continues at coordinate 31,503 of RPRQ01000048.1, forward strand.
TAATAAGCAACAACTTTTCATACCAAAAGGATTCGCACATGGGTTCTCTGTTTTAAGCGATTATGTTATTGTAAACTACAAATGCGATGCTTTATACTATCCCAACTCTGAGCGAGGTCTTCTATTCAATGACCCCGATCTTTCCATTGATTGGAGAATTGATTTAGAACAAGCCATTATCTCAGCCAAGGATAAGGTTAACCCTCCCCTTTCAAAAGCAGATATTAATTTTATTTATGGACAACGATAGCATTAAAGTACTCGTAACCGGTTCAAACGGACAACTTGGCTCAGAGATTAAGGCCATTGCATCTACCTACCCGATGCTCAGCATTACCTTTACGGATATTGAAGACCTTGATATAACCGATGAAAAAGCGGTTAACCAAGCTATTCAATCCTTACGACCCCGCTACGTAATTAATTGCGCAGCGTTTACAGCTGTTGATAAGGCAGAAGTTGAAGTTGATTTGGCAACCAAACTCAATTCGGTAGCCCCTAGCCTACTTGCTAAATCATGTAAGGATAACGGCTGCAAGATGATTCACGTTTCAACCGATTACGTTTTCGATGGCGAATCGAAAACTCCTTACGATGAACATTCGCAGGTAAATCCGGTATCGCAATACGGCATAAGCAAGCTCAACGGTGAAAAAGAGGCCTTCCTGTCAGGGGTATGCATGGTTATCAGAACATCTTGGCTATACTCATCGTTCGGCGGCAACTTCGTTAAAACCATCATCCGTAACGGTAAAATAAAACCCGAGCTTCGGGTGGTTTCCGATCAGGTTGGATGCCCAACCTACGCAAGAGATCTTGCTGATTTGATACTAAAAATTGTTTCAAAAGGGCATAAAGGTTTTATTCCCGAAATCTTTCACTACTCCAACGAGGGTGTATGCAGCTGGTACGATTTTGCATGCGAAATTATCAAGCTGTCAAATCTTGATTGTAATGTGATGCCCATAGGAACAATTGATTACCCTTTACCCGCTAAACGCCCTCAGTACAGCGTATTCAATAAAGAAAAGATTATAAAATCTTATCATATTGCCATTCCGCAATGGAAAGAAAGCCTTGGCAATTGCATCAAGATTCTTAAAAAAGAAGGGTTCATTTAATACGGCGAGCTATGAACGATAAGGAGATAGAATTACAAGTTATTGAAAAGGCAAAACGATGGATGTATCAACCATTCGATGATGCAACAAGAACCGAGGTTGCAAGATTGATCAAATCGGATAGGAATGAGCTCATTGATGCGTTCTACCGTGATTTGGAGTTTGGAACTGGCGGATTAAGAGGTGTAATGGGCGTTGGGACTAATCGTATGAATATTCATACTGTAGGAATGGCAACCCAAGGGCTATGCAATTATATCAACAAACAGTTTCAAAACAAGTTAGATATTAGCGTTGCTATAGCTTACGACTCACGTAACAACAGTAAACTCTTTGCCGATACCGCTTCCAACATCTTTTCTGCTAACAATATTAAGGTATATCTTTTCGAATCGTTACGACCAACCCCTGAGCTGAGCTACACCATAAGAACTCTTAAATGTCAGTGTGGAATAGTAATCACAGCCTCACACAACCCCAAGGAGTACAATGGCTATAAAGTTTACTGGGAGGATGGTGGACAGATAGTTCCGCCACACGACAATAGTATAATCGCCGAAGTGCAGGATATTAAAGATATTTCAGAGGTGAGGCAAAATGGCGACAAAAGTCTTATCACAATTATTGGCAAAGAGATTGATGAAAAGTACCTAGACACACTCACATCCCTTTCTCTATCGCCCGAAATTAACCGAAAATATAAAGATATAAAATTGGTTTACACTCCAATTCATGGCTCAGGGGTTGAACTTGTTCCTAAAACGCTTAAAAGGTTTGGATTCGAGAATGTAATTGGCATCCCTGAGCAGAATGTAATTGATGGCAACTTCCCAACTGTTATTTCGCCAAACCCAGAAGAATCAGCTGCACTAAAACTTGCGCTTAACAAAGCGATTGAGGTTGATGCTGATCTGGTAATGGCAACCGATCCCGATGCCGACAGGGTTGGAATTGGTGTTAAGGATGATGAAGGGAAATTCATTCTCCTCAATGGAAACCAAGCGGCATCAATACTTATATACTACATTCTAAGAATGTGGAAGGAGAAGGGCAAACTGAACGGTAATGGGTATATCGTTAAAACGATAGTTACCACAGACCTTTTAGCCGATATTGCCAAGAAATTTAATGTTGAATGCTTCGAGGTTTTAACAGGATTTAAGTACATCGCAGAAAAAATAAGAGAACTCGAAGATATAAAAACCTTTATTGCTGGTGGCGAAGAGAGTTATGGCTATCTGGTTGGTGATTCTATCCGCGATAAGGATGCGGTTATCTCCTGCGCCATGTTCGCCGAGATTACTGCTTGGGCAAAGGAGAATGGAAAAACGTTGTACCGGTTGTTGCTTGAGATATACCAAGAATTTGGTCTTTACAAAGAAGCCCTAAAGTCGCTTACGCTCAAAGGTAAAGATGGACTGGTTGAGATCAGGGCAATGATGGTGAATTATAGGACAACACCCCCTTTAGTAATTGATGGCTCTCCCGTAAACTTCTACCTCGACTACCTGAACCAGGAAACGGTTAACGTTCAAACGGGGCTAAAGGCAAAGCTCAATTTACCCAAATCGGATGTTGTTCAGCTTATCGCAACCGATGGCACAAAGGTATCGATCCGACCATCGGGAACCGAACCTAAAATAAAGTTCTACTTCGGGGTGAAGGGCGATATGAAATCGATTGATGATTACCCCAAAGCGGTAAAAGCTGTTGACGATAAAATTGCTCGAATAATGAAGGAGTTTGGATTGTAGCAAGTCGTTGATAGTAAGAAACAAGAACAATCGCCATAGTGGAATACCCTTAAAAAAAGGTAATGTGGTCAAAAATGGTTGGTAAATTCCCCCAAATATCTTAAAAATTGCAGATTCCGTAACATTCAATTAGCATTACTGATATTACTAACCTCACAACTGGCAGTCTCCATGGCTAAGA
>RPRQ01000049.1 GCA_003818205.1 Bacteroidales bacterium
CCTTTCAGGGCGCAACTTGATCGTTAAACAAACGCCCAAGGCGCTGCCTTTGGGCTATATTAAGTTGGACTTTCAGCCCGAGCATGGGTTGAGGTAGTTGGAAGAGAATAGTTTTTCATTAACTACGATAGACGCATAGGGCACATTAGCAAAAGCAAAGTCCGTGGGAATAAAATTGAATATGACCAATTTAATGAAGAAGTTGCTCCTGCGTCCTGAAAGGACAGATAAATCTAGCCAAGGGCAACGCCCTTGGGAGTTAAATTGAATTTAACCAACGCCCTGTAAGGGCAAATTAAAACAAATGATATGTCTCAATCATTATCAAAATTGTATGTGCATATTGTTTTCCATATAAAAAACCCTCTTGTATCCATTCGTAAGGAAGACAAAACAGAACTTTTTGCATATATAGGCTCAATCATTAAAGACAATGGTTCTATTCCAATTCTTATCAATGGCATGAGTGACCACCTGCATATATTATGTGTAATGTCTAAAAATATTGCTCTTGCTAAGCTGACAGAAGAAATCAAACGTCATAGCAGTCGTTGGATAAAAACGAAGGGCATGCATTATCAAAATTTTGCATGGCAAGGAGGGTATGCAGGGTTTTCAGTCAGTCAATCATTGCATGATAAAACAAAACAATATATAAAAAATCAAGAGGTACATCATGCAAAAATGACATTTAAGGATGAGTTGGTTGTATTTTTAAAAGAGTATGGAATTGAATATGATGAAAAGTATTTATGGTCTGATTAAGTTGCTCTTTCAGAGCGAAATTCGATGGCGCATAAATTAGCCCCAAGGCGTTGCCTTTGGGCTATATTAAGTTGGACTTTCAGCCCGAGAATGTGATGAGGTTGTGGGAAGAGAATAGTATAAATCATTAACCACAATAGACACGTAGGACACAATAGTAAAAAGCGACAAAAAAGTTAGATTATATCAAGACTATTATATTTCATTTCAAAACTCTGTCAGGGTTTTGAACCCTGACAGAGTTACGCATAAGTAAATGTATTGTTTATTATTAGGCTCTATATAACTTAAAAAAACACCTAGAAATAATTCTTTATAAAACAAAAAACTCGGCTTTTAGACCAAGTTTTTTGTTGTTTATCCTAATGTGAACTATTGTGTCTATTGTGGTGAAACTAATAATGTGGTTTTATATTCCCAACGTCATCTGCGTTCCGGTATCGGACTCGTTTTCGATTCCATTATTACCTTCTTCTTCATTTATATCGCCTTCCTCCTCATCATCCTCTGATGGTGGAAGTTCTTTTTGAAGAGGTTCGATAAAGGTTACTGCTTTCACCTCATTGGTGGATAATCGTTTGCCCTTTGCTTTATAGCCCTTAACAGCGATGAATTCATACACATCAACCTGCTCAGGATCTTTCTTAGCGTGCTTGCCCTTAAAGGTAATCTCGATACATGGAAAATCATCGTCGTTGATGGCAACAAACTTTGAACCCTCCTCCTCGGCAATAAACGATTGAGGTTTTTCGGATGGTTCAAATGCGAAGCGTTTCAAGTAGTAAAAATTCTGCTCACCATCGTAATAGACAGCCGAGAATACTTTTTCGGCATCAAACTTTTCGATAATAATCGGGTTGTTCTCAAATCTTACAGAAAAATCGAATCCACAGGTAGTGTAGGTTCCATCGCCGTTTACAACAAGAATCTTCTCTCCATCGTGAAATTCTCCAAGGTATTTTCCACGACTATCGGAATTGAGGCGAAGAACATCCTCATCGAGCCAAATCTTATGGCCACCAAGGGTGCTAACACCCTTCTCCTTTATCTGAATCTTATGGATTGCATAACGGGTAAAAATATTTCCCATGGAGCTACGACCCTTAATCACCAGCTGGCTAAAATCAAGTTCGATGATTAGGTTACGTAAACGTGGTTTGGGTTTTAAGAAAACCTTAAGAATTTCAGCTTCACCATTGGGGTTTGCGCTCATGTAAAGCACTTGTGACCCATCGGTACCTTTTGTAATATCGTACTCCTTATCGCGGGTAACACCGGTAATGGCACATCGTTTCATCATAATTGAACCGTTACGTCCATCGCGATAAACCGCATTATAGATTGTACGTTGGTCATTCTTTTTAAACACTGCAATGTGAAGAATATCCTTGCCCACAAACGCCTTCTCCTGCACCTTTGAAATGAAGTACTTCCCACTCTTTAAAAATACTATGATATCATCAATATCAGAGCAATCGGCAACAAATTCATCCTTTTTAAGCCCTGTTCCAAAGAATCCTTCCTCACGGTTAACGTATAGTTTCTCGTTGGCAACCACAACCTTTGTGGCCTCGATGGTATCGAAACTGCGAAGTTCTGTTTTGCGCTCTTTTCCCTTACCGTGCTTCTTCTTAATCTGCTGATAGTAGTTGATGGTATAAGGAATAATATTCGCCAAATGGTTCTTAACCTCTTCAATCTCCTCAACCACGGCACGGATATGCTCATCGGCTTTCTTGATATCAAACTTAGATATTTTGCGGACAGGTTTCTCGGTCAACTTAAGTAAATCCTCTCGGGTAATCTCTCGCTTAAAGAGTTTTTTATATGGTTTAAATCCCTTATCAATTGCATCAATTACCTGCTCCCATGTTTCAGTATCCTTCTCCAGCTCACGGTAAATCCTTTGCTCGAAGAAAATCTTTTCGAGCGATGAGAAATGCCAATCCTCCTCCAGCTCATCCAATCGATTCTTTAGCTCCCAAGTGAGCAGAAACTTAGTATGGTCGACGGAGGCCTTTAGAAGATTCTTAACCCCCATAAAACGGGGCTTATCCTGATAGATTACGCAGGAGTTTGGCGATATTGAAATCTCACAATCAGTAAATGCGTAAAGCGCATCGATGGTAACATCGGGTGATACATCGGCAGGAAGGTGGATAAGAATCTCCACATTCTCCGAGGTGTTATCGTCAATCTTTTTAATCTTTATCTTGCCCTTATCGTTCGCCTTTACAATAGTATCGATAAGCGATGATGTTGTTTTGCCGAAAGGAAGTTCTGTGATTGAGAGCGTTTTTTTATCAATCTTCTGAATTTTTGCTCTTACCTTAATTGCCCCACCTCTTAGACCATCGTTGTAACGGGTACAATCGGCTAGTCCACCAGTAATAAAATCGGGGTAAAGCTCAAAGTCATGCTCCTTCAAATAGGCAATCGCAGCATCTATTAGCTCAATGAAATTATGAGGTAGAATTTTTGAGGCTAAACCAACGGCAATCCCCTCAACGCCCTGTGCAAGCAGCAAAGGGAATTTCATTGGAAGTGTGACAGGCTCCTGATTACGACCATCGTAGCTGAGCATCCACTCGGTTGTCTTAACGTTGAATGCAATGTCGAGCGCAAATTTCGAAAGTCGAGCTTCGATGTAACGTGGCGCAGCAGCGCTATCGCCGGTAAGAATATTACCCCAGTTTCCCTGTTGATCGATGAGCAACTCCTTTTGTCCAAGTTGAACAAGAGCATCACCAATTGAAGCGTCACCATGGGGATGGAACTGCATGGTATGACCGATGATGTTTGCAACCTTATTGTAGCGTCCATCATCGAGGCGTTTCATCGAATGAAGGATACGTCGTTGAACAGGCTTTAACCCATCATCGAGATGTGGAACAGCACGCTCAAGGATTACATAAGAAGCATAGTCGAGAAACCAGCTCTTATACATCCCGGTAAGGTGTACCTTTTTCGAGGTGTCTCCAGTAATTTTGGCAATCCTAGCATGTTCATCGGGTGTGGTTTTACGGGTATTATCCTCGTTTAAAAACTCATCCGCTTCAAAATCATCTAAACGCATTTCCTTCAGTTGTCGGTTATCGGTTGTCGGTTATCGGTTGTCGGTTATCATTATTAAAACATAACAGACAACTCATAACTGATAACTATTTATATTTCATAAATCAAGCCACTTTCTCCTCTATCTCAAACTCCAGCTCCTCCTCCAAGGGTGGTTTCGATTCCTCAATGATATCCTCATCAATCTTAAGATTATCGATGATAAACTCTTGTCTTTCGGGAGTGTTCTTGCCCATGTAGAAACTCAGTAAATCGGCAATAACATCATCGCGGGTTAGGCGAACGGGGTCGAGGCGGATATTTTCGCCGATAAAGTTCTTAAATTCATCTGGAGAAATCTCACCAAGACCTTTAAACCTTGTAATTTCGGGGTTTACACCAACATCCTTGATAGCTTTCTGCTTTTCATCGTACGAGTAGCAGTAGAAAGTTTTCTTCTTATTACGCACCCTGAATAACGGGGTTTGAAGTATAAACAGGTGTTCCTGACGAATTAAATCAGGGAAAAATTGTAAAAAGAAGGAAATTAGTAACAGTCGAATATGCATCCCATCCACATCGGCATCGGTAGCTATTACAACCTTATTGTAGCGAAGATTTTCGATATCATCTTCAATGTTTAGCGCAGCTTGAAGTAGGTTAAACTCCTCGTTTTCGTAAACCACCTTCTTGGTCATTCCATAGGTATTAAGCGGTTTACCTCTAAGCGAGAATACCGCTTGAGTATTCACATCACGCGATTTAGTTATTGAACCGCTTGCCGAATCGCCCTCAGTGATAAATAAGGTTGAATCCTCGCCCCTCTCATCCTTTGAATCGAGATGGACACGACAATCGCGAAGTTTCTTGTTGTGAAGGCTTGATTTCTTAGCACGTTCACGGGCTAATTTTTTGATTCCTGAAATTGCCTTACGCTCCTTTTCCGCTTCGAGAATACTTTGCAAAAGGGTTTGAGCCGTTTCAGAATTTCGATGTAGGTAGTTATCAAGCGCATTCTTAACAAAATCGCCAATATACTGACGAACCCCTGCTCCGCCCGGAGCCATATCCTTGCTGCCAAGTTTTGTTTTGGTTTGCGATTCAAAAACGGGGTCCTCAATCCTCACGCTAAGCGCGCAGATAATTGAGGTACGAATATCGGATGCGTCAAAATCTTTTTTATAAAAACCACGAATTGCCGTTACAAACGCCTCACGGAAGGCCGCAAGGTGAGTTCCACCCTGAGTTGTATGCTGTCCGTTTACGAACGAGTAGTAATCCTCGCCGTAACCATTTCCATGGGTGAAAGCAATCTCAATATCTTCACCTTTAAGGTGGATAAGCGGATAAAGCCCTTCGCCGCTCATATTCTCGGCAAGCAGGTCGAGCAATCCGTTTTGCGAAACAAAACGCTTATCGTTGAAATTGATAACCAATCCGGTGTTCAGGTAGGTGTAATTACGTAGCATTGTCTCCACGTACTCATCCTGAAAGTTGAATTCACCAAAAATAGAATCATCGGGAAGAAACTCTACGATTGTTCCATTCTTCTCCCCGTTACTTTGATAATCATTTTCGGCGACCACCTTACCACCAGAAAACTCGATAAGTTTTCCTTGCCCTTCGCGAATACTTTGAATTTTGAATGATGCAGAAAGTGCATTTACGGCCTTAATACCAACCCCGTTGAGACCAACGGATTTCTTAAACACCTTGGAATCGTACTTGGCCCCAGTATTCATTTTTGAGGCAACATCGAGCAGTTTGCCCAGGGGAATACCCCGACCAAAGTCGCGAACACGCACAACCTTCTCACTGATGGACACATCGATATTCTTACCATGCCCCATCATATACTCATCCACTGAGTTGTCGAACACCTCCTTAAGAAGTATATAGATACCATCATCGGGTTGAGAACCATCGCCCAACTTCCCGATGTACATCCCAGGACGCAGCCTAACGTGCTCCTGCCATTCGAGGGTTCTAATGCTATCTTCTGAATAGCCAGTATTTATAGACATTACAAAAATTTTGATGCAAAAATACAGAATTATTCACGGTCAATACGAAAGTTAGCATATTTAAATATCAACAGGGGTTAAAGAGTTATAAACTGGGGGGTTATGGTTTAAGCATAGTTCTATTCCTTAGTTATAAACAACCTTCATAAGTTTTGATAAAAAACATCTGCTCAGGAATAAAAAACATTCTAAATCACATAAAAATTTCAACTAATAATTACATTTGTTTACTGTTTTGATAAAACTATAAATTATGGTTGAAAATATTACAGAGCATCTGAGAAAAATATCCGTTGAGAGTTGTTTTGAGTTATCAGCATTTCGCAGTGGATGGGAAACATGGAAAATTGAAATTCAAAATAAATTAGGAAATAATTTCAATGAAATTGATATTTTAAATTTAGGAGATCATTTATCAACTATTTTCTCAATAACAGGAACAGGGCGCAGCCAAAGTGATGTTTCAGGTGGGGGATATGGCTGGGAAGGATTTATTTGCTGGTATTTGAATTTATGTTTAATTGGCAGCAGAGGTGTAGCTGTGAGAAAAATCTCAAGTTTACCAGAACCTCTTCGAGATTCAATTTCTGTTAACTATGGGAATTTTAGAAGTAATACTGAATCAGATATTACAGTTATCATTTTCCCAAATTTACAAGAATTTACATCAGACATAAATACATTAGAGATACTGGATAGTCGAGGAATGAGAATCCCAAACCTTTTAAGGTCAGGTAAATTTAATCTGAAAGGTATTTTTGACAGACTTTCTGAACTATATTTTGACAATTTTGAATTAGGTATAATCCAATGTAAAACGAATTGGAATGATAACGCACAAATCCCAATGCTTTGGAGCATGATTTATGAAGCAAATTCTTTTGTTAATAGTTCAATCTCAATTGGCAGAAATAATTACAGCCTAAGGGATTTAAGAAAATTCACATATTCATTCTGTACCGTTCCAACGAATAGCCTAGATAACTATACACAAAGTTCAACTTCTGTAAATAGAGTAAGAAATTTAACAGGAGGAAATTACTGGGGATACCCAACAAGTAATGGTATTGCAAGTTCAATAAAAGAGATATTTAACAATAACTTCAGAAACGCATATACAACAAACCAAAGAACATGTATAAGAAATTCAATTCTTGAATTATCTGAACGATTAAACTATTTCGATATTATTTGATTACTTTCAATATTTCAACAGCTACAGCCCTCGCAAGTAAAGGAGGAACTGCATTTCCAACTAGCGTAAATTGAGGAACCTCATCTTTACGTTTATTTCCACCAGTTGATCTTTTTCCCTGAAAAACGAAAGAATCATCAAAGGACTGTAAACGTGCCATTTCCCTAACGGTAAGTGCTCTTGGATTAGAGTAATGAATATAATCATCAGGAATGGTCATTACAGTTGGACTTTGAGAATCTGGTTTCAAAATATTATAATTTCTTTTCTCAGAATCAAGTCCTTCCTTTCTAAGATTTACCTTTGCTTTATCATAATCACCAGTATTTAATATTATTTCGAGCCTTTTAACTACATCATCGTTTTGCTTGCTCGTTTTATGATTATTCAAAGGTGTAGGTATATGCTGTAATGGATTGTTAAACTCCTCAATATTTCTAACATAAAGAGGTTGTTTAATATTAGCAAATCGTCCATTTAATCTACCCGTTTTTGACCATTCTGAGTACGATTTACCTGTTTCGGAAACCCTACCATCTACATTTCGCTTCTTTAACAATTCTTTTAAATATTCAGCAGAACCGTTATACTTCTCAAATAGATCAACCGTAGAGTAAGTATGACTTTCTTCATCATTTCCTATAAAATCTAAATCATAAATTGCTTCAAATACTGTTACTTTTTCATTATGCTTCAAGCTTGAAGGAATCTCTTTTATCAATTTTTGATCTTTACGACAACCAATAAATAGTACTCGTTCTCTATTTTGAGGTACTCCATAATTTGATGCAAGAGCAACAAATGGTTCATCAATATTATAAAGTCTTAATTCACTCAAAATCTCTTCAAATTCCTCCTTTTTGTTGAATTTTACTGAAAGTTGATTCAATGAATTTAAGCATTCATCTATTGTTTGCGAAAAAATCTGAAGTGAGCTGCTGATGTCTTCAACATCTTTCTTGTAATCTTTTGGCGATTTTAAATTATTGAAAGCTAACCCTATAACCCCAATTATCGATTCTGGCTCAATGAAACTCAGAAAATCATTAAACTTTTCAACAAAAAAATCATTGTCTATGTCACAAACTGACTTCTCAATAATTACTTGCTTTTTTATTGCTCTTAATTCCTTGATTCTCTTTAAAAGATTGAATCCATGTCTTATTGTGCCAATGCTCTCATCAGTTTTTGAAGTTTTATAATCTGCAATTTTGGGGAGTAGATTTTTAAATTTTTGCTCAACATTATTAATATATCTTTCTTTTAACAAAGAAAGTTCATTACCATTTGACTTTTCAAATTGCAATCTCTGAATATAGCAGTCTATGAGGAAACTATAACCATTATCAATTTTCTTGAGGTGGTTTAAAAAGATAATAAGTTTAGGTAATTCGTTAAAATCAATAATTGATCTAATTTGAGAAAGAATCATTTCTTTAATCCTACCATTTTCCTTTGTTAGAATGCCCTTGACATTCTCCATAATAAAATATTTTGGTCTCAAATGGCTTATCACATCTATATAGTGAGAAAACAGATCATCCTTTTTATCGAATTTCTTCCTCTTTCCTGCTAAGCTAAAACTCTGACATGGAGGTCCACCACAAATTACATCTACCTTTTGTCCTTCTAATTTTTCTAAAAGATTATTGAGAAAATCTGACTCTGTAATATCCTGTTTTAAAAATTGTGTACCTAACCCTAGTTGATGATTATATCGAACCACATGCGTTAACTCGCAATTCTCGTTGATGTCGCTCGCTAAAATAAAATCGAATATTTTATTTTTCTGTTCCGCTTGCAAAAATCCTTCGCTAAATCCTCCCGCTCCTGCAAACAAGTCAATAAATGTTATTTTTTGTCCATAAAAAGGTTCTGAATCTTCAATAATCTTTACTTCGTTGCTTGATCTATAGCATTCCACAAGAGAAGAAACCTGTTTTTTAATTTCGCTTACTGTTAAATCTTTTTTATGACTATTATTAAAAAACGATTCTGTCTCTTTTTTCAAGTAGAAGAAATAGTTATTTATAGATTCTCTACCTTTTACACATTGATTATCTATATCCCATTCCACAAGGTTAACTTTCTCACCAGTAGCAATCTTGATTTGTTTACCTTTGCATCTTATCACTAAATGAATGGGTGCAAATCCCTTTTTATCTGATTTATCGCGATAGAAATTAACTGTTGCCATTTCACGGACATTTTTACGGTTACGGACAAATTTACGGACATATTTTTAAAACAGAATACATTTCCGTTTATTTTTTCAAAAACCTCTCACAAAAATTAAACTTTTTTATTTGCAAGTTTAAAATAGAAACCTACTTTTGTTCAGCAAACCAGTACTAATTATTTATATGGACGGCGACCCTGCGATACGATTTATTAACCCACACACAGACAGGTAGTTTGTCATATGCCAACGACCTTCTGTATGTAAAATATTAAGGAGGTAAATATGGCAAATCTTTCAACTTTTTACTTAAGCCGTATTATAGGAAAAAGGGTTTATGATACCGAAGGAAAAAAAATCGGGATTGTAAAAGATTTATTGGTTGACACCCTTACAGCCAACCCCAACGATACACCCGATAAACCCAAGGTAATTGGCGTCAAGGCCAAAACCTCAAAGGGGATAAAAATATATTCATTTGATTTTATCGATGTTTTCAGGATTGAAGGCCGGTTAACTGTCAAGTGCAATAATATTGTTGAGTTAGCCCAAGAAACTATCGACAATGGATTTTTCCTTGCCAAATTGATGCTCGATAAGCAGATTGTCGACCTCAATGGTCGTAAGCTTGTTAGAGTTAACGATATCAGATTAGTTGATATTAAGGACGGGACCTTTGCAGTAGCCGTAGATATTGGTATAGAAGGTCTTCTCCGAAGAATTGACATCGAAAAACCCATCAAGTTTGTACTTTCGTTTCTAAAAGTCAACATACCTGCCAAGTATATTATTTGGGACGATGTTCAGGCCATCGACTTTTCGAGCCACAGCATAAAACTTTCGAAGGTTTATTCCAAGTTAAATACGCTCCACCCCTCTGATCTTGCCGATATTATTGAAGATTTGGGTAGGGCTACCCGAACATCTGTTTTCTCAGCACTGGACGAGGAGCATGCGGCTGACGTTTTGGAAGAACTCGAACCTGAAGCTCAGGTTCAGCTGGTTGAGAGTTTACCTGTGGATAAGATGGCCGATGTGCTTGAAAAAATGCCTGCCGATGAGGTTGCCGACATTCTCGATGGCCTAGAGGATGAAAAGGCCGAAAGCCTTTTAAAAGAGATGGAGGCCGAATCGTCGCAGGAGGTACGAGAGCTGCTTGAATACGAGGACGACTCGGTGGGTAGTATCATGACCACCGATATCCTTGCCTTTAACCCAACAAAAACGGTAGAAGATGTTATCAGGGAAATTCGTACTCGTAAACCCGAAGCTGTTGAATTGTATAACCTTTTCGTCACTGATGCCAAGGAGGAGCTGATAGGCTTTTTTACGCTTCGCGATTTGATTGTTTCCGAACCTGATACAACCATCAATCAGATTATGAAGGAAGAACCCATCTACCTATACGATGACCAAGGGATTGATGATATCGCAGAGATTATATCGAAATATAACCTACTGGCTATCCCAGTTATTGACAAGCAAAATCTTTTGCAAGGAATGGTGGTAATCGACGACGTTGTTGAGGATTTGGTGAACAAACGTAGAACTTTCAAAAGGTAGGCGACATGGCATTTAAATTAAGCAATACACGTTTTTTCAAAAAACTTGCAATCTTCCTTGCAATCCTTGGACCTGGCATAATAACAGGCAGCGTCGATAACGATGCAGGGGGAATCACAACATACTCCGTTGCCGGAGCAATTTATGGTTACAACCTTATCTGGACGCTTATTCCCTCATTCATTGTACTAATCGTTATTCAGGAGATGAATGCCCGTATGGGAGTTGTTACTGGCAAAGGGCTTGCCGACCTGATTCGCGAAAGCGCAGGGGTTAAAGTTACCTTTTTCATTTTCCTCGGTCTTTTGGTTGGTGATATCGGAAATACAACCACCGAATTTGCAGGTGTTGCGGGTAGTATGCAGGTTCTAGGGGTAAGCAAGTACCTTTCCGTTCCAATTGTTGCAATGCTTATCTGGCTGCTGGTTGTTAAGGGTACCTATAAAATTGCCGAACGAATATTCTTACTTTTCAGCGTTTCTCTGCTGATGTATGTTGTTTCAGCGTTGATGGGTGACCCAGAATGGAGCGAAATTGGGAGTGCAATTGTTCGTCCGCAATTTGAGGTGAACGGACAGAGTATAGCCATGATTATTGGATTAGTCGGCACCACCATTGCCCCATGGATGCTATTCTACATGCAATCATCGGTGATTGAAAAGGGGCTGAAGATGAAAAACTACAAGTACACTATTATCGATATTGTTGTAGGCTGCGTTGCTACTGTTGTGGTTGCTTTCTTTATTGTAGTTGCATGTGCCTCTACCCTGCATAAAAATGGAATTCAGATAAATGAAGCCAAAGATGCTGCAATGGCGCTAAAACCATTAGCGGGTGCAATCGCCTCACAGGTATTTGCATTTGGACTTTTTATTGCATCGATATTTTCAGCTACCATATTACCACTTGCCACAGCATTCTATATCTCCGAGGCCTTTGGCTTTGAAGCAGGGATTGATAAAAAATGGAAAGAAGCGCCTGAATTCTACACTTTATATACTAGTATTTTGGTAATTGCCGCAGTAATCATTCTATTACCCAATGCACCGCTAATTCAGATTTCATTGTGGTCGCAGGTGCTAAACGGACTTCTATTACCCGTGGTTTTAGTTTGCATGATATTGCTAGTTAACAAGAAAGAGATAATGGGTAAATACGTAAATAAACCTATAAACAATATAATTAGCTGGACAACAATTATTATTCTTGTCGGCTTATCAATTACTCTTCTTGTTATGAAATTATTTGGAGGGAAATAACTTCTTTGATTTGCTAAGCTCAAAGCGCTGGCTTTGCAGATAACCAATCAGAAGATCATTAACCTTAGTAAATTTAAGAATATCATGACCCCCACATGACGGCCCATGTATGATGCTCTGAGCCTGAGTCCTAGCAGAATCGGAGGTCAGAGAATAGGATTACATCGTTCTAATCAAACAAATCGTCAAAATTGAATCCGAGATAAGGTCTTCTTATCCCGAGTTTTTTTTTGCTATATTTGAATATCTCAATTAGAGCCCATAAATGAAAGCACTTTGGCAACCCATTAGAACAGTAAAAGAGAGCTTAAAATTCGTTTCAGCATACGCTATCCTTTTCGCCACGTATATTATAATCCTCCCTAAATCTGGGCACAGCTACGATTTATCTTGCTGGAGCGGTTGGTGCAAACACATATTTACCAATGGTTTAGGGAAAGCGTATCAATCGGGAACCGATTATTTACCGCTTTATCATTACATTCTCTACCTTTTCGGGCTAATACAGGGTAGCACCGAGAATATTGAGCGAAACATCTACCTGCTTAAAGTATTTACCATAATCGCCGAGTTTATTGGAGGTTTCTTCCTGATAAAGCTCATCAAGGAGAGAATTAGCAACACCTACGAGCAATTCTTTTATTCCATGTTCTTCTTCCTAAATATTGCCGTATTTTACAATTCAATAATCTGGGGGCAGGTGGATGGGATACTTACCACGCTACTTTTCATCTCTGTTTACTTCGCTCTAAAAGAAAAAATTCTATCCTCCCTCCTGTTCTTCCTCCTTGCTATTAACATGAAACTTCAGGCTATTATTTTTATGCCTATTATTGGGTTAATGCTACTGCCATTAATGTTAAAGCGGTTTAGCTTTAAAAATCTCACCTTATGGATTGGGTCGCTAATCGTTCTCCAGCTGTTGATTCTGCTACCATTCATTATCAAGGATGATATTGGACGAGTTTTACATGTAATTATCGGCTCATTTGGCAAATACCCTGTTGTATCGATGAATGCCTATAATTTCTGGTTCTGGTTTCTAAAAGGTAATTTAATGCAAATCCCCGATAGCAACCTTTACCTTGGGGGTTCCTATAAGAGTTGGGGGTTGCTCCTATTCTTCACAACATCGTTCGTTGCGCTTTGGCCTTTGATAAAGAATGCTTATTATAAAGCGATAAGGGGATCGATTGAAGCGATTTCCGTTGAAAGAATACTGCTCGTATCAACCCTGATCCCCCTGCTATTCTTCTTTTTTAACACACAAATGCACGAACGTTACTCACACCCTGCACTGATGTTTGTTATCGCTTACTCCATCCTTAGCAAGGATTTTCTTCCATCGGTTATTATCTGCCTAGCCTATCTACTGAACATGGAGGATGTACTGCGCTATCTAAATCTTGATAATTACTCGTATTTTATCTTTAAGCGTCACTTCATAGCAATCATATATGCAGTTGGTATTCTTATCCTTTACGCAAGGTTATACAACTTTAGGTTAAACCTCAATTCCATTTCAGCATCAAAGGGATGAAATTGCTACAATATGATAACCAATAACTACTTTGAACTTGGGTTTTTCCCTACCCCTTTGCACCGGCTTAACCGTTTATCGGAACATTATAGCGACTACAACATCTACATCAAGCGTGATGATCAAACAGGGTTGGCGCTGGGAGGAAATAAAACCCGTAAGCTGGAATATCTTGTAAAAGATGCTATTGATAAGGGTTGTGATACGCTAATAACCTACGGTGCAGCCCAATCGAACCATTGCAGGCAAACAGCAGCTGCGGCAGCCATTGCAGGCTTGGGATGCCATCTTTTGCTTAAAGGCTCGGCTACTCCTGAACTAAATGGTAATATCCTGCTCGATAAGCTTTTAGGAGCCAATATCCATTGGACGGAACAACCCGAAGGGCTATTAACCCCTGAGGAGCTGATTAAAAGGGTAAAATTATCGGGGAAAAAACCGTACTACATACCAATTGGTGGTTCCAATGAGATTGGGAGTCTAGGTTACGCAAGAGCAGTTTTAGAGCTAAAGCAGCAACTTTTCGAGAACATACTTGACATCGACTATATCATTTTCTCATCATCGTCAGGAGGAACTCATGCAGGGCTATTGGTAGGTAAATATCTTTATAACCTATCATCGGAAATTATTGGAATTAGCAACGGCAAGGACGAAATGGGTAAAACCCCCTTAGGCCAACAGATTGTTGATATCGCAAACAAAGTAGCAGCCCTTCTGAAGTTTGATAAATTATTCACCCTTGATGATGTTATTCTCAACAGCGACTACAATAGCGCAGGGTATGGTGTGGTAACCCGAGCGGAAGTTGACGCATTACACCTTCTTGCCCAAAAGGAAGGCATAATACTCGACCCTGTTTACACCGGAAGGGCATTTGTTGGGCTAATTGATTGTCTTGAAAAAGGAAATTTTAAAAAGGGATCGAATATCCTCTTTTGGCATACAGGTGGTGCTCCTGCCAATTTTCACTACGCTAAACAGCTTGTTTAAACACCCGAACAAATCACCAATCAATTTATTGTATATGTTTGCAATTAGGGTTCAACAAAAAAAACTAATATTTTGACAACCGAGAATGTTACTCCAAAGGCCGCAAAAAGCCAATCGAGGAATGGTAGGGTTCCTGCTTACTATCTTATTGCAATGCTCTGTACGCTATTTGTAGCATCGGCGTTCAACCTACTTAGCCATTACGGCTTATTCAAAATAGATGGCACGGTGCTTATGGTCTTCCGTTGGGTTGCCATTGCCACCATTGTAGGTTATGCTGTGTTCCGCAAATCGCTTACCACATGGATTTTGATAAGTATGATAGTAGGAGCTGAGTTTGGGCATGACCTACCACAGTTTGCAGTGAATTTGAATGTGGTGAGTAAAATTTTCCTTCGCTTAATTAAAACAATCATTGCCCCTCTCCTTTTCGCCACCATCGTTGTTGGTATCGCAGGACACTCCAACCTAAAACAGGTTGGCCGAATGGGTTGGAAATCGCTATTATACTTTGAGATAGCCTCAACGCTAGCCCTCGTGATCGGATTGCTTGCAATCAACATTAGCCAAGCAGGCGTTGGTGTTGTAATCCCCGATGCCATTAATCAATCTGAACTACCTGATGTAGCCGTTGTAAAAGGTTCCGATATAATCCTTCATATCTTCCCCGAAAATATTGCCAAATCCATTTACGAGGGGCAAGTTCTTCAGATTGTGATATTCAGCATTTTGTTCGGTATAGCCGTTGCCATGCTAAAGGACAAACACAAGAACCCGATGATCCGTTTCACCGAATCGCTTGCCGAAACGATGTTCAAGTTTACTCAGGTTATCATGTTCTTTGCTCCTTTTGCCGTTTTTGCAGCAATTGCTTATAGCATTGGGCATATGGGCCTTGATATTCTTTTCAATCTATTCAAACTACTTGCTACGCTTTACGTATCGCTAACAGTATTCTTATTAGGAATTTTACTTCCCATTGCCTTACTTTTTAAAATTCCTATCCGAAGATTTATTAAGGCAGTGTCGGAACCGGTAACCATTGCCTTTGCAACAACGAGCTCCGAATCGGCTTTGCCTGTTGCCATGGAACGCATGGAGGAATTCGGAGTACCCCGTAAGATTGTTGCCTTTGTAATGCCTACAGGTTATAGCTTTAACCTCGATGGAACAACTCTCTACCTTTCATTAGCTACAATATTTGTGGCACAGGTAAGCGGAATACATCTTTCCATTGATAAACAGATCCTAATCGTTTTCACGCTAATGCTTACAAGCAAGGGCGTTGCGGGTGTTCCTAGAGCGTCACTTGTTATTTTACTTGGAACTGCCGCAAGTTTCGGCCTTCCTACGTGGCCTATATACATCATCCTCGGGATTGATGAGCTAATGGATATGGCAAGAACTTCAGTAAACGTTCTTGGAAATTGTCTTGCTACAGCAGTTATTGCACGCTGGGAGGGTGAATTTAACCCACCTGCTGAAACAATTAATAATTAACGTGAGTTCGATATAAGAAATAGTGGTAATGCTCTAAAATGTAATTTGTTACAAATTTTTTATTTGGAATTGGAATGGTGCCTGCCTGCCGGTAGGCAGGCACTCTTCCAATTAATCATTAAAGATATAATGATAATAAACAAGTAGTTAAGTTGATTCTTACATCGAACTCACGTTAATTAAGTATAGAATTTCCCTCGATTTTCAATTTATATTAAACCCTTTTTTTCTAGAGTTAATTTCAACCCTCTAAATATTAGTTGTTTGAAATTGATCCGAACACTATTTCTAAGATTCTTAGGGCAAATCTATACATGAATTGAATCCTAAATCGCAAAAAAATCAACAAATTTTACTACCTTTGGCTTGTTCAGGGCTGTCAGAACTACAAATATCGAAGAAACTACTCCCATCACAGGAGAAGACTCCTCATAAATCTGAATTACTGTCAGCTCAGTAAAAAACAGGTTTAATAACTCAAATCCTTCGAGGAGGGGGAAATTCAATGTCATCATTATTCGTAAAATCCTATCTCAAGCTATGCGGTGTAATCCCAGGATTCCGCAAGATTACCCGTAAATGGATGTATCAGCTAATGGCCCGTTTCATTAAACAAGATCAGTGGTCATTCATGAACTATGGTTACGCTCAAATCGATGGGCAAGAGGTAAAACCTATTCTTGACTCCTCTGATGAGGTAAATCGTCTTTCATTTCAGCTCTACCATCATCTAGCCAATGAGGTTAACCTTGAGGATAAATCCCTTTTAGAGGTTGGCAGCGGACGTGGAGGAGGTGCATCCATGATTAAGAAATATCATAAACCTAGCACCATGGTGGGGCTTGATTACTCGGGCAATGCGGTTAAGCTATGCAATAAAAATCATGGACGTGAAGGCTTATCGTTTGTTGAGGGTGATGCTGAAAATCTTCCATTCAGCCACGAAAGCTTCGATGCGGTAATCAATGTGGAATCGTCACACTGCTACGAATCAATGAACCGATTCCTCGGGGAGGTAAAAAAAGTACTTAAGCCCGGAGGGCATTTCCTTTTCACCGATTTTAGGTACTCTTACGAAATGGAGGAGCTTGAGAAGCAGCTGAACGATTCACAAATGGTTGTGATGAAGAAAAGGGATATCACCCCCAATGTGCTCCAAGCCTTGGATGAGGATCACGATCGCCGAATGACCGATATATCGAAGAGCATTCCCAAACTATTTGCCAATCAGTTCCGTGAATTCGCAGGGGTTAAGAACTCTGTTGTTTACAATCAGTTTGCGAATAGAGATCTTATTTACTTCAGTTTTATACTACAAAAACAATAAATTGAACTCAATATAACCAACTAAAGCAGCGCAGGCTTAGGTTTTGCGTTGCTTTTTTAATTGCCTCACCCGATAAAAATACGTTTGAATCTCATTAATGATAAATAATTGCTATTTTTCGAAGTTATTCAAAAACGATTGATAATGATAAATTTTTCAAGAATAGAATGGGGAGTATAAACATTCAATATCTTATTAAAGGGAAGACAAACAGTACTTTACTGCAATTATTCCGATATACCCTTGTCGGTGGTTTCGCATTTTTAATCGATTTCGGAACATTATTCTTTTTAACTGAATACCTCCATATTCACTATTTAATCTCGGCAGGCATTGCTTTTATTGTCGGGTTGATTGTTAACTACTTTTTAAGCGTAAAGTGGGTTTTCGATGGGCATACCATGGATAATCGATTAATGGAATTTGTAGTATTCTCCCTTATCGGGGTGGTTGGATTAGGGTTAAACGAGCTATTTATTTGGATACTCACCGACATATTACTAATTTACTACCTCCTATCGAAGCTTATTACAGCATTCGTAGTTTACTTCTGGAATTTCTTTGCCCGAAAGGTAATCCTCTTCAACAAAAGCAAAAGCAATGAGTAAAACAGCCATTATAATCGGGGCAGGACCTGCAGGATTAACCGCCGCTTACGAGCTTGTCACGAGAACCGATATTAAACCCATTATTATTGAAAGCACCAATGATATTGGGGGTATCTCTAAAACTGTTGTTCACAAAGGGAATCGCATGGATATTGGGGGGCATCGATTCTTCTCAAAGTCCGATACGGTGATGAAATGGTGGCAAGAAATTCTGCCAATTCAAGGATCTAAATCAAAGGATGAAATTCTAAAAGATATTCACTATCAGAATAAGAAAACTACGATAAACCTCTCACCGAATGGCCCTGATCCTGAAATTACTGATAGGGTAATGCTTATCCGTAGCCGTTTATCGCGCATCTTCTTCCTCCGAAAATTCTTCGATTACCCCATAACCCTTAACCTTAAAACATTATCGAACCTTGGAGTAATACGGATTTTTAAAATTGGATGGACCTACTTCTGGGTAAGGGTCTTCCCGGTTAAAAGGATAACCTCTCTCGAAGATTTTTTCATCAGCCGATTCGGGAAAGAGCTTTACAAAACCTTCTTCAAGGACTATACCGAGAAGGTATGGGGCGTATCGTGCACAAAAATTGCAGCCGACTGGGGAGCACAACGGATAAAGGGGTTATCGGTTTCAAGGGCAATCCTTCACGCCATCAAATCGATGTTCAAGAGAGAAAAAAACATTGAGCAGAAGAATACCGACACTAGCCTTATTGAACAGTTTATGTACCCTAAACTTGGCCCAGGGCAGATGTGGGAAACCGTTGCCCGTATTGTAGAGGAAAAAGGAGGTGTTATCATTAAAAACACCCAAGCGGTAGGGATTAATATCAGCACAAATCAGGTTAACGATGTATTATGTATCAACACAACAACTAAAGAAGAATCCACAATAAAAGGGGATTACTTTTTCTCAACAATGCCTGTTAAAGACCTAATCAATGCTATGGGAGGCATTGTTCCTTCATCGGTTAAAGAGGTTAGCGAAGGTCTGCAATACCGCGATTTTATAACCGTTGGTTTACTTCTGAATAAGCTGAAGATTAAGAATGAGACGAAGATTAGCACTTTATATAATCTAGTACCCGATAATTGGATATACATCCAGGAACGGGATGTTAAAGTGGGCAGGCTACAGATTTTCAACAACTGGTCGCCCTACATGGTTGCCGATATCGAGAAAGTATGGATTGGGCTTGAGTACTTCTGTAACGAGGGCGATGAGCTATGGACTAAAACCGATGCTGACTTCATCCAATTTGCTATTGAAGAGCTGCACATGATTGATATTATTGATAGGAATGAGGTAATTGATAGCACGCTAATTCGAATGCCGAAGACCTACCCTGCTTACTTCGGAACCTACTCTCAATTTGATACTATTAAAGATTTTACCAATAAATTTGAAAACCTATTTTTAATCGGGCGAAATGGGATGCATAAGTATAACAATCAGGATCATTCCATGCTTACGGCAATAACAGCGGTTAATAATATAATAGCAGGGAACAAACAGAAGGATAATATCTGGAGCATCAATACGGAGGAGGAGTACCACGAAAAGAAATGACAGGATTTTTTAACCATTTAAGAACATGGTTAGGTTTCATTAGATCAAATTTTTTACTCTCTGATATTCATATAATTAAACAAACAATGTCAAAAATACAAAGAAATAAAAAAGATAATCAAGAAACTGCTTCCGAATCGTTTTTCAAATTCATGCTACAAAAAGAGCAGAAATATCAAGTAATAGCATTCATTGCTCTTTACTTTATACTCTACTATGTAATAACCTATTTGAACCCATACCCCGCAAGCATATCGGAC
Organism: Bacteroidales bacterium; assembly: GCA_003818205.1. GTDB lineage: Bacteria > Bacteroidota > Bacteroidia > Bacteroidales > Tenuifilaceae > UBA8529. Next base: position 19,847 of record RPRQ01000049.1, read on the forward strand.
TCGGGGGCGTACGTAAACGCTGCGCTCTCCAACAGGATTGACACCTATAGACCTTTCGGCTATTCGCAGTTTTTAATATCAATCCATAAATGGTCAACATCCATTCACTTTGTTGTTGCAGTTCAATATTTAATAAATGCAATAAGCTCGTTACTACTCATCTTCTCCATCAAATACTTTTTCCAGCCCAAAAGCAAGTTTACCTTTTACCTTTTTGCAATTCTGGCAATATTCTCGCCCCTCTGCATATACCTAACCAATACAGTGTTAAGCGACTCGCTCTTTTCCTCGTTGACCGTTATATGGGTTACAACAGGGCTTTGGATACTATTCGACCGAAATAATTTTCACAAATATTTCTTTTATGCAATCCACCTGATCCTGCTGTTCTACCTTATCAATATTCGATATACAGGGTTAGTATATCTGCCCATAACAATACTACTTCTATTCCTAACCTTTTATCGTCGGAATATCTATATCAGCCTAATACTCTCGGTAATACCCATTATCTTGGTTTACGGTTATTACAATAAGCAAAAGGCAAAGATTTACGACCTAATTCGTGTTGACACCTTTTCGGGCTTCTCGGGTTGGCAGCTGGCGAACAATGCGCTACACTGTATTCCATACGTCGATTTAGACCTATCAGGCATTAAGGATAAACAGGTCAAGGAGTTCGCCGAAATTGCTGTGCAGCTAAAAGCATCGTTGGAGCTGAAGAGTAAGCCAACGGCTAAATTCATGTGGGATAAAACCTCTCCACTAAAGCTTTACTGTTACTACGAGTGCGACAGAACCAATAGCCCTTATATCTACCAATGGAATTACCTCGGAGAGAATGTGTATAGCAAATTCGGATCGTATGTAATTATGAAACACCCATTAACCTTTGCAAAGAACTATCTTATACCAAACCTTTGGACAGCACTTTACCCTGTCCACGATCAGATTGTTAAGCGTTTTAGAATTGACGGAATCCCAGACGAGCGAATGCGCGATTGGTTTAAACTTCCCGCTTCGGAAAAAGTTTATGTTAAGAGTAAAGTATTTGAGAACTACTTTTTTTTAATCCCCATATCACGGTTAATTATTTGGATTGTAGTACTTGGAGCATTTGTGCTATACCTGATTAAACGAAAGCAAATGCAATGGCAACCGTACCAGCATGCTGCATTATGGTTAATATTGATTTTCACATCAATATACCTAGCATTTAACGTTTATGCTAGCCCCTTCGAGTTGCGTTACATTGCGCCTATTCATCTCATGCAGCTTTCGATTATATATATTGTGATTAATACTTTCCGCTTAAACATTCATAAAAGAACACATCAAAAAGTATAATGGACATTTGCTAATCGCTTTTGTAATAGCTACTTTTTCAAGATTAGATTGTGAACTACCCTATACCGAGAGCACAGGGATTTGCCGTTCTTTAAATCAACTCTTCCAAGTCCTACGGTTTTGTGAGTTCGATTTAAGAATGCTTATTATATATAGCTATTTATTAGTACTTTAATGCCAATATTAAGTTTTTTCTTTCTTGGTTAACCTGCCTACCCTGCCTACCGGCAGTTCGGTTTAGCAACTTTGCGAGAGCCCCGCAGGGCTCAACGAAGTTAAAAATAAACGAGCAACAGTCTTTATGCCTGAACGTTACACTTATTAACTAAAGAAAATGCCTACATAAAAATGTGCCTGAGTAGTTACTAATTATTAAATCTTCCGATACGCAACGGCCTCAATTCTCAGCGATGGGGCTTCGCCGTAAGGTCGGCTGTGCGATTTCTTTTTAATAAGTACAAGCTCCCCATTTAGCATGGCGGCTTTCTTTCGAAGGATAATATTAGCTGAGTTCTCAAGGGTTTGGGGCTTAACGTACTGCTCACGGGTACTCGCCTCGACCACCACTTCTATTAGGTCAATCTCAATCATCATCGGGCTTACATCCTTTGGGTTTTCGGTAACCTTAATCTTTTCCCAATCACTATTCTGAGGAATATCAACAGCCCGAGGGGTTATCACCTCCTTACTTCCGCTCCGATAGTAGATAACGTTAACCAATCTCCTATCGATTTGAACCATGGTCGATTCTTTAGGCCGCGAATAATAAATGAATTTCGTTGAAAATTTTCTTATTTCTACTTCTCTTTGCTCCCCGGTCATAAGCATCATAATATCGACACCTAGCTTTGACTTGGGGAAGGCAGCTGATGCGTTGGTGCTCTTATTGGTGGTATCCTGAATAAAATAATTTCCCATAGCCAATAAGGGTTGACTATAGCTTAAAACCATTGATACAATAACAGACAGGAGGTTTCTCATTATTAAAAAAATCCGTAGCAAAAATAGCAATAATTATACCATTGAAAAATATATCCTAAAAATGAGCTATTCAATAAAATAAAAAGGGGGCGCTCCTTCTACGAAACGACCCCTAAAATAAGTATGAATGAACTATTTTTTCTTCAACTTGTGCTTCTTAACGAAATTCTCAAGAACACCCTTTAAATCGGGTAATCCAATCTCAGCTAGATCGTAGTAAACACGTGTATTAGGCTTCTTAATCTTGATGATACGGTTAAGGTCAATTGGAGTACCGATGATAACGGTATCGCAATCGGTCTTGTTGATGGTAGCCTCAAGATCCTTTAGCTGCTGCGCGCCATAGCCCATTGCTGGTAGAATATTACCAATATTTGGATAAATCTCATAGGTCTCTTTCAGTTTACCTACTAAGTATGGACGAGCATCAATCTCTTCAGAAGCACCAAATTTGCGGGCGGCAATAGTACCAGCACCAATCTTCATCTCACCGTGGGTAAGGGTTGGGCCATCCTCAACGATTAAGCAACGTTTTCCTTCAATAAGACTTGGATCATCAACCTTGATTGGAGAAGCACCGTCAACAACAATAGCTTTGGGATTGGTTTTGCGGATGTTGTCGCGAACAATTTGAATTCCTTCTGGCGATGCTGAATCCATCTTGTTAATAACAATTACATCTGCTAAACGAATATTAACCTCACCTGGATAGTAGCTAACCTCAGCACCTGGTCTGTGTGGGTCAGCAACAGTTATAGTCAAATCTGGTTTGTAGAAAGCGAAGTCGTTGTTACCACCATCCCAAAGGATAACATCGCAACCGCTAGGATCTTTCTCTGCTGCACGAAGAATTGCCTCATAGTCAACCCCAGCGTAGATAACATTACCACGTACTACGTGTGGTTCGTACTCTTCCATCTCCTCAACGGTACACTTGTGCTTCTTCAAATCTGCTACAGTTGCAAAACGTTGAACTTTTTGAGCAACTAAATCGCCATAAGGCATTGGGTGGCGAACAGCAACAACCTTAAGGCCTTGAGCCATTAAATGCTCAACAACTTTACGTGATGTCTGTGATTTTCCGCAACCTGTACGGGTAGCAACAACTGCAATAACTGGTTTTGTGCTCTTAACCATAGTCTCACCTGGGCCAAGCAGCATAAAGTTTGCACCAGCAGCATTAACAATTGAGCTGATATTCATAACCCGATTGTAAGGAACATCGCTATATGAGAATACACAATCAGTAACTTTTAAATCTTTAATCAACTTTACAAGTTCTTCCTCAGCAAAGATTGGAATTCCTTTTGGATAAAGTTTTCCGGCTAATTCGGCTGGATATTTACGACCGTCTATATCAGGAATTTGTGCTGCTGTAAAAGCAACTACATTATACTGTGCATTATTGCGAAAGAAAGTGTTGAAGTTGTGAAAATCTCTTCCGGCAGCACCAATAATAATTACATTACGTTTTGTCATGGAACCTCCTTTGTATTATTTAGTTTTCAATTGTTTATTCGTAAAATTGCCTGACAAATTTAGAAGTTTAAGTATCACTATAAAGTTGGTTTGAGAAAATTTGAAGCCATTCGGATTGAAAAATAATCGTAAATATCTATATATAACTGATTATTATATAGTTATGCCTACATCAATCAAAACATGTTAAGAAACATATTATAAAAATATCCATTTATCGGTTTACCCCTCATTCGAAAATATCTATATATAAGTACCATATTTCGTTGAATTGGCGGTGTATATACAACAATTGATCAAAATCATTGTAATTAAACCCATTTTTAGTAGGTTGGCTAGATGGATAATGTATTTTTGTATAAGAAAACTTATTTTGATTTAATTGGGAAAAAATGGAAAGGTATTTTACCAATTCTACCGATGATTCCCCATCAATTCTATTCGATGGGGATAAGGGTTTGATTGAAATTATTGGGAAATCGCTCCCCGAGGATGCTATTACCTGCTACACTCCGTTATACAACTTGGCGAAGGAGTACATTAAATCACCCAAACAGCATACCACATTAAATTTCCGATTAGTATATCTGAACTCATCATCGGCAAAAAAAATTCTTGAAATAATAAGCCTATTCGAAGATTTCCCCTCACAGGATTATCGGGTTACCCTAAACTGGTTTTACAATGCCGACGATGAGGATATGCACGAAGAGGGTGAGGAGTTTAAAAGGATGACCGATTTACCCATAACGCTAGTAAAAGAGCAATAAGATTATTAACCTGAATGGAACTGAAAACTAACAGATATTTATTGGCTATTCTCTTGACCGGATTCTTCTTGTCGCTCCAAATACATTTCGCTTCGGCTCAAAAACAGCTATCCGAAACGCTGCAAAAGGAGGTTGATGATAATCTTGTCAAAGCAAGAACGCTAGAATCGAACGGAGATTTTAGCCAAGCAGGGTATTACTACAATACCATTGCAACCACTTACTGGATGAATGGTCTGCCGAATGAGGCCATTGCCAATTTCCGAAAAGTTATTGGATCATACGAAAAGGTTGGCAACCGTAATGCCATTAAGAACACCTACAATAACATTGGCATGGCCTACACCGATATTGGCGACTACTCAAACGCCCTTGTCAACTTTGAAAAGTGCCTCCTGGAATGCCGTAATGCAGCAAAAAAAAACGAAATCGCATCAGCCCTAATCAATATAGCCAACACATACACCCAAACTGCAAGCTACGAAAAGGCAATTAGCACGCTCAATGAGGCAACCTCAATAGCCCAAGAGGTGAACGACACAAAGCTTCTTCGGAATATATATTCAGTATTAGCAGCCAACTACGAGAAGATGGGAAATACCGAGAAATCGGCGGAATACTTTGCCCTTTACACCGCAATAACCCGAAAAATCCAAAAGGAGGAATTTCAAAAAAAAGAAGCCGAGACAAAGCAAATAGTCAACGAAGCTCAGAATAGGGTTCAGGTTGCCGAATCGCAAAAACAGCAAACACAGATAGCCCTAGAGGAGAAAAAGGAAATTCTCGATAAAACCGAGAAAAATCTTCAGAAAACCGAGAAAATATCGAACGTTCAAAAAACACAGATCAACCAATTGAATAGGGAAAAGGAGTTTCAAAACGTTGTAATAAGCAATCAGCGCTTAATTCGAAATATATTTATTGTTATAATCGTTGCAGTGCTAGCATTTTCTGGGTTACTCGTATATAGTCTTTATAATAAAAAGAAAGCCAACGCCCTGCTAGCAAAGCAGAACGATGAGATAACCCAACAACGGGATATGATTGAGCAGCAAGGGCTTGAACTAGTAGGAGCAATGGTTCAGATCGAGAAGCAGAACCACGATATTACAAGCAGCATAAACTATGCGCATCAGATACAGGAAGCCCTACTACCCACTGAAGAGAATCTTAGAAATATACTCCCCGATTCGTTCGTTCTTTTTAAGCCACGTGATGTTGTTAGCGGCGATTTTTACTGGTTTACCGCTTACTCGGGCAAAAATGGCGCAAACGAAAAATCTCACCGACACCATATCAAGCTGAGCAATGTTCCTGACGATGAGAGCGGTTTTATCATTACCGCCGTGGATTGTACAGGGCATGGAGTACCTGGCGCATTCATGTCGATGATTGGGTTTAACCTGCTCGAAACCCTATCGCGAAGCGGAGTGGTTAAACCCAATGAAATGCTTAACGATCTGCATAAATCTGTCCGTTATTTGCTTAGGCAAAGTAAAAGCGACAACCGCGATGGAATGGATATGGCCGTTTGTGTGGTTAAGGATAACGGCAAGCGGTTGGAGTACGCCGGTGCTAAAAACCCTTTGTTATTCATCTCAAACGGAGAGGTTCATTATATCAAGGGCGATCCTGTTCCCATCGGAGGCATTCAGAAAGAGGTCAAAAGGGAGTTCACATTGCATACAATCGATATTACATCACCCACATATTTCTATATCTTTTCCGATGGCTATACCGATCAGTTTGGAGGGGTTGGCGATATAAAATTCTCGTCCCGGAAGTTTAAAGAGTTACTGCTCGAAATCCACTTACACCCGATGATTGAACAGAAGGAGATTTTAAACCAACGCATTACAACCTGGATGGGTAAGAATAAACAGCTCGACGATATAATTGTTATTGGCTTTAAACTTGGTGATAGAATAATAGAATTATCTTAGCATATGATTAAAAGAGTTACTCTAAAACTACTCCTGATCACTTTATTAACTCCATTCTTAATGGGGCAACAGAAGGGAGCAGGGATATATGTTGACAGCTTAGGCCAAGTGTATGTGCAAGCGAACATGCCGGCATACTTCTTTATTGCACCAGAGAACAATCAAGAAAAGAGAATCCTTATCACTAGCAAGGATCCAGAATCAAACCCGATGTACTTCGATGGTAACGGTACACATTATATTCGAACCGTTGATGGTGAAACGAATAGGCTGATTAGCTTTAAAATTTTTGCCGATGGAATAGCCCCTAAAGTTAATTTAAGTTTTAAAAATACTCTTTTGAAGAATTCACGAAAAAGGTTCTATGTTGAGGTTGGCTCTAAGGCCGACATCATCGCAAAGGATAACCTTTCGGGTGTTCAAGGGGTATTCGTTTCAATTGATAATGAAGATTTTACAAATACCAAAACAGTCGTTTTTGATAAAGAGCGCGATTATAACATAAAAACATTTGCTATCGATAATGTTGGTAATATTAGCGACACGCTTAGGTTTAATGTAATTACTGCGGTAGATTCAATCGTTAAGATCAGGAACATTTACTTTGACACCAATAGCTCAAGGCTTCGACCCATAAGCAAGCTTGAACTTGATGAATTTGCTCAAGTTCTGAACGAATACCCCGAAATAAGGATTGAGCTCCGTGCTCACACCGACTGTAGAGGTGATGCCGCTTACAATCTTAACCTTTCCGAGTTGCGTGCTGAATCAATTGTTAACTATCTAATTTATAAAGGGGTAAAAAAGAACCGGTTAACCTTCAAAGGGTATGGGGATACAAACCCCGTAAATGAGTGTACGAAAGATGTAATATGCTCCGATGAAAAGCATCAGGTAAACCGTAGAGTTGAGTTCAAAATACTTCCGATTAAATAGAACCCGATTATGTTAAGACAAAATATATCATTCATATCTATAATGGTTAAATACTTCATCATAATCATTGCTGTTTTTTTAAGCATCAATTTAACAGCGCAGAACGATACAATCCCCACTTTATACAAGGATTCAACCGGTAAACTCTTTATTGCAAAGGGGACTCATGTGTACCTCTTCATTGGAACATCACCCGAAGGGAGTAAAAGTTTTAGATTAAAAGGGGATAACGGTAACGAACCATTACACTGGAGTAACCATGGACTAAAACGCCTTACGCATCTAAATCTCGACCTAGGACGCAAAGTCAATCTCGACCTTTTCGCAGATGCCCTTCCTCCTAAGTCCTCAGTTGGGTATGATTCCGAAAAAGTTTTTCAAAAAGCTAATACCACATACCTCTCGGGGCTATGCGTCATTGAACTCTCAGCAAAAGACCCCGATGCCGGTTTAAATGGAATTTACTACTCTATCAATGATGGGACGAATATAAAGTACAACGAACCTATCTCGCTGAAAAGCGAAGGGAGCTATAAACTAACAGTATTTGCCCTTGATAACGTTGGAAATAAAGAGGAGGAGGCTACGCATACTATTGTTGTTGATAACACCCCTCCCCTCTCAAATTTAGATTTAATTGGTGATAAGTTCGAGAATATAGTATCGGGGCGATCAACTTTAGCGTTAACTTCCGCTGATGCTATAGGGGTTAAACAAACTTTGTATAAAATCGATAGCAGTAAACTGGAAATCTATACGAAACCAATAAGTACATCATCGCTAAGCGAAGGGGAACACACAATAAGCTGGTATTCAATTGATGAGGTTGGCAATACCGAGAACCCTAAATCTTTCACATTTTTTGTTGATAAAACACCACCTATGGTTTTTGAAGAGATTGTAGGTAATACATACATTGTTGCAGGTAAAGAGTACTCTTCGGGTAGAAGTCAGCTAAGAATTGCTGCAGTGGATAATAAATCTGGCGTTAAGGAGATTAACTACTCTTTAAATAATAGCCCTTTTGTATCCTACGAAAAACCAGTATATCTATCTGACATTATGGGTTCAGTTAGCTTAAAATCTTTTGCAATAGATAATGTTGGTAACCGAAGTAAATCTGATACTCAGTCTGAATCATTTAGCATGCCTATGGTTGACATCACTGGACCTCAGATTAGGAAGAGCTTCATTGGTCCAAAAATGACCATCAGGGATACCCTTTGGATTGGCCCAAAAACAAAAATATCAATTACAACCAACGATATTGGGGCCGGGGTTAGCAAGGTAAACTACAGGTTAAAGGGTGGAGACGAAAAACTCTATACTGAACCATTTACTCTCGAAACCGGAGGCAAGCACGAAATGGTATGCACTGCTTACGATAATGTGGATAACGTAAACCTACTCTCATTTAATTTTTGTATTGATAATCAACCCCCATCAATCTACCATCATTTCAGTATAGAACCATCGGGATGGTTGAATGAAAACGATGCAAAGATTCCCATTTTTTCGAAAGGAATTAAACTTTACCTCGCAGCAACCGATAATGTATCAGGGGTTGAAAAGCTAGGCTATATTTTGAATGGGGCAAGAGAAATCAAATATGGTTCACCCATTGAAGGGTTTAAAACCCTTACCACCTATACGCTACTCATTAAAACCATTGATTTTTTAGGAAACGCCTCTGAAAAAACCATTACGTTTAGAGTGGAATAGAGATATTCGAAAAGAATTAAACGCAGAGTCGCTGAGAAATATAAAGAACCCGTTTAAATATTTGATAATAAAATTCTTCGTACAAAGAAAATCCCTGATTATAGTAGGGGGGTTACCCTTTTCTCAAGGGAGCATGCCACACCTACGGTGTTTAAGATAAGCTAGGAATCTCCCTTATACCGACATATCACGCCTAACGGCGTTTCCTCTACAGCTACCAGCGCATTAAGCCCAGCGGGCTGAAACATCGGTAACCGACAAGCGTGCTACGTGCTATAAAACCCCAGAGGGGTGATACTATCAATACCCTTAATATCTACACCTTACAAATATTTCACCCTACTGCTATAATTTTAAACGTTTAACAGTTTCTAGGGGATTAGCTCCGCATCCTCTGCGTCTCAGCGGTGAAAATCATTCGTTTTTATAAATAGCTATGCTTCCCCGAATCAGCTGAAGAGAACGGTGCAACGGCCCGTTGGTAAATCCCCTGAACATAAGCTATTGCCATTCCGTAGTTGGTAACGGGAACACCCGCTTCAATCGCCTGTCGAAGTCTATTAAATATCTGCTTACGGGTAATCATACACCCACCACACTGAATTACCAATGCGTACTCTTTTATATCATGGGGAAGTTTATCTAGCCCTGCCACCACATCGAATTCCAACCTTTTGCCTGTAAAATTGCTAATCCAACGGGGAATTTTTACCCGCCCAATATCATCGCATGAGGTATGATGCGAACAACTTTCGAGGAGCAGCACCCTGTCGCCATCCTTTAAATCCGAGATCATCGGGGTACCCTTGATGTAACTCTCGAAATCGCCTTTAAACCGTGCCAAAAGAATGCTGAAGCTGGTAAGCGGAATATCCTTTGGGATAGAGGCATCGGCCTTAACGAATATCTGGCTATCGGTAACCACCAAAGCAGGTTTTATTGCCGTTCTCCGCAGGAAAGCATCCACCTCGCGCTCTTTTAGCACAATGGCAACCGCATCGTTATCCAAAATATCGCGGATAGCCTGCACCTGTGGAAGGATTAGCCTGCCTGCTGGAGCCTCAACGTCAATAGGGATAATAAGCAGAACAATATCACCGTAAGAGATTAAATCGCCAAGTAACGTTGGGGTTTTATAGGATGATTCGGGGATTGCATGCTGAATCGCAAGAACAAGCTCCTCAACGCAATTGGGGTTATTAATGCTGGTTTCAATAACCTGAGACTTCGAACACTTCTCCCGCAATTCAGCTCTAAACTCCTTTGTTATGGGCACAATATCGCTTTTGCCATGGACAAAAATAAAAGGAATCTCGGTTTTAGCGAATTCGGCGATCAGCATATCCTCATGCTCGCCCCATGAATTATCGACCAAAAGGAGGATCGCCAAATCGATATGGTTGATAGACTCCAACGTTTTCTCAACCCGCTTCGCACCGAGTTCACCAATATCATCGATGCCTGCCGTATCGATTAGAATAACTGGCCCAAACCCGGTAATCTCGAACGATTTCTTTACCGGATCGGTGGTTGTACCCGCAAAATCCGATACGATTGCCACATTCTGCCCTGCAAGCATATTGATGAGCGAGCTCTTCCCGTTGTTGCGCCTGCCGTATATGCCAATATGAGGTTTCGATTCTTTCCCTTTTACCATTCGCTTTGAAATATACAGCAAATTAAACCATTATTAGCGAAAAATGTTTCATACTCAACACGATCTTTGGATAACCATTTTTAAAGATCGTATGAGCACATTTTTCAAGAATATAAATCAATGTCGTTTTAATTAAGGTTGATAAAACGCTGACAGGTTCTTCGAATTCTGTCAGGTTAACCAACTTGATTGACCTTTCAGAGTCGGAAGACCTGAAAGCGTCAATTGTAAAATCCTTAATTAAACGACATTGGAATATAACCTCTCATACATTAAAATAAAGTCAGTTCGATGTAAGAATTAACTTAACTACTTGTTTATTATAATCATATCAATATGGAATAATTGGAAGAATGGAATGATGGAATTTTGGAAGAAAAATGTTAGAAGAAACCCCATTAATCCATCATTCCATCATTCCAAAAAAACATACACATATCTGTAATGTATTGTATAATTGATATTTACTATTGTCGCTTAGATCGAACTCACGTTAAAATAGTTTGATAATAATACTTATTGCTTAGCTAAATCCTAGCGTCTTTGTGCCTTCGTAGCAAATCATTCAATCGTTAGTCATAAGCAATAAAAATTGAAAAAAACTAAAATCTTTGTAATTTAGTCTTCTGAAATGCAGAATTAAAACAATCGTTTAAACCATAGTAAAACCAAACAAAATGAAAGCAAGAATTATCGGATTGATGCTAGTGGCTGGGGTATTAATATCAGGGAATCCTGCATCAGCACAGTTTAAAGACTTATTGAATAAAGGCGTAAATAGCGCTCTAGACAAAAAGCTAAAGAAGGACGAGGAGGAGCGAAAGAAAAAAGAGGCTGAGAAGAAGAAGGCTCAAGGACAAACCCAGTCAGGAGATCAGCAATCGAGCTCGAATCCTGCCGATAACCTTATGCAGAAGAAGATGATGGGCATGATGGGCATGAAGGATGTAAAGCACGAAACCAGCTACTCGTTCACCTCAAGCATGACCATGGAGATGCAGTCAACCGACTCGTTGGGTAAAAAATCGGAAAAAGTGCTCTACACCACATTCTTCGATAAGAATAGCAAGAGCTTCGCCATGGAGTTCGAAGCTGCCGACAAGCAAACCAAGGAGAAACAACAAAGCCTGTTTATTTACGATTACAAGAACTGGGCAATGCTTATTCTTGGGGGGAAGAGCGGCGAAAAGAGCGGCATTGCCATGGAGATGCCGAAGGATTCAGCAATTGAAGCGAAGCAAAAACAAGGCAACAATGCACAGGATAAAAAGGATTATAAAGATTACATGTCAAGCTATAAGCCAACCGGAAGAACAAAAACCATTGCAGGGTATAGCTGCAAGGAGTACGTTCACGAAAACCCCCAGGGGAAAACCGAAATTTGGGCAACCAAAGATGTTGTTTTCGACTACTCATCGGCATACGGGCAGATGGGTGGCATGGGCGTATTCGCTTCGGGTGGCACAACCTCCGGCGTGGGCACCATGATGGAGATGCACACCTACGCAAAAGACTCCAAGGCTCAATCGGACCTAACCGTTGTTGACATCAAACCGAGTAACCCAAAAACGTTTAACCTTGCCGGGTATCAGATTATCGGCATGGGCGGCGGACAGGGACAGCAGCCAAAAGGGAAAGGGAAGAAGTAAAATAACGTGAGTTCGATCTAAGGAATGATAGTAATACTCTAAATTTCAATTTATTACAAATATTTCATTTGGAATTGGAATGGTGCCTGCCTGCCTGCTGCCTGCCGGTAGGCAGGCAGCAGGCAGGCATCATTGGCTACGCCGAACTCGCAAGCTCGGTTCCATTTTCTCCAATAAAGCAAAATACTGATAATATATCATTTAACGTGAGTTCGATATAAGAAAAAGGGTTATGACAGTTGATGCCTGAGAATAAATATCAGCCTTAGCTACAAATACAGGCTAAAGGCTGAATCACTAACTCCGCCTTTTAAGGCGGAGTTAGTAAACGCTGAATTAGCTGGGCTTTAGCCCTGAGTAAATAAATGATATCATTGTATCCCGCTATTAGCTTTAATTAGCAATCCATTTGATGTTGGGCTAAAGCCCATTGCCTTTTTCCATTAGACACCGCCTTGAAAGGCGGTGTTAGTGATTGTGCTTGTAGCTGTTTTCTACCCTTAAACCCTTATATCGAGTTGACGTCATTTAAGTTGTTTCTTACATCGAACTGACGTTAAAATAGTATTTTTGCTATACCCTCTTCTTCGAACAGCTAGGCTTCAAAAGGCTTTCAGGGTTAACCATCTCCTTTTAGCGGCAACCAAACAGATATAATATGGGCGTTACTTGCTAAGGCCTTGGAAAAGAACTTTACCTATGGGGCAAAACCCCAATAGATTTCTGATCGGTTTCCTTTTCAAAAAAGGACTCAACCGATAGTCAGTTTATATATCTGACATCCTGCTATATAGTAAATTATATTTAAATCTGTTAGGATATTAATAAGAAAAATGTATAATTTTATAGGAGGGAATAAAAGCGTACAATTCATCAAAATTGTACGCTTTACCTTTGAATACGAATCGTAAAAAATATACCATGTTATTCCTTGAACCGTATGATGTGGTTAACCTTTTTCACTTTGACTAATGAAGGAATCACTAGATAAAATACAACTAATAAAATCATGAAAAAACTAACAATTCTATTCGCTTTAATAGCGGTAAGCATTTATGGGTTAAAAGCGCAAATCGCATGGCCATTGAATGGCACAAGTATATACTATAATGGAGGTAATGTTGGGATTGGTACTACAACACCATCCGAAAAATTGCATATACGGAGCACATTCCCAGTAATAAATTTGGAGAAAGCAGGTATTTTAAATTGGAAAATTGGCAACCGTTTAGAGAATAATTTTTCTATATATTCTGATGCTGGTGCTGGAGATGCATTATCTATTAATTGTAATACTGGCAACGTCGGCATTGGTACTACAACATCATCCGAAAAATTGCACATACGGAGCACATTCCCAGTAATAAATTTGGAGAAAGCAGGTATTTTAAATTGGAAAATTGGCAACCGTTTAGAGAATAATTTTTCTATATATTCCGATGCTGGTGCTGGAGATGCATTATCTATTAATTGTAATACTGGCAACGTCGGCATCGGCACCACCAACCCCACGGCAAAGCTCGCCGTTAATGGAAACATTAAGGCCAAAGAGGTAAATGTTACCCTCGATGGTTGGGCTGACTTTGTATTCCACCCCACCTACAAGCTACGCACCCTAGGTGAGGTGGAGCAGTTCATCAAGGCCAACAGCCACCTGCCCGAAATCCCCACCGCAGCGGAGGTGAAGGAGAACGGCGTTAGCCTGGGCGAGATGAACGCCAAGCTGCTCCAGAAGGTGGAGGAGCTGACGCTGTATATGATTGAGCAGCAAAAAATAATTGAAAAACAAAACTTGAGAATTGAAAAACTTGAGAAAACGACAAACAGCAAATAAAATATAACATGAAAAAATTAGCTATTCTATTCGCACTAATCGCATTAAGCATTTACGGGTTAAAAGCGCAAATCGCATGGCCACAGAATGGCTCTAATATCTACTATAATGGCGGTAATGTCGGCATTGGAACAACAGCACCTGCTTGTAAATTCAATATCATTGATGCGTCAAACTACCAAACTTCCACTGGACTTTCTTTAGGTTCATTAACAGTGGCAAATAATTATGCTGGCACAGGTTCGAAC